>CAYGNE010000448.1:0-1523 GCA_964351155.1 uncultured Rhodobacterales bacterium | reverse complement strand
GTGCCGGCAGCGACCTGAAGGAACTCGCCACGTTCAACCTCGACCAGATTTCCGCCGCCGAACGTGAAAAAGCCGCCGTGGCCCGCTCGTTCTGTTTCATGGACACGCCGGTGATTGCCGCTGTTGACGGGTTCACCATGGGCGGCGGCATGGTGTTCACGGTTTCCTGCGACGTGGTTTTCACAGCAAAAAACGCCCGGTGGCATCTGCCCGAGGTGGCGTTGGGCTGGAATCCCGGCTGGGGTGTCCAGGCCTTCCTCGCCCGCTGTGGGCCCTATGTGACCCGCCATGTCTGCTGGGGCGTCGACCCGTTTGATGGCGAAGAAGCCGTTCGCCTGGGATTGGCGGATTTCCTTGCCGCGGGCTGCGCGGCCGAGGCAGCGCACGAATACGCGACCAAGCTCGCGGCACTGCCGGAACACGCGGTTACGGCGACCAAGCGGCTTTGTGCCCCGGCGGCGGGCGAAAACAGCCAGGTGCTCGATCTGATGGCCAACCAGATGTTTCATGAAAGCTGCAAGCACGAGGTCGCAAGGGCCTCGTATGCCCGGTTTGGAGTGAAAATCTGATGACGGAAGGCCTGCGCGAGATCGATCACGGGGCGGTTCGGATCCTGGCGCTGGACCGCCCCGAGCGGCGCAATTCAATGGATCTCGCGGTGACGCGGGCGCTGGCCGGGGCGCTGGAGCGCGCCGCCGGGAATGAGGCTGTCCATGCAATTGTCTTGCAGGGATATTCGCATGGCTTCGGTGCCGGCAGCGATCTCAAGGCTCTCGCCGGTCAGAGCGTCGGAGAAATGATCGCAGACGAACGCGAAATGGCCGCACTGGCCCGCAGCTTCAATCGTCACCCGAAGCCGATAATCGCCGCTGTCGACGGGTACGCCATCGGCGGCGGTGCCGTCTATGCAGCCTCCTGCGACGTGGTTTTTACGAGTGCGGATGCAAAATGGGCCCTGCCCGAGGTTCCCATCGGTTGGAACGCCGCCTATGGCATTGCCGCGATGCAGGCGCGGCTGGGGGCCTATACGGCGCGGCATATCCTGTGGGGTGCAGAAGGATTTTCGGGTGAAACCGCGTATCGGATCGGATTGGCGGACTTCCTGGCCGAAGGCAGCGCGGCCAAAGCCGCACGCGACTATGCCACCCGGCTGGCTGCGCTTCCGGCCCACGCGGTCGCGGCAACCAAACAGTTGTGCGCGGGGCCGATTGACCGGGATGCGGTTGAGATGGACGAGCGCGCGATGTCGTCATTCGAGCGTAGTCTCGCAACCAGGACCGCACAGGCTACGCTTCGGAAGTTCGGCATGGTCTGAGGTTAATGCAGAGAGGCTGGAATGACCGATCCACTGACACTCCATCGACTTTTCGAGCGCGGCCGTACCATCGGCACCGGGCGCCGCGTACGGTGCTTTGGTTCGGACCGATCGGTTGTCGAACAAAGCTATGATCAGTTCGCGCAAGATGTCCTTGCCTTGGCAAATGCGTTGCAGGCGCGTGGTCTCGAACCCGGCCAACGGGTCG
>CAYGNE010000447.1:0-1526 GCA_964351155.1 uncultured Rhodobacterales bacterium | reverse complement strand
CTTCGAGGGTCGCTTCACCCGCTTTGGAAACCTCGTGAAACCCTGGCAACAATCCGGCGATCAGGAATTCTGAAAACAACAGGCCCCAACAGCTGGGATGGAGCGCCCTGCCCGAACCGCGCCATCGGCAAGTCTCTCCTTTCCCTCTTGACGCCCGGTGCACCCATGTCATGTACGGGGCCATGACCACGGGCACACTGAAAATCGATCTATCCGCACTCGTCGACAACTGGCGGGCCCTGAACGCTCTGGGCGGCTGTGAAACGGCGGCTGTGGTAAAGGCAAACGCCTACGGTCTGGGCGCCGCCGCCGTGTCCCAAGCGTTGGCACGCGCGGGCGCCAGACAATTTTTCGTCGCCGTCGCCGAAGAAGGCGCAGCAGTGCGCAAGGCCATCGGGCCGGGACCGCGCATCTCGGTCTTCTCCGGGCACATGGAAGGCGACACCGATCTGATCTTGTCGCATGGCCTGACGCCGCTCCTGAATTCGGTGGACCAGGCGGTGCGTCATGTCGAACGCCTGCCCGCGCAGCAATTCGGCATCCAGCTTGACACCGGCATGAACCGGCTGGGCATGGGGTCGGCCGAATGGTCGGCGATCCGCGATCTCATCCTGCCCCGCAAACCGGTTCTGATCATGTCGCATCTGGCCTGTGCGGACGAACCGGACCACAACATGAACAGCCGGCAATTGCGCCGCTTCACCGAGATGACCTCGGATCTGGATGTTCCGCGGTCGCTGGCGGCGACGGGCGGCATTCTTCTCGGTCCCGAATATCACTTCGACCTGACCCGCCCCGGTGTCGGTCTTTACGGCGGTATGCCGTTCGCCGGCGCGCGCCAGGTCGTGCGGCTTGATCTGCCGGTCATCCAGATACGCGATCTGAAACCCGGCGAAACGGTGGGTTACGGCAATGCCTGGACCGCTGACCGGCCCAGCAGAATTGCCACCGTTTCAGCGGGTTATGCCGACGGCCTGATCCGCGCCATGGGCCGCAGGGCGCAGCTCTTTGCCGGTGACATTGCCTGTCCGCTGGCCGGACGCGTGTCAATGGACCTCATCACCGTCGATGTGACGGCGCTTGCCGACGAGCCCACCTCGCTTTGCATTCTGGGCCCGCATCAGGGCGTGGACGATCTGGCCGCCGCCGCCGGAACCATCGGCTACGAGATACTGACCTCGCTGGGCGCGCGATACCGCCGGGAATACCTGACATGAACCCACTCAACCTGCTGGCGCAGCTTGGGCGCGCTGTCCTGACTCTCATGGCCTCGATCGGCAGGCTGTCGCTGTTCTCCGCGCGGGCGATCACGCATATCCTGCGTCCTCCGTTTTATCCGCGGGAATTCGGCATGGCCCTTCTGAACGTCGGCTGGCTGTCGCTGCCGGTTGTCGGGCTCACCGCGATCTTCACCGGCGGCGCGCTGGCGCTGCAGATTTATTCCGGTGGTGCGCGGTTCAATGCCGAAGCGGTCGTGCCCCAGATCGTCGCCATCGGCATGGTGCGCGAACTTGGCCCGGTGCTGG
>CAYGNE010000446.1:0-1535 GCA_964351155.1 uncultured Rhodobacterales bacterium | reverse complement strand
ACAACGTGGTGATGACCCGCACCTTTTCCAAGCTTTACGGGCTGGGCGGGCTGCGTGTCGGCTGGGGCCATGGCCCGCAATCGGTGATCGACGTGCTGAACCGGGTGCGCGGCCCCTTCAACCTGTCAGGCACCGCACTGGCCGCTGCCGAGGCGGCGATCCGCGACACCGGGTATGTCGAACATTGCCGGGCCGAGAATGCCAGGTGGCGCGCCTGGCTCGCCGAGGGGCTGGCCGAACTGGGTGTGCCCTCTGACACCTCCTGCGCCAATTTCGTCCTCGCCCGGTTTGGCAACCCGGCAGAGGCCGAAGCCTGCGACGCCTGGTTGCAGAGCCAGGGGCTGATCGTGCGCCGGGTCGCCGGGTACAACCTGCCACAAGCCTTGCGGATCACGGTCGGTGACGAAATCGCCTGTCGCCGTGTGGTCGCCGCAGTTGCCGCGTTCAAAGGGGGCGCCAGATGAGCCAGGTTTACCAACGGGTCGCCCTGATCGGGCTGGGCCTGATCGCCTCGTCCATGTACTGGGCGATAAAGCGCGGGGGTCTGGCCGGCGAGGTCACCGGGTTTTCGCGCTCTCAGGAAACCCGTGACACCGCGCGCCGCATCGGCCTTTGCGACCGCATCTGCGACAGCGTCGCCGACGCCGTGGAAGGTGCCGACCTGGTGGTTCTGGCGGTGCCCGTCGGCGCCATGGAACAGGTCGCCAAGGACATCGCCCCGGCGCTGAAACCGGGCGCGACGGTCACCGATGTCGGCTCGGTCAAACGCCACGTGATCGAGGCGGTCGGGCCAAACCTGCCGGACAACGTGCATTTCGTGCCTGGCCACCCGCTGGCCGGCACCGAGCATTCCGGCCCCGAAAGCGGGTTCGCCGAACTGTTCGACAGCCGCTGGTGCCTGCTGGTGCCGGTCGAAGGCTCCGACCCCGCCGCCATCGGGCGGTTACGGTCTCTGTGGGAAGGCATGGGATCGCATGTCGATGAAATGGACGCCGACCACCACGACCTGGTGCTCGCCGTGACCAGCCACGCCCCGCACCTCATTGCCTACACGATGGTGGGCGTGGCCGACGACCTGCGCCGGGTGACCGACAGCGAGGTCATCAAGTATTCCGCCGCGGGGTTTCGCGATTTCACGCGCATCGCCGCTTCGGACCCGACCATGTGGCGTGACGTCTTCCTGACCAACCGGGACGCCACGCTGGAAATCCTCGGCCGGTGCACCGAGGAACTCTTTGCCCTGCAACGCGCGATCCGCACCGGCGACGGCGACCACCTGCACGAGTATTTCACCCATACCCGCGCGATCCGGCGCGGGATCATCGAGGCCGGACAGGATACGGACGCACCCGATTTCGGTCGTTCCAAGGCGGCGCAATGACCCCGGTGCGCACAATCCTCCTCGCGCTCTGCGCGCTGCTGGCCGGACCGGCCATGGCGACCGCACCCGACACCTCGCCCCGCCCGGTGGCCCGTTCGGCCCCCGCCACGACAGAGGCCGGCGTCGCCGAACTGATCGCCGTGTCCCGCATCCG
>CAYGNE010000445.1:0-1537 GCA_964351155.1 uncultured Rhodobacterales bacterium | reverse complement strand
CTGATGGAACGCGCCGGGCGCGGCGTGGTCGAGGCGATCTTCGAGGAATGGCCGGACCTCGCGAAGACGTCCCACCGGGCGGTGGTGCTCTGCGGGCCGGGCAACAATGGCGGCGACGGGTTTGTCGTGGCACGGCTACTGAAGGAGTGGGGCTGGGAGGTGGAGGTCTTCCTCTACGGCGACGCGGAAAAGCTGCCGCCGGATGCGCGGGTGAATTATGAGCGGTGGCTGGGATTGGGGGAGGCCAATCCACTTCCGAGCGTTCTTCAATCGCCAGAGAGATATAAAGTTGTGGTTGATGCGCTATTTGGGACAGGGCTCACGCGAGGACTAGATGGCACACCAGCGGAACTTGCCGAGTCTCTCTATGCCGATCCCATAGACTTACCCGGACAGCCACTTTTGAGGATGCAAGAAAGAACGGTCGCTGTGGACGTTCCTACCGGGTACTGCAGTGATTCCGGAATCTGGCTTGGCGATAATGGCCACTATTGCGCAGCTCTCACAGTGACGTTCCATAGACCAAAGGTCGGCCATTTTCTCTTTTTGTGTCCGAGTCACGCGGGGAAACTTGCGATCAAAGGTATTGGACTCGCTTCGGATCGGCATGTCACGGATGTTTCCCTGATCTCACGCGATGATCCTCTTTTCGATCCGCGAGATTTCGAGAAGTATTGGCTCGATCACAAATACACTCACGGCCACGCCCTGATCCTGTCAGGCGGTGCGGGCAAAGGCGGGGCCGCCCGCCTCGCCGCGCGGGGCGCGCTTCGGATCGGGGCGGGGCTGGTCACCGTGGGCTGCCCGCCCGAGGCGCTGGTGGAGAATGCAGCGCGGCTCGATGCGGTGATGCTGAAGCCCATTGCCGATGCCGATGCGTTCGAGCGCGTGCTGGAGGACAGCCGGATCAGCGCGCTCTGCCTCGGACCGGGGTTCGGGACCGGAGAGAGGGAAGTGGCGCTGGTGGCGGCGGTTTTGGGGAGTCGGGGTGAACCCCGACCTACAGGCGATACGGCGCCCGATGGCGTAGGTCGGGGTTCACCCCGACTCGTCCTCGACGCCGACGCGCTGACGATCCTCGCCCGCGAACCCGACCTCTTCGCGGCACTTCACGAAAACTGCGTCCTCACCCCCCATTCGGGTGAATTCGCCCGGCTCTTCCCCGACATTGCCGAGAAGCTCGCGGCCCCCGCCACTAAAGGCCCCGCCTATTCCAAGGTCGATGCGACGCGCGAGGCGGCGCAGCGGGCCGGCTGCGTCGTGCTTTACAAGGGGCCGGACACGGTGATTGCCGATCCAACGGGCCGGTGCAGCATCAACTCCGCCCATTATGACCGCGCGGCGCCATGGCTCGCGACAGCAGGATCGGGCGATGTGCTGGCAGGCTTCATCGCGGGACTTCTGGCGCGGGGCTTCGCGCCGATGCAGGCGGCCGAGACGGCGGCCTGGCTGCATGTGGAATGTGCACTGAAATTCGGGCCAGGCCTGATTGCCGAGGATCTGCCGGAACAGCTGCCGGCGGTCTTCCGCGATCTGG
>CAYGNE010000444.1:1244-1567 GCA_964351155.1 uncultured Rhodobacterales bacterium | reverse complement strand
GATATGCACGCCGGCACCGACCATGTTGTCGGTCAGGATGCGGGCATATTGCTTGTCGGCGGTGCAGGTGGTCAGGATCTGCGCCCCCTCGATGGCGTCTTCGGGCGAGGTGCAGCTGATGACCTCGATCCCGTGCCCGGCGAGGTTGGCGGCGCATTTCGCGGTGGCGGCCGGGTCGATGTCGAAAAGGCGCACCTTTTTCAGACCGCAGACCGCCTTCATCGCCAGGGTCTGGAATTCGGATTGCGCGCCATTGCCGATCATCGCCATGGTGTCGCTGCCCCGGGGGGCGAGGTGGCGGGCCACCATGGCGGAGGTGGCGG
>CAYGNE010000444.1:0-1189 GCA_964351155.1 uncultured Rhodobacterales bacterium | reverse complement strand
CAGCGGAATGGCTGGCGACACGGGGGGTCTTGTCAAACAGCTCCCAGCGGCGGAAATCCTGTTCGATATAGTTCGCCAGCCCCTGCAGCATGGGTTCCATGCCGACCCGGTGGATCAGCTGCATCATGTGGTCGACGGAGACAAAGGGCACCAGGGCCTTGTCCGACGGGGTGGTGGCGGCGGTCATGCGGCAGTCCTTTCAGGGCGGCGTGTCAGGTGGATGCCGGCGATCATGCAGCGGACGGATCCGCCGGCGGTTTCGATGGTGGGGATGTCAAGCGGCAGGAGCTGCGCCGACGCCCGGATCACCGCGACCTGGTCCGGCCTCAGCGCGGCATGGGCGCGGGCCGACAGGGCCAGGAGGCGGCGATGGCCGGTCAGTTCGATGGCGTTGCCGGCGAAATCGCCGATCTGCGCCGGGGTCAGGTCGATCACGGTGCGGCCCGTTTCCGCGAGCCGCTCGGCGACGGTGCGCCGGCGTTCGGGGTCGGGGATCATCGACAGGCAGATCAGCGCATAGTCGGTGCCGATCCCCATCAACACATTGGTGTGATAGACCGGGCGGCCCTGGGCATCGGCCGCGTCGAAACAGATCGGTTCATAGTTGAAATGGGCGCAGAAACGTTCCAGCAGCACCGGGTCGGCGCGATGCGAGCGCGCGACATAGGCGATGCGGCCGATATGGTCGAGCACCATGGCGCCGGTGCCTTCGAGCGCCAGGCCGTCCTGTTCCAGCCCGCTGTAATCGATCACGTCCGAGACGCGGTATTCGCGCTTCAGAAGCTCGATCACGTCGGGGCGGCGTTCGCGGCGGCGGTTCGTGGCATGCATCGGGTAGAGCGCAACATGGCCGCCGGTGTGAGTCTAGAACCAGTTGTTGGGAAAAACGCTCTCGGGCGTGTCCAGCGCCCCGGTATCGTCTACCACGTGCACCCGGATCCCGGCGGCGCGGAGCGACGCGACCGCGCCGTCGAACTCGGCCAGCGCGCGGGCGGCGGTGTCGGCTGCGGCGCTGTCGGTCTGAAACGTGTTGTCGCCGCGCGTTTCGGGGTTCGAGCGGAAGGCGTGGGGGCGGATCATGACCGCCGCCTGGGGGGCCTGGAGCGTGTTCATCAGTAGTTCTGTGTCGGGCGGTCGAAGACGCGGCGGCCTAGGGCCGCGGCGGCCAGATCGACCATTCCCTGCGCGG
>CAYGNE010000443.1:0-1586 GCA_964351155.1 uncultured Rhodobacterales bacterium | reverse complement strand
GCTTTGACGACAACGCGGCGCGCGGGCGAGAACAGTCGGCTGCGCCCGAACCGGCCATGGCCGCGCCCGAAAGTCGAGTGCGCTGGCCAACCCAGACTGCGCGATGGTCTGGTATGCCCGGCTTTCTGAGCCGCGCGCAGCACCTGGTCCACGAAGCCTTTGGAACGCGGCGCTCGGGTGCTCTGGGGCTTGCCCGGCTTGATCCGGAAGTCGTGCTCGGGTTCGTTCATGCGAAGACCCTCCGGTTGCGCGGAAGGCCCCTGTGCATGCCGGAGCCTTGAAATCGCAGGGCAAATTCCGGGAACCTGCACACGACCGACCGCCATGCACGCGAAAACGCCAGTCCCGTCAGGGACTTGCGGCATTCGTGGCAGGCGCTTTTATCTCGCCCTTTTTCCTTCCCGCCCGTTGTCCGAGCGCGCCCTTCCGCCGCCGTTGCGATGCGGTCCGCCAGAGCCCGCAAAACCGCGACCGCGGTCATGGCCGTGTCTCCGCGCCGGGCCGGGCAACGAAAATGCCAGGATTGGTGGTAACTTGACCCGTTACGCGGGCCGGTCGAGCTGCATCCTGGCTGCGGCCATTTTGCAGAGGATGCGCCGCCGATCTGTCGCTGAAGAGGGCGGCCTCGCGCCAATCAGCGACGGTTGCGTGGCTCGGGAGCGGCACCGTTCCGTCCAAGCGCGGAGCCAGCATCGCGACATAGGCGCGGGTTTCAGCGGGCAGCGGACGACCTTCCGAGAGGTATGCGTCGTAACGCCCTGGCCCCGCATTGTAGGCGGCGAGCATGCCACCGACGGTGCCATAGCGATCGAGCATGGCGCGCAGATAGGCCGTGCCCGCGATGATGTTATCGCGCGGATCGAAAGGATCAGCGCCGAGACCATGGTCCTCACGCAAGACGTTCCATGTTCCGGGCATGACCTGCATCAGTCCCATGGCTCCGGCACGGCTGACCGCACGCGGATCGCCCGCGCTTTCGGCCTGCATCACGGCACGGATCCAGTGTTCCGGGATCGCGAAGCGCGCGGAGGCTTCGGCAATTGCGGCTGAATTGGGATCGCGGGCCGGATCGCGGATGACGACCGGAGTTTCTGCGAGCGCCTGACCGTAGATTGGCGCTGTCACGGCAAGGCCGGAAAGAAGGAAGGCAGCCCAGATTTGCGCGATGCAGGGTCGCTCAACCGTGATCCGGCCGTTGCGTTTGCGGAAGATCGGCGGCATCGCTCACCCTGCCCCATTGCGCTTCGGCGGACGGGTCCACTGCAGCGACCAGACAGAACTTTCGCCGTTGCGGAAGAGGTTGGCGCGGATGGGCTGCGCCAGCATCGGGTCATCGATCAGCACCGAGAAGTACTCGCCGGCCTTCTCCCCGGTGCGCGCCCAAGCCGCCCCGATCTCGCGGGCGAGGTCGCCGTCCCCGTGAAACAGGCGGTAGTCGGGTGCGTTCTCGGCCTCGGTCGCCTCGGCCTTGCTCAGGACGACCTCAAGGTCAAGCGTCAACGTTCGGACGTAGCCGGCAAAGCCGGATTTCGTGCGGGTGAATTCACCGATCTGGGGCATGGCGTGCCTCCTTTCTGTTGCGGTGT
>CAYGNE010000442.1:0-1605 GCA_964351155.1 uncultured Rhodobacterales bacterium | reverse complement strand
GGGGGCACCTTGCCCGCCGCCGTCACCTGCCCGGTGAAAAAGCGGCCAAAGTTGTTGCCGGCCTCGATCACCGCGCGGTAACCCGCGATGTTGGCCATGGAGGACAGCGCATCCATCTTCTGGGCCCGCGAGATACGCGGCACCATGTCCATGGCGACCACCGTGGCGCCCTTGTCGGCGGCCTTGGCCATGAGATCCTCGTTGGAGCCGGGGTAGAAGAACGAGATCAGGGTCTGGCCGTTGCGCAGGCGCTTGACTTCGGCATCGGTCGGCGGGCGCACCTTGGCGACCACATCCGCGGCCTTGAACAACGCCGCAGCGGTCTTGACCACCTCGACTCCGGCAGCCGTGTAGGATGCATCGGAAAAACCGGCGCTGACCCCTGCGCCCGTCTCGATCACGCATTCATGCCCCAGCTTCTGCAATGCAAGTGCACTGTCGGGCGTCATCGCAACACGCGCTTCTCCCTCGTGCGTTTCCTTTGGTGTGCCGATTTTCAAACCTGAATCCCCCTTTGTCGCCCCTTTGGGCGCGAAATGACCAGTTTTCTGAGCTTTCCCCTACCCTGCACAATCTTACTGTGCAAGCGCGGCGCAGCGTCGCGAGACCATTGTCTTAATCCTCAGAGCCATCTGCGCACTTTTCCTTCGTAACGGGCGTACTGGGTGCGGAACAGGCGCCGCAACCGGTCCTCTTCGGTCAGGATGAAGCGCCTTTCGATGATCCAGACAAAAACCGGGACCAACGGCAGGGCAAGGACCGCGTCAAGGCGCAGGATCAGCCCGGCCAGCACCAGAGCGTCGCCCAGGTAGACCGGGTTCCGGCTGCGGCTGAAGATGCCGGACTGGATCAGGCGTTCGGGCGTGCCGTGCGGATGGATGGTGGTGCGGTGCTTGCGGAATTCGACCGCGGCCAGCAGGATCAGGAGAATGCCCCCGCCGACCAACAGACCGCCCAGCAGGTCCGCCCAGGCGCCGCCGAAACTCAGCCCGAAGGAGAAGTGCCGCCCCTGCAGCCAGGCCAGGGCGATACAGGCCACAAGCCAGACCGGCGGCAGGTCAAGCCATTTCATCCTGGATGTCCAATGAGCGACGCGGTTTTCATGTTACCCTTGTGCCAGATCGGCGGCGTCATTCCCACTCCATTTCTTCGTATACGCGGCCCGCGTTCTTGGTGGCCAGCTCTTCGAACGTATCCAGATGCGCCCAGTTCGACTGGTCCACGTAATAGGCCCCGGCCAGATCGCCGCCGTCTTCGATATGTGCGCCGATCTTGGCCCTCAGGTCGGTCAGATAGTCCAGCGTATACCGGCGGACCTGCGCCAGGTTCGTCGGGTGACCGTGACCGGGGATCACATAGGTCGGAGCCAGCGGTTCCAGCCGGGTTTCCCAGGTCTCGATCCAGCATTTGGTGCAGGTGCCTTCGAATATCGGCGGCATGCGTTCGTGAAACGCGATGTCACCGGCGATCAGCATGCCCCAGTCGGGCAGCCAGACCTGTGTGTCGCCAGGATCATGGGCCGGCCCCAGGTGCAACACCTTGATCGTCACACCGCCGATCGAGGCGTCATATTCATCCTCGAAAGTCAGGTTGGCGTGTTCCACC
>CAYGNE010000441.1:0-1617 GCA_964351155.1 uncultured Rhodobacterales bacterium | reverse complement strand
TGCCGCGAAGGTCATGGCCGCGGCCGAGTTGCTGCAGTTGCAGGAGTTGCTGGACCGCAGGCCCAGGCAACTGTCCGGCGGGCAGAGACAGCGCGTGGCGATGGGGCGTGCCATTGTGCGCGAACCGGCGGTTTTCCTGTTTGACGAACCCCTGTCCAACCTCGACGCAAAGCTACGGGTCCAGATGCGGCTGGAGATCAGGGAGTTGCAGTCAAAGCTGGGCATCACGTCGCTCTATGTCACCCATGACCAGGTCGAGGCCATGACCATGGCCGACCGGATGATCGTGATGAATGGCGGTGTCGCCGAGCAGATCGGCACGCCGCTGGATGTCTATGAAACCCCCCGCACGCTGTTTGCGGCCCAGTTCATCGGCAGCCCGGCGATGAATGTTCTCGATGCCCGGATCGCGGCGGGCCACGTCCTGTTGGACGAAACCCGGATTCTGCCAACCGCCTCACCGGACGGACCCGTGAAGCTGGGCATCCGGCCGGAACACGTGACACCGGATCCGGACGGGCCGTTGGAACTGTCCGTGCAGCTTTCCGAGCCACTGGGCGCGAACACGCTGCTGCACGGACGATTGCGCCAGACCGGTGCGTCCTTTACCGCCAGCCTGCCCGGTGTGCATCACGCGACCGGCGCGGGGCAGATGCTGCGCCTGTCCGTTCAGCCGGGACAGGCGCATCTTTTCGATGCGACCAGCGGGTTGCGGCAGAGCGGGTGACCGTCTGGTGCGGGCCGCTGCACTTTCCCTTCCAATCCTTCGCAAAGTCATGTATGGGCCGCGCATCTGAGACGTGACGCCTTTGACCCCGGGCGCATGAATAGGATTGGGGTCGGCGGCAATGGGGCCGCCATGCAAACGGGAGACCCGGAGGGCCGGGAGTGCTCCCTTAAGGATACGATACATGTTCAACGTTACGACGAAATCAATGGAGTGGGGCGAAGAAACCCTCACTCTGGAAACGGGCAAGGTTGCCCGTCAGGCAGATGGCAGTGTCATCGCCACCTTGGGTGAAACCAGTGTCATGGCCAACGTGACCTTTGCCCGCAAACAGAAACCGGGGCAGGATTTCTTTCCGCTGACGGTTCACTACAACGAAAAATACTATGCCGCCGGCAAGATTCCGGGCGGTTTTTTCAAGCGCGAGGCGCGCCCGACCGAAAAAGAGACACTGACCAGCCGCCTGATCGACCGACCGATCCGGCCGCTGTTTGTCCCCGGCTTCAAAAACGAGGTTCTGGTGATCTGTACCGTGCTGAGTCACGATCTGGTCAACGATCCGGACATGGTCGCGATGATCGCCGCGAGCGCTGCGCTGACCATTTCCGGCGCGCCGTTCATGGGCCCGATCGGTGCCTGCCGCGTTGGTTTTGAGGACGGCGAATATGTTCTGAACCCGACCGTGGACGACATGCAGGACCTGCGCCTGAACCCGGAACAGCGACTGGACCTGGTTGTTGCCGGAACCAAGGACGCCGTGATGATGGTGGAATCCGAAGCCTACGAACTGTCCGAGGCGGAGATGCTGGGCGCGGTGAAATTTGCACATGAGCAGATCCAGCCGGTGATCGACCTGATCATTTCGCTGGCCGAGGACGCCGCGAAAGAAC
>CAYGNE010000440.1:0-1625 GCA_964351155.1 uncultured Rhodobacterales bacterium | reverse complement strand
GTCGATCTCGGCCGCCATCGGCTTGACCCGCTCCTGCGCCCAGCGATGCACCATCTCGCGCAGCGCGTTCACATCCTCGCCCAGATCAAACTGCATGGTGGCATTGAACATCGCGCTTCCTCCAGATTAATGAACACTTGTTCAATAAACTCATAACAGCCCAATCCGAACCGGTCAATCACCGACTGCGCCGACCACGTCAAACCGCCGCGACCACGGCGTTTCGGATTTGCCTCGAAACGCCTCAATACGCCTGAGCAACCGGGATCAGACCGTATTTCTGGGCCAGAACATGCTGCTGCGGCTTCCAGTCATAGCTGCGGTCGTCCTGAACCGGCCCCCAATACAGCCGCCCGCCCCGACGCCACGGGTCCAGCACGATGCCATCCGACATCCCTGCGCCCCTGGCAGAGACCACGGCGGTCGAATGATCGATGCGCATCGGGTTGTCGTGATTGGCAATCGCCCGATGAATCCGCAGGGTAACGAACCCTTCGGCGCGCAACCGTTTTTCCATGTCCTCGGCCCAGTGCCAGCACAGACCGCGCGGCTTCAGCCCCATGTTCACCTTGGTGTTGTGCACAAGCGGCGGGTCGGTGATCTGATAGGCCAACGCCAGTTCGTGACTGTGGGAATAGGATATGCGCGCCGCGCGCGTGGCCTCGGCCGCATCCACCGACGGATCCATCTCCCGGATCGCCCGGGCCAGCCCGTCGATGTCCCGGTCGGTCCCCGACTGCGGCGCGGCGCACCCGGCCAGCAACATCGCGCAAACCACCCAGAGCACCCGCCACGCTCCCGCCATGCGTATCGCCTCTTTCCTTGCCGCCAATGATCCCGCAATACCACGCCAATCGGCGCGTCAAGGCAATGCCGTTTTCGCCGCCTTGCCCGGCGTTTCCCCGCCGGGACGCGGAAAAGCGGTCGCGCTCAAACGGGGCGCGATCCGGCCTGGTGGATCGCGCCGACCTCGGCACGAATGATCCGCGCGATCAGGGCGCAATCGTCCAGCGAAAAGGTCAGCGGCACCCGCATGTCCAGGATACCGGCCAGGATCCGGTCGCTTTCCGGCATGCGCGGCGCCTCTGCATAGCGCCAACTGTCATAGCGCGAGGTGAACCCCGAAGGTTCCGCACCCCCGAACCACTTCAGCTCGACCCCCCGCGCCGAACACCGGCGCAAAACCTCCTGCACCGCATCGGCAGGCCAGTCCAGCAACAGAAACTGCACCGAAGAGCCGACAAACCGCTCGGCCCCGGGCCGCGCGATCACGGTCAGACCCGGCGTGCCGCGCAACCCGTCCTCGAGCACGCGATAGCGTTCGTTCCAGCGTTCGACCTGTTGCCCCAGCACCGCCAGTTGCGGGCGCAGGATCGCGGCGCGCAGGTTGTCCATCCGGCCGGAAATGTTCGGGGTCTCGTACTTGACCCGCTCAAACACCGCCGGATCGGGGGCCGCCTTGTGCCGCTCATACAACATGTAGGATCCCGACAGGATCACCGCGCGCGCGGCCAGTTCCTCGTCATCGGTGACAAGCAGACCGCCCTCTCCCGAATTCACATGCTTGTAGGTCTGGCAGGAATAACACCCGATCACCCCGTGCCGGCCCGACGCCACCCCGTTCC
>CAYGNE010000439.1:0-1626 GCA_964351155.1 uncultured Rhodobacterales bacterium | reverse complement strand
TGTCCGCAAGGACAAGAACCGACTGATCCCGGCAGACACGGGCAGGCTGGTGACCGCGTTTCTTCAGAACTATTTCCGCAAGTATATCGGTTATGATTTTACCGCCGGGCTCGAGGACGAGCTTGACCAGATCAGCGCCGGGGATGCCGACTACAAGGCCGTTCTGAACCGGTTCTGGCGTGATTTTTCGGCGGCGATCGCCGAAACCAGCGAATTGCGGATCACCGATGTTCTGGAAAAGATCAACGAGGTTCTGGAACCGCATCTGTTCCCGCCCACCGAAGATGGCAGCGACCCGCGCCTGTGCCCCAACTGCGGCAATGGCCGGCTGTCCATGCGCACGGCCCGGTCGGGTGGGGCGTTCATCGGGTGTTCGAATTACCCGGAATGCCGCTATACCCGCGCCTTCGGGCCGCCCGGGGCCGAGGAAGACGGCGCCATCCCGCCGGACGGCAAGCTTCTCGGCCACGATCAGGGCGACGAGATCCGCGCCTTCAAGGGCCGTTTCGGCCCTTATGTGCAGCGCGGTCAGGTGACGGAAGACAACAAGAAACCACCGCGCCAGTCGATCCCCAAGGACTGGCCGCCGCAGGACGTCGACCTGGAACAGGCCCTGAAACTGTTGTCGCTTCCGCGCGCCATCGGTGCTCACCCCGAAGACGGCGTCATGGTCTGGGCAAATATCGGGCGCTATGGGCCCTATCTGAAACACGCCGAAAGCACCTCGGACCGCGGTGGAACCAACGCGAACCTGGAGAGCATCGACGAGGTGTTCACTGTCGGCATGAACCGGGCCGTGCAGCTGCTGGCGGAAAAAGTCGCCAGCCGCGGCGGACGCGGCGGCGCGGCCAAGACACTGCGCGAACTGGGTGACCATCCCGAGGACGGCGGACCGGTGAACATCATGGAGGGCAAATACGGCCCCTATGTAAAGTGGGAAAAGATCAACGCGACCCTGCCCAAGGATGTCGAACCCGACGCGCTGACCATGGAACAGGCGGTCGAGCTGATCGCGGCGAAGGCCGCCAAGAAAGGCACCCGGAGAAAGACCGCGAAAAAGAAAACTCCCGCCAAGAAAACCACTGCCAAGAAGCCCGCGGCCAAGTGATTTCAGGCGCGCCCGGCGGGTGCGCTGTATGTGGCGTTCTGCCTTTGTTGACTCTTTCGCTGCAGAGCGGCAAAAGCGGACGACACCGCCATCAGGGAGCTTTTCATGAAGAAGGTTTATTCTACCGCGTCAGAGGCGCTTGACGGGCTGCTGTTTGACGGCATGCAGATTGCCGCCGGCGGGTTTGGCCTCTGCGGCATTCCGGAACTGCTGATCGCGGCGATCCGTGATGCCGGGACCAAGGATCTGACCGTGGCCAGCAACAATGCCGGTGTGGACGATTTCGGGCTGGGTGTGCTGCTGCAGACCCGGCAGGTCAAGAAAATGATCAGCTCCTATGTCGGCGAAAACGCCGAGTTCATGCGCCAGTACCTGTCCGGCGAACTGGAGCTGGAGTTCAATCCACAGGGCACCCTGGCCGAACGGATGCGCGCCGGCGGTTGCGGTATCCCGGGTTTTTATACGCGGACCGGCGTCGGCACCGTCATCGCCGACGGCAAGGAGAGCAAGGTTTTCGA
>CAYGNE010000438.1:0-1639 GCA_964351155.1 uncultured Rhodobacterales bacterium | reverse complement strand
ACCGCGCTGCAGGCGGCGCAGAAGATGGCCGATATCCGCGTCGATCACGTGATCGCCTGTTTCTCGGGGGCAACCCCGCGCAGCTATGGGCTGGATGCGCAGATCGAACTGGAGGGGCAGGTGGTGACCGAGGCCGAAGTCGCCCGGGTTCTCGCCGCCTGCGACGTGCCCGAATATGGCGCGGGGCGTGACGTGATGCATGCGCAGCCGGTCAATTTTGCGCTGGACCACCGGTCCGGGCTGATCGATCCGCGCGGACAGCTGGGCCAGACCCTGTCGGTCGACATGCACATGCTGACGGTGGACGCGGACGCGATCCAGAACCTGGTGCGGTGTGTCAAGCGGTGCGATCTGGAACTTGCCGGGATTGCCAGCTCTGCCTATGCCAGCGGGATTTCGGCGCTGGTCGAGGACGAACAGGAACTGGGCGCGGCCTGCATCGATCTGGGTGGCGGGTCCACCGGCGTGTCGATCTTCATGAAGAAGCACATGATCTATGCCGATTGCGTGCGCATGGGCGGCGATCACGTGACCGCGGACATTTCCATGGGGCTGGGCATACCCGCCGCCAACGCGGAACGCATCAAGACGTTTTACGGCGGTGTGCATGCCACCGGCATGGATGACCGGGAAATGATCGAGATCGGCGGAGATACCGGCGATTACGAGCATGATCGGCGCAAGGTCAGCCGGGCGGAACTGATCGGGATCATGCGGCCCCGGGTCGAGGAGATCCTCGAAGAGGTGCGAACCCGGCTGGATGCGGCGGGGTTCGAGCATCTGCCCAGCCAGCAGATCGTGCTGACCGGCGGCGGCAGCCAGATCCCGGGTCTTGACGGGCTGGCAAGCCGGATGCTGGGCCAGCAGGTTCGTCTGGGCCGTCCGCTGCGCGTGCACGGGCTGCCGCAGGCCGCGACCGGCCCCGGATTCGCCAGCGCGGTCGGGCTCGCCCTGTTTGCGGCGCATCCGCAGGACGAATGGTGGGACTTTGAAATTCCCGTGGACCGGTATCCGGCGCGTTCGCTGAAACGCGCGGTAAAATGGTTCCGCGACAACTGGTGACCGCAAGATATTGCCGATCTGGCGATATCGCGCGGAAACGGGCGCGAAAAAGCCCATATTTTGCGGTGTTTTCGCGTTTTTTAGGTGACGTCCGGTCTGCCGGAAGGTATGGTCGGGCTGATAGAGCAAAAAATACCCGCGAATGCGGGTTGGCAGAACAGGCGGAAATCAGATGACATTGAACCTTTCGATGCCCGGACAGGACGATTTGAAACCTCGGATCACCGTGTTCGGTGTCGGGGGGGCAGGCGGCAACGCGGTCAACAACATGATTGAAAAGCAACTCGACGGAGTCGAGTTCGTGGTGGCAAACACCGATGCTCAGGCGCTGCAGCAGAGCGCGTCGGCAAACCGGATCCAGATGGGGGTCAAGGTGACCGAGGGTCTGGGCGCGGGTGCCCGTGCGGCGGTGGGTGCCGCGGCGGCCGAGGAAAGCATCGAGCAGATCGTCGATCATCTGGCCGGCGCGCATATGTGTTTCATCACTGCCGGCATGGGCGGCGGCACCGGGACCGGCGCGGCGCCGATCATCGCGCAGGCGGCGCGTGAACTGGGTGTTCTGACCGTCGGCGTCGTG
>CAYGNE010000437.1:0-1656 GCA_964351155.1 uncultured Rhodobacterales bacterium | reverse complement strand
CTTCCCGCAGGCCGGTCCGTCCGACCTGCGGGCCATAAACAGAAACCGGTAATTGTGGCCAGGACGAGCATGGATGCGCTTCCGATAACAATCAGCAATGTCACCAAGACCTATGGCCGGGTGCATGCGCTGGACGATGTGTCCCTGCAGGTTCAAAGCGGCGAGTTCCTGACGCTTCTGGGTCCGTCGGGATCGGGCAAGACCACCTTGCTGATGGTGCTGGCCGGGTTTACCCGGCCGGACCGCGGCAGCCTGAAATTCGGCGACACCGAGGTCATCCGCACGCCGCCGCACCTGCGCAATGTCGGGATGACATTCCAGAGCTATGCCTTGTTCCCGCACATGACGGTTGCGGGCAATGTCGGGTATCCGCTGAAACTGCGCAATGTGCCAAGGGCCGAGATGGCCGAGCGCATCGACCGTGCGCTGGACACGGTGCAATTGAACGGATTCGGCGACCGCCGGATCGACCAGTTGTCGGGCGGCCAGAAACAGCGCGTCGCGCTGGCCCGGTCCATCGTGTTCGAACCGCGCATTCTGTTGATGGATGAACCGCTGTCGGCACTGGACAAGAAACTGCGCGACCAGATGCAAATCGAGCTGCGCCACCTGCATGAAAAGCTTGGCATGACCACGGTCTACGTGACCCACGATCAGCGCGAGGCGCTGACCATGTCCGACCGGATCGCGGTGGTGAACCACGGGCGGATCATGCAGCTCGCCACACCGCGCGATCTGTATGAACGTCCGGCAAACCGGTTCGTCGCCGATTTCATCGGGGAGTCGACCTTTCTTCCGGTGCGCCGGGAGGGCGACCGCGTGCTGTTCGGCGATCAATCACTGGTCACCGATCATCCCGTGCCCGACGCCCGTGAGCTGTACCTGATGGCGCGGCCGGAGCGTCTGCAGCTGGTCGCGGAGACATCGAAGGAACGCATGAACAGCTTTGATGCGGTTGCCTCTGACGTTGTTTATCAGGGTGACAGTTTCCTGCTGTATGCCCGGATCGACGACACCCACCAGATCAGTCTGCGCGGCCCGATCCGGGGCGGCACGGTATCGGCACTGCCCTCAGCGGGCGACCGGGTGACGCTTGGGCTCGCGCCGGCGGACACGGTGATTATCGACGGGGCCGAGGCCTGACATGGCGATGGCGGAACTGAACGAAACCGGGTTGCGCCGGGACGAGCGGCTGGAGCGGCTGAAGCTCTTTGGATTGAGTTCCCCTGCCCTGCTTCTGGTGCTGGTCATTCTGGTGATCCCGGTTGGCTGGCTGTTCTACGTGTCATTTGTCGGGGCGGACGGGCAGTTCTCGCTGGAAAACTATGAGCGGATGATCAAGCGCAAATCCTATGCGCGCATCTTTGTGACCACATTCCAGATCAGCCTCCTGACCACGGGTCTGTGTATCCTGATCGGGTATCCGCTGGCCTATTTCATCTCGCAACTTCCGAACCGGATTGCCAACCTGTGCATGATCACGGTTCTGCTGCCGTTCTGGACTTCGCTTCTGGTGCGCACCTATGCCTGGCTGGTTCTGTTGCAGAAACGCGGGCTGGTGAATGACTGGGCCATATCGCTGGGGCTGTGGGACGAGCCGATCAAGATCGTGCACAACATGACCGGCACGCTGATCGGGATGGTGCATATCATGCT
>CAYGNE010000436.1:0-1657 GCA_964351155.1 uncultured Rhodobacterales bacterium | reverse complement strand
GGCGCGGCGTTTCCGGAAAACCTGCGGGTATTTGCTGGCCTCGCTGCGTGCGTGGCCGGGGTGCGCGATGTTTTGATCGCTGTGCCCAGCCATGCGTTGCGGCAGACGCTCCTCTGCGTCAAACCGCTGCTCGCAGACAATGCGCGCGTCTGCTGGGCACGCAAGGGTTTCGAGTTGCATACCGGCAAGCTACCGCACGAAGTTGCCCGCGACGTGCTTGGCGAGCATCGGCCGATGGCGGTCCTTTCCGGTCCCACGTTCGCCAAGGAAGTCGGTGCGGGGGTGCCGACCGCTATCACGATCGCCGCAAACGATGCGGCGTTCGCCGATGACCTGGCCGCCGCTCTTTCGGGCGATAATTTTCGTGCCTATACCACCGACGATATCGTCGGCGTTGAAGTTGGGGGCGCCGTAAAAAACGTACTCGCGATCGGTGCCGGTATGTCCGATGGCCTGGGTTTCGGTGCGAATTCGCGCATCGCGCTGATCACGCGCGGACTCGTCGAGATGACCCGCCTGGGCGTCGCGCTGGGCGCGAACAAGGACACGTTCATGGGGCTTGCGGGTATGGGCGACCTGGTACTGACCTGCACCGACGACCTGTCACGAAATCGGCGCATGGGCCTGGCGCTCGCAAGCGGCAAAACCGTTGCGCAGGCAGAGCGTGAAATTCAGCAGGTCGTTGAAGGTGTCATGGCCGCCGAAGCCGTACACGAGGTTGCCGAAAAACTGGGCATTGAGATGCCTATTTGCCAACAGGTGTACCGTATCGTGCATGAAGGTGCTTCGCCGCGGGAAGCCGTGGAGACGCTCATGAACCGCCAGTTGCGCGCCGAGAACGCCTGACAGAACCTGCCCCCTGAACTGGCAATTTGCCGATAGCAGTACGCGGCGGTTACGGGCGGCTCACCCCAAGTACGGGCTTGCCGTGGACATCATCGAACCGCTCGCCTGGAGCGGCTGTCGCTAGCGACCGTTTATAAACCCGGCTTGCCGCCAGGCCTCGTAGACGACAATGGCTGCGGTGTTGGACAGGTTCAAACTGCGGCTGCCTTCCTGCATGGGCAGTCGCAGACGTTGCGGCGGCGGCAACGCGTCGAGCACCGCCTGCGGCAAACCGCGCGTTTCCGGTCCGAACAGGAAAGCATCGCCCCGTGCATAGGCGGGCGCATCATAGCGGGTTCGGCCGCGCGTACTCAGTGCGAATACGCGTGGCTGCCCCAGCGCCTCGAGGCATTCATCGAGTGAGGCATGCGTCGCAACGTCGGCGAACTCGCGGTAGTCGAGACCCGCGCGCTTGAGTCGCGCATCGTCCAGTTCGAAGCCCAACGGCTTGACCAGGTGCAGACCCATGCCCGTGTTGGCACACAAACGAATGATATTGCCCGTATTCGGGGGGATCTCGGGCTCGTACAGAATGATCGAGTACATCGCGGCCTTGGCTCGGCGGAATTGCAGCAGTGTCGCCTGCATGGCGAGGCGCGGCAACTCCAAGTAGAATCGCGAACCCATGAACACCGCCGCCGCCAACCCCGAAAACCCGCTGCACACAGACTTGTGCGGAATTCCGATGGCATCACCTGTTGTGCTGCTGTCTGGCTGCGGCGGTTGCGGTGAAGAATACGCGCGGGTTGTTGGCTTCTCGAATCACGATGTC
>CAYGNE010000435.1:0-1693 GCA_964351155.1 uncultured Rhodobacterales bacterium | reverse complement strand
CTTGGCCACCGCCAGCGACACGCCCAGGATCGCGTTGGCGCCCAGACGGCCCTTGTTTTCTGTTCCGTCCAGTTCGATCATCGCGCCATCAATCGCAACCTGCTCCGTGGCATCGTAGCCGACCAGTTCGTCGGCGATCTCACCGTTCACCGCCGCCACGGCTTCCAGCACGCCTTTGCCCAGGTACCGCGATTTGTCGCCGTCGCGCCGTTCGACCGCTTCATACGCGCCCGTGGATGCGCCGGAGGGCACTGCCGCGCGGCCCATCGTGCCGTCTTCCAGGATCACGTCCACCTCAACGGTCGGATTCCCCCGGCTGTCGAGAATTTCGCGGGCGTGGATGTCGATGATCGTGCTCATGTCGGATGGTCCCTCGCATCTGGTTTGAGCGTCTCATAACGAGGCACTGACCAAAGGGAAAGGGCGCGATTACGTTAGCGCTACCTTTTTCCATGGTTCCAACCATGTCGTCCCGCCATGGCCATGGAAGGGTCAGCGATTATTTGCCCGCGTGCCAACGCGGTGCTAGTCAATCCGCATGCCTTCGGACCTGACAAGACACCCGCTGGTGAAAACCCTGTTCACCATAAGCCTCGGCGCTGTCGGGGCCACGCTGGCATGGGCGCTGTCCTTTCCGGCCTGGGTCTTGCTCGGTCCCGCGCTGGTGGTCAGCATCGCCGCTCTGGCGGGCTTGAACCTCGGCATAGCCGACCCGGTCCGCGATGTTTGTTTCGTCATCCTTGGTCTGGGCATCGGGACCGGTTTTGATCCGCAGACCGGCGGGGTATTGTTGCGCTGGCCGCTTGCGTTCGTAGTGCTGGCCATCGGGCTGGTCGCAACCATGATCCTGTGCCGGTTGGTCCTGATGCGCGGATTTGGTTTTGACACCCGCAGCGCCACCCTTGCCGCCGCCCCGGGGCACCTGAGCTTCGTTTTGTCTCTGGCGACAGATCTTCGTATTGACGTGGCGCGGATAGCGGTCGTTCAGTCCATTCGCCTGCTGTTTCTGACGCTTTCGGTTCCCTTTATCGCGGTTGCCATTGGCTATGATTTCAGCCGTTTTTCGTTATCTGACAATGGACCGATGGTGCCGCTGCATCTTGCGGCGCTGGCGATATCCGCTGTGCTGCTGGGAATTGGCTTTCGCCGCCTGCGGTTTCCCGCGCCGCTTTTGTTGTCGGGGATGGCGGTGTCGGCCCTTGGTCACGTGACCGAAGTCACCCCAGGCGCGGTGCCGCAAGAGTTTCTGACCCCGGCTTTTCTGGTGCTGGGAACGCTCATCGGCACCCGATTTGCCGGGATGGACAGGGGGCAATTCCTCGGATCGCTGCTGGCGGGGCTTTCCACCACTCTGATTTCGGTCATCGTCACCGTGATGATCGCCACACCGGTGGCCGTTGCGCTGACCATGCCCGTGGCCCATGTGATGGCGGCTTTTGCACCAGGCGGGTTGGAAACCATGATTGCCCTTGGGGCGACGATGGGGGCGAGTCCGGGATTTGTCGCCGCCTGTCATGTTGCACGGCTGCTGATCCTGATCATTCTGATCCCCTTTTTCCTGGGGCGCCGGCTGACCGCCTAGCGTTTTCGGATCGGCACGCCGTAGAGCTCCAGCTTGTGACCACGCAATTCGTAGCCAAGTTTGGCGGCGATCTTTTCCTGAAGCGCCTCGATCTCGGGGTCGACGAATTCG
>CAYGNE010000434.1:0-1731 GCA_964351155.1 uncultured Rhodobacterales bacterium | reverse complement strand
GCCTGGTGGCGCATGGCGCGGCAGTACGGCAACTGTCTGGCGACCCGATGCTGGGCGAGATGCTGGTGATGAATTACCGCGTCGCACCATTGGATGCACGACAGCGGGAGATGCTGGATTTCGCAGCCAAGATGACCACGGCAAGTGCCACCATCGAAGAGCCGGATCGGCAGGCGTTGCGGGATGTCGGGTTCAGCGACCGCGATATCTGGGACATTGCCAATGTCGCCGGTTTTTTCAACATGACCAACCGGGTGGCAAGCGCCACGGCGATGCGTCCGAACGAAGAGTATCACGCACAATTCAGATGATCCGTCGCCTCGCCCTTTGCTGCGCCGTCGCGATTGCGCCGCTCTGCAGTTTCGCAAGCGAACTGACACTGCCGTCTGCGGCACGACAACTGGCCGAACGGGTCAGCCCGTTTGACAGCTATGCCCTGCCGGTCGGACCGTTTCATGCGGGCAGCGTCCCGACCCGCCAGTTCGAAGGTCTGGTGGATCGCAAGACATGGCGCATCAACGGGGTGACGGCCAACAACCTGCAGCTTCTGGCGCCGCTGCGAACGCAATTGCAAGAGGCCGGCTATGACCTTGTGTTCGAATGCAAGGACCGGGATTGCGGCGGATTCGACTTTCGCTTTGAAACAGAGGTCGTGCCGGCCCCCAACATGCATGTGGACATTCGCAACTATCGCTTTGTCTCTGCGGTGCTGGAACCGGACCGGGCGATCAGCGTTCTGGTCAGCCGCAGCCGAAGCGCGGCCTATATCCAGATCATCCGCGTCGCGCCCGAAGGCGTCGAGACACTTCCCGTCATACGAAACGGCGACCTGCCGGCCGCGTCCCCGATGCCTGTGGCCACGGATCTCGTCGCCGTGCTGCAGGCCGAAGGTCATGTCGTCCTGAACGATCTGGACTTTCAGAGCGGGTCGGACACGCTTGGCCCCGGGCCGCATGACTCGCTGAAACAATTGGCTTTGTTCCTGCAGGCGAACCCGGATCAACGCATCGCGCTGGTTGGCCATACCGACAGCGTGGGGTCGCTGGAGTCGAATGTCGCATTGTCCAGACGCCGGGCCGAGTCGGTAAGAAACCGGCTTGTGGAGGCACATGGCGCCGCCGCCGAAAGGGTCGATGCGGAAGGCATGGGTTACCTGGCCCCGATGGCATCCAATCTGACACCCGAAGGGCGCGTTGCCAACCGGCGCGTCGAAGCAATCCTGCTCACCCCGCGCTGAAAAGAACAAGGCTCCGCGTCGTGAAACACGGAGCCTGTGCGACCCTGAAGCTGCCTTGGGCTGTTACCAGTCGGTCGGTCCCTTTTCGGCAAACGCATGTACCAGGAAATCGATGAAGGCACGCACCTTGGGCTGGGTGAACCGGCCCGGCGGGTACACGGCATAGATGCCCTGTGTTTCCATCGGCAGAGACGGCATGGCGTCTTCGACCAGACCCTGCTCCATGGCTTCGGAGTAAAGAAAGCTGGGCAGATAGGCGATACCAAGTCCCGAGATCGCGGCGTTCAGAAGCGATTGCCCGTCATTCACGCTGAGCCAACCCGCCGTGCGCACCTGACGCTTTTCGCCCGATGGCGCGGTCAGTTTCCAGACATTCCCGCTGGACTGGTTGGAATAGTGCAGCAGCTTGTGTTCGTTGAGTTCGTCGATCTTCTGCGGACGGCCATATTTCTCGAAATAGGACGGCGCCGCGATCATCCGTTTCGTGGTCTCGG
>CAYGNE010000433.1:0-1739 GCA_964351155.1 uncultured Rhodobacterales bacterium | reverse complement strand
CTTGGTGTCCGCATAATCCGGGGCGACCGCGCTCAGCGGATCGGCCATTGCGAATCCCATGGTGATCACCGGATTCGCGCCCGCCTCGGCAAACCGGCGCAGGGCCTGTTCGCGCTGCGCTTCGGACTGCAGTTCGATCTCGCGAAAACTTCCGCCGGTTTCCTCGACCCAGCGCTGTGCGCCGCCAAAGGCCGCCTCGTTGAAGGATTTGTCGAACTTGCCGCCCAGATCAAAGATCAGCGCGGGTTCGGCAAATGCCGTTCCTGCGGTCAGGGCCATGCCAGCGGCTGCGCCCAGCAGGGATTTCATGAATGTCATCTGGTGTCTCCCGGTTGTTTTTTGTTTGGGGCGGTCATGGAAACCGACGCGGCCCGAAGAAGAAAGGCAATTCTGCCGTGATGCCGTAAATAAGGACGCAGGCCGGGCTGAGGGTCAACCGTTTTTGTGAGAGTCAGCCGTGATTTGGCGGTTGCCGCCGGGTCAGGATGCGCGCCATCAGGATGGCATCGACCGCATCCGCCCCGTCGCGCCGATAATAGCCGGGGCGGCTTCCGCACGGCGCATATCCGCAGGCCGCATACAGCGCGATCGCCGCCCTGTTGTCGGCGGCAACGTCCAGAAAGGCGCGCCGCGCGCCCAGTTCCGCCGCCGCGTCCTGCCAGGTCTCCATGCAGGCCCGCGCCAGACCGCCGCGCTGATGCCGCGGATGCGTGGCGATGGTCAAAAGCTCCGCCTCGTCCGCGATGACCCGGATCACGGCAAAACACCGCGCGTCCCCGAAGACGTGGCAGGTTGGCTGCGCGATCAGGCCGGCGAATTCGCCCGCACGCCACGGGCGCGCCCGGGTGAATGCGGCGGCGTGGGTTTCCGCCATGTCCGCAGGCGTCATCAATCCAGCAGAACCGGCGGCTGGTCCCGCGACGGCGCGGCATCGGCGGCACGGGCATAAAGCGGGGCAGGCGGTGCGGTGACCGTTCGCCAATGCGCGGCGGCCACCCGCGCGATTGCCGCGGCCAGACCCGCCGGGCTCGCCTCCGCGCGCAGTGGTTCACGGGACAAGCCCTGCGCCTCGGCCAGCGGCATCAGTTTCGGCATTGCCGTCGGGTTGTCCGGATCGCACAGGAATACCTGATCGCGCGGCGCCGGGATGGCGCAGGCCGCGCCGGGATGCATCAGGGCACGCGCCGCGCACCCGGACACGCCAACCGCCGGAATGCCCAGCCCCAGGGCAAGACCGCGCGCCGCGGATACCGCGATCCGGATACCGGTGAAATTGCCCGGTCCCACGCCGACACCCAGCGCCGTCAGGTCGCGCCACGCGACACCGCATTCCGCCAGAACGTCCTCCAGCAACGGCATCAGCCGTTCGGCCTGTCCGCGCTGCATGGGTTCAAGACGCTCGGCAACAATGCGCTCGCCCCGCAACAGGGCGGCCGCGCAATGCGCGGCCGATGTGTCAAAGGCAAGGATGAGCTCCGGTTCACCCGCCGATGGTGAAATCCCCGGCACGGGACAGCCCCGGCGCGTCAGACGGCGACCGGGCGCACCTCGGTCACTTCGGGGATATAGTGCCGCAGCAGGTTCTCGATCCCCATCTTCAGCGTCAGGGTAGAGGACGGACACCCGGCGCACGCGCCCTGCATGTGCAGGTACACGACGCCCCGTTCAAACCCGTGAAAGGTGATGTCGCCGCCATCCTGCGCCACGGCGGGGCGCACCCGGCTGTCCAGAAGTTCCTT
>CAYGNE010000432.1:0-1748 GCA_964351155.1 uncultured Rhodobacterales bacterium | reverse complement strand
GACGCGGCCATGGCCGAACAGAAGGCCAAAGCCCGCGCGGCCTGGGCCGGCAGTGGCGAGGCCGCAGACGCGACCATATGGTTTGATGTGGCGGACACGCATGGTGCGACGGATTTTCTGGGCTATGACACGGAGACGGCCGAAGGTCAGATCGTTGCACTGATCCGGGATGGCGCAGAAGTCGAGTCGGCCGGCGTCGGTCAGGACGTTCACATCGCACTCAACCAGACACCGTTTTATGCCGAAAGCGGTGGGCAGGTAGGGGACACAGGGATGATCCGCACGGAATCCGGCACGGCGCAGGTGCGCGACACCCGCAAGACCGCCGGGGTGTTCGCGCATGTTGCCACGGTGATCGAAGGCAACATCTCCACCGGCGAGGCGGCAATGCTGGCGGTCGACCACGGCCGCCGGACTTCGATCCGTGCCAATCACTCCGCCACCCACCTGTTACACGAGGCATTGCGCCGGGCGCTTGGCGATCACGTGGCACAACGTGGATCGCTGAATGCCCAGGATCGCCTGCGTTTCGACTTCAGTCACACCAAGGCTCTGACGGCCGGGGAACTGTCGCGGGTCGAGGATGAGGTAAATTCCTACATTCGTCAGAATGCGCCCGTCGAGACCCGGATCATGTCGCCGGATGATGCACGCGATATCGGTGCACAGGCATTGTTCGGCGAGAAATACGGCGATGAGGTGCGGGTCGTGTCCATGGGGCTTGACCCGGAATCGGGCAAGGGCGGAAACGGCGCAACCTACTCTATCGAACTCTGCGGGGGCACCCATGTGCGCCAGACCGGGGACATCGGCGTTTTTGTAACGCTGGCCGAGTCGGCCTCCAGCGCAGGTGTGCGCCGGATCGAGGCCCTGACCGGAGCCGAGGCGTTTCGCCATCTGAGTGAGCAGGATCACAGGTTGTCCGAAGTGGCGGGCGCTCTCAAGGCCCAGCCGGCGGATGTACCGGATCGGGTTCGCGCCCTGTTGGAAGAACGCAAGGCGTTGTCCAACGAGGTGGCGCAGTTGCGTCGCGAATTGGCAATGGCGGGCGGCGGGCAGGCCGCGCCCGAAGCCCGCAAGATCAACGGGGTATCGTTGGTTGCACAGGTGCTGAGCGGCGTTACGGGAAGGGATCTTCCGGCGCTGATCGATGAGCACAAGGATCGGCTCGGTTCGGGGGCTGTTTTGCTGATTGCGGATGCGGGTGGCAAGGCGGCGGTGGCCGCCGGAGTGACCAGCGACCTGACGGACAGGCTTTCGGCTGTGGACCTGGTGAAAGCTGCCGTTGCCGAGCTTGGCGGAAAAGGGGGCGGAGGACGCCCCGACATGGCGCAGGGGGGCGGTCGCGATGTGGCCAACGCCCAGGCGGCGATATCTGCGGCAGAAGCCGTACTGGAGGGTTGAGATGGGTGCACTCTGGATTGCACATGTGACGGTGACCGACGAGGATGCTTACGCAAAATACGCCGCTTTGGCGACAAAGGCGATCGCGGCTCATGGCGGCGTGTTCATCGCGCGGGGGGGGCGTTTTGTTCAGCTCGAGGGCCAGGCGCGCCCGCGCAATGTCGTCGCTCGTTTTCCTTCGGTGGAAGCGGCGGAAGAGTGTTACAATTCAGATGTTTATCAGCGCGCATTGAGCCATGCGCGCGACGCGTCTGAACGTGAATTGCTGATCGTGGAAACCAGCGAGTAGCGCGGCTGGCGGCGGCGCTAGGACGCCGCCTTGGCAGCCCGCTTGCGTTCATGCG
>CAYGNE010000431.1:0-1749 GCA_964351155.1 uncultured Rhodobacterales bacterium | reverse complement strand
GACCCACTGATTAAAAGTCAGTTGCTCTACCAACTGAGCTAACGGCCCACTCTTTGCCGGATCGGATGTTCGACCCGTGCCGCTCTCTAAGCCAATTGTCGCGGGACAATCAACCGTCAATTTCGCGGCGCTGTGCCCATGCTGCGATTTTCTTGGCGACGGGCACGGCGGTCTAACTAGGAAACCCGTCAGCAGGGGTCAAGGGACAAACGTGCGATCGCTGCGGAAATTCCGTTCACGGTGTCCGTTCTGCGCAAGAGACGCCAGGGGCGGGCCCTCTGTTTGCATCGGCCGTGTGGCTCTGCCGCCGGCGCCAGCCCGGTTTTCCTGCAATCCCGACCGCGGCCATCGCATGTCTTCGCACGCAAAGGCGGCCGGCAAGCGCGGCGGGCGTGTGTGCCCGGATCCGGGCGCGTACCTGCCCTCTGTACCGGTCCGTCAACGCCGTGTCCAACGGTCGGGGGGGGGGGCCTTGCCTGGCGCAGCGGAGCGGGCGTCAGGGCCACGGACTGCGGCGGCAGGGCGCCCCCCCCGCGATGCCGCCGGAAGCGGCCAGGGGCGCAATGGAAAACGCCTCGCCGGAGGGTTTCCGGCGAGGCGCGAAATTTCGGCGGTGGCGCCGGCGGCGCGCCGCCGGCGTGGCCCGGTGTCAGGTGGTTTTCTTGCCCTTGATCCCGGCCCAGATACGCTTGTTCGTCAGGTACAGCAGGACCGACAGGATGGTCAGGAACAGCACCCCGACAAAACCGGCCTGCTGGCGCGCCATCATCTTGGGTTCCGCGGCCCACATCAGGAATGCGGCGACATCCTGGGACATGTGGTGCACCGTGTTGGAATGACCGTCGGCAAATTCCACCTGCTCGTCGAACAGCGGCGGTGCCATGCTGATCCATCCACCGGGAAACGCCGTGTTCTCGTACAGAATCGTACCGGCTTCTTCCTTTTCTTCACCGGTGTAACCGGCCAGCAGCGAGGCGATGTATTCGGCGCCGCCCATACCCTTGAACAGCTGGTTGAGACCCAGGCCATAGGGGCCGTGAAAGCCCGCCCTTGCCTTGGCCATCAGGCTCAGGTCCGGCGCGCCCGCGGCGTCGTTTGCCGGGAAATGGTCGACCGGCGTCGCCGGACGGAAATCGTCGAGTTCGGGATCGAAAACCTCGAAGTTCTCGGCGGCATAGGCGCGGATCTGATCCTCGGGCATATGCGGGCCGCCTTCGTCCGACAATGTGCGGATCGGAACCTGCTTCATGCCGTGGCACGCCGCGCAGACCTCTGTATAGATCTGCAGACCGCGCTGGAGCTGGTTCTGGTCGTAAGTGCCGAACGGACCTTCGAACGAGAATGCGAAATCCTCGATATGCTGGTCGCCGCCACCGGCCGCCATTCCGGTTGCCGGTGCAAGAGCCAGAGCAAGGGTGGCACTGATTGCTAGTTTCTTGAACATCTGTCCCAGTCCTTCTCTTACTCTGCGGGCGCTGTGGCGGCGTCGGAACCGGCCCCAGCTTTCTTGCCGTAATGCGCCTCGAAATCCTCTTCGATCGTCGCAGGAAGCGGATCCGGTTTTTCGATCACGCCAAGGATCGGCAGGATCACCAGGAAATACCCGAACCAATAGGCCGACGCGATCAGCGCAAAGCTGGCATAGGGTTCCTCGGCGGGCATGGCGCCCAGCCACATCAGCGCGAAGAAGTCGATGACCAGCAGCCAGAACCACCATTTGAACATCGGGCGATAGCGGCCCGACCGGAC
>CAYGNE010000430.1:0-1758 GCA_964351155.1 uncultured Rhodobacterales bacterium | reverse complement strand
CTGGTGATCTTCTTCATCACCGTCGTGTCCCACAGTTCCGCGGCGACCTGGTGCGGCGCCGGCAGGCGCGGGCGCTCCTGCGACCATGTCGCCGGAATGGCAAAGCCGTTGCCGATGACCAGCCCGATTTCCGACATGTCCCGCCGGTCCTTGGCCCCCGCGGGCACAACAACCGCCCCGGCACGCTCGGCCTCGGTCAGCACGCCCTTGATGTTCATCGGCAGGCAGGCGGCATACCACAGCCCGAGGATCAGGGCGACAACCGTCAGAACCGGCAGGATCGACCTCATGCGGCCGCTCCCCGGGGCATCCTCGCGTATGCACGCGATCTGCACGCGATCTGTACGCCTGGCACAGCCCCGCAATCAGTCCTCGCCATGGCCTGCCCTCAACCCTTCACGCACCCGGTGGGCAATTTCGATGAACTCCGGCGTATCGCGGATTTCCAGCGGCCTCTCCCGTGGCAGCGTGCTCTCGATCACATCGGTGATCCGCCCCGGACGCGGGCTCATGACCACGATCCGCGTGGACAGGTACACCGCCTCGGGGATCGAGTGAGTCACAAAGCCGATGGTCTTTCCGGTCCGGTCCCACAGCGCCAGCAACTGCTCGTTCAGATGGTCGCGGACAATCTCGTCCAGCGCCCCGAACGGCTCGTCCATCAACAGGATGTCCGCGTCGAAACCCAACGCCCGCGCAATGCTCGCCCGCTGCTGCATCCCGCCCGAAAGCTGCCAGGGATACTTGCCTCCAAACCCTTCCAGATCAACAAGTTGCAGAACATCCTTAACACGCTTTTCCTGCTCCTCCCGGGAAAAACCCATGATCTCCAGCGGCAGCTTGATGTTGCCCGCGGTGGTCCGCCACGGGTAAAGCCCGGCATGCTGGAACACATAGCCATAGGCCCGCGCCCGCCGCGCCTCGTCCGGCGTCATGCCATTGACGCCGAGCGTGCCGCCAGTGGGCTTCTCAAGCGCCGCGATACAGCGCAGGAACGTCGTCTTTCCACATCCCGAAGGCCCGATGAAACTGACAAAATCCCCCTTGTCGATCTCAAGATTCACGTCCTTGAGCGCATGGACCGGGCCATCGTTGGTCTGAAAGGTCAGGTCGAGGTTCCGCGCCTCGACCACCGTGTTGTCACCCATGTTGTCTTGACCGCCCCCCGGTTCCAAATCCGGAACCAAGCCATTGTTTTTGAATTTTAAAATCCGATTCGATCACGCCAGTCAAACCCCCGTTGCCGGAATACCCGTCCGCTCTACGGGGCGCGGCGCGGTCAGTTCCTTCCAACTGCTCAGCGCCCGGTTCACCGATGTGTTGGCCTCGCGCGCGACGAACTTGCCATGACCTTCCCGGGTGCGGATTTCGCCATCATGCACCGCGACCTGTCCACGGGTCAGGGTAAAGCGCGGCAGGCCCTTGACCTCGTGCCCCTCGAACACGTTGTAGTCGATCGCCGACTGCTGCGTCGCCGCGCTGATGGTTTTGGACTTGTCCGGGTCCCACACCACCAGATCGGCATCTGCGCCCACCAGAACGGAGCCCTTTTTCGGATAGCAATTCAATATCTTGGCGATGTTTGTTGACGTGACCGCGACAAACTCGTTCGGGGTCAGGCGGCCGGTCGCCACGCCGTGCGTCCACAGCATCGGCATGCGGTCTTCAAGCCCCCCCGTCCCGTTGGGTATCTTGGTGAAATCCCCCACGCCATAGCGCTTCTGCTCGGTGGTAAAGGCGCAATGGTCGGTCGCCACT
>CAYGNE010000429.1:0-1768 GCA_964351155.1 uncultured Rhodobacterales bacterium | reverse complement strand
GGTGCACGAGAGCCGTGTCGGCGATCACACCCCGGTGGTGCGGATCGGCCTGCGGTACGGCTTTATCCTGTTCATCATGTCCGAGGTCATGTTCTTTTCGGCATGGTTCTGGTCGGTGTTCAAGCACCTGATCTATCCCATGCAGGAGTATGTCGGCACCGAGTATGTGCAACCGTACATCTATCCGGTCGATGCCTTTCACCTGCCGCTGATCAACACCGTCGTGCTGTTGCTGTCGGGGTGCACCGTGACATGGGCGCACCATGCGCTGGTGCATGGCAACAACCGCAAGGACCTGATTGCGGGTCTCGCCCTGACGGTGATCCTGGGCATCGCGTTCACCGCGTTGCAGGCCTATGAATACGCGCATCTGCTGCATGAAGGCTGGAAGTTCGGCGACGATATCTTCTATTCGAACTTCTTCATGGCCACCGGGTTCCACGGCTTTCACGTCGTCATCGGCACCATCTTTCTGCTGGTCTGCCTGATCCGTGCGATGCGGGGCGATTTCACCCCGGACCGTCATGTCGGGTTCGAGGCGGCGGCCTGGTACTGGCACTTTGTCGACGTGGTCTGGCTGTTCCTGTTCTTCGTCGTCTACATCTGGGGCACGGCCGGACTGGGCTGAGGCCGGATTGCGGTTGAAAAACCGCGCACAGACCGTATCAAGCAAGGCGCGCGGACCTGCCGCGCGCCTTTTCCGTTCAAGGGGACGTTCGACCCGATGCGCCGCATCCTGTTTCTGCTGATCTTTGGTCTGGCCGGTTTCGCGGTCCTGATCGCGCTGGGCACGTGGCAGGTGCAGCGGCTGACATGGAAACGGGGTGTTCTGGCCGAGATCGAAAGCCGGATCGCCGCCGCGCCCGTTGGCCTGCCCGAAACGCCCGATGCCGGGCGCGACAAGTACCTGCCGGTGCAGGTCACCGGCACGATCGGGCCCGGCGAACTGCATGTGCTGGTTTCGATCAAGCGGGTCGGGCCGGGTTACAGGATCATCGCGCCGATGCAGACCGATGCAGGGCGGCGCCTCCTGCTGGATCGCGGCTTTGTCGCCGCGTCCCGGAAAGCCGAAGCGCGCGTGACCGGCGCCGTAACGGTCACCGGGAACCTGCACTGGCCAGAGGAAATCGACAGCTATACCCCGGCGCCCGATCCGGCCGCGAACACGTGGTTCGCGCGGGACGTGCCGGCGATGGCGGATGCGCTGAAAACCGAGCCGGTCCTGTTGGTGGCCCGGTCGCAAACCGACCCGTCGGTGACGCCGTTGCCCGTGGACACCGCGGGCATTCCCAACGATCACTTGCAATATGCGATCACCTGGTTTTCGCTGGCCCTGATCTGGGCCGCGATGACCGCCTATTTCCTGTGGCGCACCCGCGCCGGAGCCAAGAGCCGAGAGACATGAAATACGTATCCACGCGCGGCCAAGCGCCCGAACTGACCTTTGAAGAGGCGATGCTGACCGGGCTGGCCCGCGACGGGGGGCTTTATGTGCCTGCCGAGGTGCCCGCGTTGTCGCGGCACGACATCGCCGCGCTGTCCGGGCTGAGCTACGAGGACACCGCGTTCCGCATCATGCGCCCGTTCATCGGCGACACGTTCACCGACACCGAGTTCCGCGACATCATCGGGCGGGCCTATGCCGGGTTCGACCATGTCGCGCGCGCGCCGCTGGTGCAGCTGGACCAGAACCATTTCCTGCTGGAGCTGTTTCACGGCCCGACACTGGCCTTCAAGGATTTTGCCATGCAGCTGATCGGTCAGCTGT
>CAYGNE010000428.1:0-1775 GCA_964351155.1 uncultured Rhodobacterales bacterium | reverse complement strand
GGTGGCTGAGTTAAGGGGCCGGACTTTGCATCACCTCGGCACGCATTTCCGCGATCCTGTCCAGCGCCTCGGCGCGGGTGTTGCGGATATTGGGGCGGAAGCCCTGGCTTTCGGCGCGCAGCCGGATGTCGGCCTCGGTTTCGGACCCGGCGGCGTAGCGGACCGAGCCCAGCGAGGCGGCCCTGTTCAGCCGTTTGCCACGGTATGCGTAGCGCACCCAGGCCGCAGGCATGATTTCACAGCCATTGAGATTGACCAGGAAGAACCATTTGCGGTCGGAGTCCCGGATACGGGTTTCGATGTGATCATACACGTCGTCGACATCCCGGCTGTGATGAAAGGTGAAGTCGGAAAAATCCGCCTCCATGACAAGCGCGCCGGTATCGAAACGGATGCGTCGGCGGATCTCTTCGGCGCTGTGGCTGGGCGTGTGCACCAGGCGCGCGCGCCGCGTGCCGGGAAGCGATTGCAGCCGCGCCATCGCACTGTCGCGGTCGGCAAACAGGTTCGGGTCGAACGCTTCGGTTTCGGCGTCGCGTTCGATCTGCCGGCGGGTCGCGTCGGAGGCGTCAAAGCGCACCGTGCCCATGGAATGCGCAAGGTTCAGCGCCTTGCCCCGGCGCGAGTAGGCCAGCCACGCGGAATTGTCGATGCGGCTGCCCGAGTAATTGACCAGGAAGAACCACTGATCCTCGCCGGTGTCGCGAATGCGCCGTTCGATCCGGTCGTAAAAGGCGTTGACTGTCTGGCTGCTGTCAAAATCGAAACCGGAGAAATCGGCCTCCATGATCTGCAGCTCGTCGTGAAAAACGATCCGGGCGTCGAAGATCCGGTTCTGGTCAGGTTTCGGCATCGCATGTCCTTTGTTCAACCCATCGGGCCCCTGGCGCCTTTGCGGCGTTCTCGCAAAGATTGTGCGAAGCGGCCTTGTCCTACATCAAACTCGCGTCCGGCGGCGCGGGTTCAGCGCGGAGAGATGCCCGGATGACTGGCTTTTATGACGATCTGGAAACCCGCAGCGCCGATCAGCGGGCGGCGGACCTTGCCCGTGACCTGCCCCGGCAGATCGCCCGGGCGCGCGACCTGCCCGGTTATGCCGGCATGCTGGACGATGTCGATGCGGATAGGGTCACCGAAGTGGCGGCGCTGGCGGCATTGCCGGTGCTGCGCAAATCCGACCTGGGCCGCGCGCAGTCGGCGAACCCGCCATTCGGGGGCTTTACGGCGATGCCGGCATCCGGGTTCGCACATGTCTTTCAGTCCCCGGGGCCGATCTATGAACCGGGCGGTGTCGGCAAGGACTGGTGGCGGTTCGGGCGGGTGCTGCACGCGGTCGGGATCGGGCCGGGCGATATCGTGCAGAACTGTTTCGGGTATCACCTGACGCCCGCGGGCATGCTGTTTGAAAACGGCGCCCGGGCGGTGGGGGCGGCGGTTCTGCCGGCCGGGACCGGGCAGACGGAACTGCAAGTGACCGCCGCGCGCGATGTGGGCACGACGGCCTATGCCGGGACACCGGATTACCTGAAGGTCATTCTGGACAAGGCCGACAGCATGGGGGTGGCGCTTGGCATCACCAAGGCGACCGTGGGCGGCGGCGCGCTGTTTCCCAGCCTGCGGAGCGAATACGCCGCGCGCGGGATTGCCTGTCTGCAAAGCTATGGCACCGCGGACCTTGGCAACATCGCCTATGAAAGCGCGGCGATGGAGGGGAGGATCGTGGAGGAGGGCGTGATCGTCGTCGGCGGCAGCGTGGCGCGCTGCACCTGCTGCAG
>CAYGNE010000427.1:0-1778 GCA_964351155.1 uncultured Rhodobacterales bacterium | reverse complement strand
GCGACCGGATGGCCGGGTTCCTGGCCGAGCGGCACCAGACCGAGGCGCGGACGGTGCGGTTCCAGGATGGCAATGTCCATGTCGGGGACGCCGTGTACAGTTTCGCCGAGGCCGCCGGGCTGGCCTATGCCGGGCGCGTCAGCCTGAGTTCCACGGGGTTCTACAAGACGCCGAAAGTCGAATGGGACCGGATCAAGGGGCAGGGACGGCCGTTTTTCTATTTCGCCTACGGGGCGTCGGTGACCGAGGTGGCGGTGGATACGCTGACCGGGGAGAACCGGATTTTGCGGGCCGACATCATGCATGATGCGGGCGCGTCGTTGAACCCGGCGCTGGATATCGGGCAGGTCGAGGGTGGTTACGTGCAGGGTGCGGGCTGGCTCACCACGGAAGAGCTGGTCTGGGACGATGCGGGGCGGTTGCGGACCCATGCGCCCAGTACCTACAAGATCCCGGCCTGTTCGGACCGGCCGGACGTGTTCAACGTGGCGCTGTGGGACGGGCAGAACCGCGAGGATACGATTTATCGGTCCAAGGCCGTGGGCGAGCCGCCGTTCATGCTGGGTATTTCGGCCTTTCTGGCGCTGAGCGACGCGGTGGCGGCCTGCGGCGATGCCTATCCGGCGCTGGATGCGCCGGCGACGGCCGAACAGGTCTGGAAGGCCATTCAGCGGGTGCGCCATGGGGATTGACCTGGGTGAACTGCGCGCCGCCGTGGCGCGGCATGGCCGGGTGGCGCGGGTCGTGATCGCCGCCCTGCGCGGGTCGTCGCCGCGCGAGGTCGGGGCGTCGATGCTGGTCTGGGATGGCGGGCAGTCGGGCACGATCGGTGGGGGCACGCTGGAATTCGAGGCGGCGCAGGCCGCGCGCAGAGCGCATGGGCCGGTGCTGAGCCATCATGCGTTGGGGCCGGATCTTGGCCAGTGCTGCGGCGGGGCGGTGACCCTGTTCATCGAGATGTTCGACGAAGACATGCTGGATCGGCTGGCAGAGGACATCGTCGCGCGCCCGGTGAGGGCCGGTACGGCGATGCCGCTGACGGTCACGCGCCTGCTGGCGCGGGCCCGGGGACAGGGTGTTCTGCCCGAACCGCAGCTGGTGGATGGCTGGATGGTCGAGCCGGTCCATGTTCCGGCCCGGCAATTCTGGATCTGGGGTGCGGGCCATGTCGGGCGGGCCATGGTCGACGTCCTGGCACCGGTGCCGTCGATTGCCATCACATGGGTCGATACCGGGCCGGAGCGGTTTCCGCGGGAGGTGCCCGAGGGTGTGACAATTGTGCCGGCGGTCGATCCGGCCGACCTGGTGCGCCATGCGCCGGTTGGTGCCGAGCATCTGATCCTGACCTATTCTCATGCGCTGGACCTGGAACTGTGCCATCGCCTGCTCGGGCACGGGTTCGCCTTTGCCGGGCTGATCGGGTCCAAAACCAAATGGGCGCGGTTCCGGTCGCGGCTGGCGGCACTTGGCCATGCGCCCGGGCGCATCGCGGACATCACCTGCCCGATCGGTGATCGGTCGCTGGGCAAGCACCCGCAGATGATCGCCATTGGCGTCGCGGCAGACATGTTGCGGCCTTCACATGAGATTTCGCTGAAAAAGGACCTGAGCGCGTGACCGTTCCCCTATTGAGCCTGCAGGGCCTGACCAAGGCCTATCCCGGCGTGATCGCCAACAACAACGTGTCGTTCGACATCGGAACCGGCGAGGTGCATGCCCTGATGGGGGAGAACGGCGCCGGCAAGTCGACGCTGGTCAAGATGATCTACGGGCTGGTC
>CAYGNE010000426.1:0-1791 GCA_964351155.1 uncultured Rhodobacterales bacterium | reverse complement strand
CGGCGCATTCCGCCTGTCCGAATTCCGCCGGGCCATGCAACGCCGCTAAGGCGCGTTCTGCAGATTGCCGCACCAACAGAGACGCGCGCGGGCGGCCGACCGATCTCCGGTCAACTCGCGCCCGGACCCATCCTGCGGCCTCGCCTGCTGTCTCACCGCTTTCCGGGGTTGGCCGCAGCCTTCCGGCCATCCCCACCGGCAAAAGGCGGCGCTGCGCCCGACCACCCGGGCCATTCCGGCGCGCGCCCGATCGCCAACGGTCTGCGTGACCGCCAGGGCCGATTCGCTGCACTGCCAACGCCCATCCCCGGCGGGCGGAAACGGGCGAGCTACTCGATCTTGTTCTTTTGCCGGCTTGGCGCGGTCCCGAACTGCGTCCGGTAATTCTTGGAGAACTGGGCCGGCGAGTTGAAACCGCAGGCCAACGCGATTTCCGTGACCGACTGCTCTGACTGCAGCAAAAGCCTGCGCGCTTTCTGTAGGCGCATGTCGGTGAAGTATTTCTTTGGCGAACAGTTCAGGTGACGCCCGAACAACCGTTCCAGCTGGCGTACCGAAATGCCGATTGCGTCGGCGATCTCGGAAGGTGTCAGAGGGGCTTCCATCGAATGGGACATCAGCCTGATCGCCTGCGCCAGATGCTGGTTTCGGACTCCACGGCGCGATTGCAACGACACCCGCTGGTCGGCGGACCCGTCGCGCACCGCATTGTAAACCATCTGATCGGCCACATCCGTCGCCAGTTCCGCACCATGCCGGGCTTCGATCAGGTGCAACATCAGGTCCGCCGTGGCGGCACCGCCAGACGCGGTGATGATCGGATCGTCAGACACGAAAACGCTGCGGCTAAGGTTCACTTCGGGAAATTTTTCCATGAACACATCGTGGTAATCCCAGTGGATCGCCGCCCGCTGCCCATCCAGCAACCCCGCCTCGGCCAGGATATAGGCGGCCGAACACAACGCGCCGACACGCGCGCCATGCGCCCGGCCGTGACGGATCGCCGCCAGCAGTCCGGGTGTCGCGGAATGCTGAACGTCCAGGCCGGACAGGACAAAAAGATAATCCGCTGGTTCCAGCGAATTGAAACCATGATGCACGCCGGTTGCACAGCCGTTCGATGCGGTGGCCGACACGCCATCCTCGGACGCGAATGACCAGGAATACAGCGCGGCTCCACCGACCAGGTTGGCGATCCGCAGCGGTTCCACCGCACAGGAAAACGCCAGATGCGTGAACCGGTCGACCAGCAGAAACAGGAAATGCTCGGTTTCCTTTGTTGCCATTGCGTCTGCTGCCTGTCTCGTTTCACCTGCCCGCGGCGGGAACCGCTCCGCGATGCGCCGTCACCCGCTTCGACAGGTGCAGCAAACACCGCGCAGGGGGTTGCCCGCAAGAGCCATGGTCAGAAACTCTGGTTCAGCGCATCCGCCTGGGGAATTTCCCGTTCGCGGCGGGCAATGTAATCCCGCAGGGCGTCGTCCTTCGCCACGTCCAGCCGGGGCTCCTGGTATTCGCGCAAGAGTTTGCGCGCATGTTTCAGCGCCCGTTCGGTGATTTCAACGCGACCCTCGGCCTGCCATTGCTCGATCGAGTTGTTGTCCAGCATGTCCGGCATGAAAAACGCCCGCTGAAAGTTTTCCAGCGTGTGCGGATGTCCCAAGTAATGTCCGCCGGGGCCCACGTCCCTGATTGCGCTGAGGCCTTCGTCAAAATCGTCCCAATTCGGCCCCTCCGCCATCCGGTAGGCCATGGCGCATTGTTCGGCGTCCACCACGAACTTGGCGACGG
>CAYGNE010000425.1:0-1792 GCA_964351155.1 uncultured Rhodobacterales bacterium | reverse complement strand
GCCGCCATCGCCGGGTACCGGCGGGACGGGCAGCAGTTGTTCTTCCCGAACGCGCAGTAGCCGCGTATTCTTGATTCAGTTCGGCCCCAGAAATGACATCTGGGGTCCGTAGGCTTGCGCATATCTGTGCAGGCGGACGTTACGCGCTGCATGGTTCATTTTGGCCCCGGGAAAGGACAATCCATGCTGCTTCTGGCATCCCTCGCCGTGATCGTTATCGGTATTTTCTTTCCGCCCCTGTGGCTGATTCTTGTCGGCGGGCTGATATATCTCGTTGCCTCTCACAAGAGTCGCCGCGCCGATGCGGTTGAAAGCCGGATCAAGCGCATGGTGGCGGAAGGCAAGACAGAGGCGCTCTCGAGCAAACTGTACTTTGAGGCGGCACGTTCCTATGCGGTTTCCAAAGGGGCCAAGGCCGCCGAAAAGAATGCCGCATCGACCCATGTCATGGTTGATGGCGTCGCCTATTTCGTCGTGTTCACCCGGGCAACCAGCGGCGGTACGATCATAACGGTAAGAAGGCTTGAAGATGTCCGGAACGAGATGTTCGCGCATATCAGGCCCAGAAGGCCGCAAAGCACGAAGCCCGGGCCTGCTGCGCGCGAGACATCCGACAGCGGGTCGCACAGCGCGGGGTTCGAGCTGGGCGGGGTCATGTTTCATGGTGATCCCGACAGCAACAAGATCATGGCCGAGATCATCCACAAGATCGCCGACGAGGTGGATCGTCGCCTGAAAGTGGATGAGCAGACGTATCAATATGTGATGGAAGAGGCCGAATGGATCGCAGGCAGGAATGCGTTCTGCAAGGAACTGCTGGATGAAACCGGCCTTCTGGAGGTGGAGTACCAAGGCGCGCGTGACCGGGCGCGGAACCGATCCGACAAGTGTGTCGCGGCCGCCTATGTGGAAAACGATGTCTGGCCAGCGCTGCGGTTGCGGGTGGGCGATACCAAGGCGGAGTGTATTCGCGCCGTGATCTTCGGAAGTATTCTGGAACGCAATCGTATTGGAGTGGATGCCATGCGAGGGCAGTATGCCGCCGCATTCGTCCGGAACCTGAAGACCGGGGGCGCTTCCGACGCGGCGAAGGACTGGACAAAGGTTGTCGAGTTGGTGACCCGGAGATCCTCTCTGGCGTCCTGACGGGGTGTTCGCCCGGGCGCGGGACACATCGCGAACGGTGGAAACGATCGCCGGTCTCGTGACGACAGGCGTGGTCGGCATCCCGCTTTGCGGTCAAGGGGTCACGGTATTCGTCGCCTCGGCTCGGTGCCCGAGGTTGCGTGGTGCTGCTCTAACATACTGTTAAAAATTCATTTTATGCAGGTCTTCCGCCAGCCGCGTGAAGGCGGACGGAAGCCCGGGCGCCGGGCGTGCCCGTGACGATCCTGTCAGCCGTTGCGGTGGCGTTTTTCAAAGCGCGGCAGCATGGCGCTGAAATCGCGCCCCTTGCCGTCTTCGTTTTCGACGAACTGGGCGTAAAGTGCCTGTGCCAGCTGGCCCATCGGGGTGTCGGCATCGGCGCTTTCGGCGGCCTGCTGGGACAGGCGCAGGTCCTTGAGCATGAGATCGGCGGCAAAGCCGGGTTGGTAGTCGTTATCCGCCGGGCTTTGCGGGCCGACGCCGGGGGCGGGGCAATAGGCATTCATGGTCCAGCTGTAGCCGGAGGAGGTCGACACCACGTCGAACATCTTTTGCCGGTCGAGCCCCAGCTTGTCGGCCAGCGCAAAGGCTTCGCAGGTGGCGATCATGGTGACGCCGAGGATCATGTTGTTGCAGATCTTGGCGG
>CAYGNE010000424.1:0-1805 GCA_964351155.1 uncultured Rhodobacterales bacterium | reverse complement strand
GAACAGCCCCATCTGCGCCCAGCGGATGCCAAACCCATAGCGGATCGCGTCATCGATCTCCTCGGTGGTGGCGATCCCGTCCCTGACCAGCCACAGCGCCTCGCGCCATACCGCCTCCAGGAACCGGTCCGCGATATGCGCGTCGATTTCCTTCTTCACATGCAGCGGATACATCCCGATGCCGGTCAGCGCCGCGCGCGCCCGCGCGATCCGCTCCGCCTCGCTGGCCCCGGTCGTGACCAGTTCGACCAGCGGCAACAGGTAGACCGGGTTGAACGGATGGGCCACCATGATCTGGCCGGGCCGGGCCGCGCCCTCCTGCAGCTCGCTGGGTTTGAACCCGCTGGTGGATGACCCGATCACCGCCTCCGCGTCAGAATCGGCCTGTATCGCGGAAAATGTCCGGTGCTTCAGCTCCAGCCGCTCGGGCACGCTTTCCTGTATCCAATCGGCCCCGGCAACCGCCTCGGCGATGTCGCCGTGAAAGCTCAGCCTGCCTTCCGCGGGCAATGGCACGTCGCTCAGCCCCGGCAGCGACCGGCGCGCATTGGCCAGAACTTCGCCGATCTTGCGTTCGGCCTCCGGGTCCGGGTCGAACACCCGCACATCCCATCCATTCAGCAGGAATCGCGCCGCCCATCCGCCGCCGATCACCCCGCCACCGATTATTGCCGCTATCTGTGTCATGGTTGCCTTTCCGCATGTTTCGGGCCGCTCCGGAACCTGCCATGCGTCACGGCAGGCAAAAAGCAGAGAGACCAGGGATATCCGTTTCGTGGGCCTGCCGGTACAGGCCGCTGAACCCATCCGCGCCACCGGGCGCGATGCCTTTGACCGGCGCTTGCAAAAACAGGTGTCCGGCGGCGGCGCCACGCCGTGCCGTCCTTGCCTGCCGGCCGGCCGGCCGTTCCGGTCGCGCAATTCCCATGCGCAAACCCTGCTGACCCGTCCGGACATCGCCCGTGTCGATGTGAAAAACGCGCGGACCACCTGTGTGCGGCGGCGTCTCCCCGGGGCGGCATGAGCGGCGGCTTCATGGCGACACGGCAACCAGCCGGGACAGGTCGTACCCGTTCCAGTCCATGATCTCGCGCGCCGCGGTCATCAGATCGTCGCGCGGCTGTCCCCGGGTCATGATCCAGCCGAATTCGCCGGTCGGCGTGCCGATCGCCGCAACCCGGTAATCCGCATCCGACCACAGCACCCAATGGGCGACCGGCGCGGCCCCGTCCCGCGGCATCTCGAACCGGCCCGGCCCGGTCATTCTGGCGGTTCCGTCCATCCTTTGCCCGGCGCATTCCCCGGACCCGCAGGTCACGTAGGCCCGGCTGACCGGCGCCGCCGCGCTGTCGCCGGCGCCAAAGACAAAGCTCTCGGGGGCACCGCCCGCGGCATCGTCCGGCATGGCGGCGCGTTCGCGCACCTGCCAGCGCCCCTCCATCCGCGCCAGATCGAACCGCGTCGTCGCCGAGATTGGCGTGCCCGGATCCCGCAGACCCGCGGGAACGCTGCACGCGCTCAGACCCAGAATCGCCGACAGGACGGCACCGCGCCACGCACCGACACGATACCGACGGGATACCGACGTGAAACCGAACGCCGGATTCACCCTTTGGGCGCCCGTTTTTCCAGCCCCAGCTTCGCGCGCACCTCGTCCGGACCGATGACCCGTGCACCCATGTTCTCGATGATGTTCCGTGCCCGCTCGACCAGTTGCCAGTTCTCGGCCAGCACACCCTTGTCCAGCCACAGATTGTCCTCCAGACCCACCCGCACATTGCCGCCCGCCAGCACGCTGGCGGCCA
>CAYGNE010000423.1:0-1826 GCA_964351155.1 uncultured Rhodobacterales bacterium | reverse complement strand
CGGCCATCGGTCCGCCCATGTTGCCCAGTCCGATAAATCCGATTTTCATGGCGCTGTCCTCATGTTTCAAATGTCAAAGTGTCTGCGCCCAGCGGGGCGAGCATGGTGGCGATGGCATCGGCCGGAACGTCGCAATCGGCGAATTGCCATCGCGGGTTGCGGTCCTTGTCGATTATGGCGGCGCGGATGCCTTCGAGAAAGTCGCCATGTTCCATGGCGCGGTAGGTATAGCGGTATTCCAGTTCCAGCGCCGCGTGAATGTCCGGTGTCCCGGCCTGCAGGCGGTGCATGATGTCAAGCGCGCAGGCCATGGAGAGCGGCGAGTTCCGGGCCATGGACTTGCGCGTTTCGGCGGCGAAATCGCTGGTCTCGGCGCGCAGCGTGTCCAGAACGCCGGCCAGGGTGGCGGCGGCGAACAGGCGGTCGATCACCGGCAGGAGCGGTCGCATCGCACCCTGGGGCGGGGTCTGTGCGTGGCTGGCAACGTGGGCGGCGTCGCCGCTGGCCTCGAGCATCTGGATCAGGTCGGGCCATCCCGCGCGCGGGATGTAGTGATCGGCAAAGCCCGCGAGGATCGCGTCATCCGGTCCCATCCGGGCAGCGGTGGTGCCGAGATAGGCGCCGAGCCGGCCGGGGGCGCGGGCGAGAATGTAGCTGCCGCCGACATCCGGAACCAGGCCGATGCCGCATTCGGGCATGGCAATGCGGCTGCCGTCATCGACGACCCGGTGAGAGCCGTGACAGCCGATGCCGACGCCGCCGCCCATGGTGAAACCCTGCATGAAGCTGACCAGGGGTTTCGGGTAATCCGCCATCATGGCGTTCAGCCGGTATTCATCACGCCAGAATGTTCGGCCATAGGCAAAGTCGCCCCTGGTGCCGGTGTCATAGAGCTCGGCGATGTCGCCGCCGGCGCAGAAGGCCTTGTCGCCCTCGGCGTCGATCACCACCAGCGCGACATCGTCGTCTTCGCGCCAAAGGCGCAGCGTCGCGTCGATGGCCATGCACATGTCATAGCTCATCGCGTTGAGCGCCTGCGGACGGGTCAGGGTGATGCGGCCGGCGCGGCCCTGGATGCGGATGTTCAGGTCGGGCATCGGGATCAGCGGGCCGCCAGCATGTGACGGGCGACGATCACCCGCATGATCTCGTTGGTGCCTTCGAGGATCTGGTGCACCCGCAGGTCACGCACCAGTTTTTCGATCCCGTAATCGGCCAGATAGCCGTATCCGCCATGCAGTTGCAGGCATTGGTCGACAACCTTGCTGCCGGTTTCGGTCACGAATTTCTTGGCCATGGCGCAGAATTTCGAGGCATCCGGAGCGCCCTGGTCGAGTTTCCACGCGGCCTGGCGCAGGAAGGTGCGCGCCGCCTGCAACTCGATTTCCATGTCGGCGAGCCGGAACTGAAGCCCCTGGAACTGGTCGATGGATTTGCCGAACGCCTTGCGTTCGCCCATGTAGTCCAGTGTCAGGTTCAGCGCGGTCTGTGCGGCCCCGAGGCTGCAGGAGGCGATGTTGAGACGCCCGCCGTCCAGCCCCATCATGGCGTATCTGAAACCCTGTCCCTCTTCGCCGATCAGATTGCTGGCGGGGATCCTGCAATCGTCGAACTGGACCTGCGCGGTCGGCTGGCTGCGCCAGCCCATCTTGTCCTCGAGCCCGCCAAAGGACAGGCCGGGCGTGCCGTCCTCGACATAGACGGTGGAGATGCCCTTGGGGCCGTCCTCGCCGGTGCGCACCATGCAGACATAGGCGTCGGAATATCCGCCGCCCGAGATGAACGCCTTGGTGCCGTGCAGCGTGTAACCTTCGTTGCTGCGCTCG
>CAYGNE010000422.1:0-1856 GCA_964351155.1 uncultured Rhodobacterales bacterium | reverse complement strand
CACGGCGGCCGGTCTGCTGCTGGCGATCAGCTCTGCTGTCAGCCACCATCTGATCAAGGGCCAGATCAATCCGTAGATCTCGGAAAAGGGCGAATTGCTCTCTGCCCGGATCGCCATGGCGGCAGCAATCGTGACCGCGACCTACCTGGGTCTGAACCCGCCGGGCTTTGCCGCGCAAACCGTGGCTTTGGCCTTCGGTCTGGCGGCGGCATCGATCTTCCCGGCACTGATGATGGGCATCTTCTCCAAGAAGGTGAACAACTCGGGCGCCGTGGCCGGCATGCTGGCCGGTCTGGTCGTGACCCTGGTCTACATCTTCCTGCACAAGGGCTGGTTCTTTATCCCTGACACCAACAGCTTCAGCGATGCTGATCCGCTTTTGGGTACGATCAAGTCGACGTCCTTTGGCGCGGTTGGTGCTGCGATCAACTTCGGGGTCGCCTACCTGGTCTCCGGCATGACCAAGCCGGTTCCGCAGGACATCGTCGAACTGGTTGAAAGCGTCCGCGTTCCGCGCGGTGCCGGAGCCGCCGTCGACGGTCACTGAACCACCGGGAACGGGCGCGTTCCCCCGAACCCGCCCGGCCCGATTTCGGTCCTGCCCACCTCTCCCCGGGCAGGACCGATTTTCTGTATAGATCAAGGGGGCTCCATGTCTCTCTCATTGACCCGATTGTGCCGGTTTCTGATCTCTGTGCACCCCTATGACAGCCTCGAGGCCGAGGTGTTGGACGATCTGGCTCCGCGATTTCAGATCCTGTCGCTGACTGCCGGCGATCCGGTTTACGGCCTCAAGGAAAAACTCGCCGGTCTCTATCTCGTGCATGATGGCGAAATCGAGGTCCGGGACGAAAACGACATGCTTGTCTCGCTTCTGGGTCCGCGCAATTCGTTTGGCGAACGCGGGTTGGTGCGTGATGGTCTGGCAGTCACCTCTGCACGTGCCATTACCGATGCGGTGCTGCTCTTGTTGCCAAAGGCGGATTTTGACAGCCTGATGGAAACGCAGCCAACATTCGCCAAGTTCTTTGACCGTCGTCACACCGATAGCCGGCGGGGCAACGATCTTGCCACCAGTCGGGTCAAGACATTCATGGCGGCAAAACCCGTCACCTGCCCCATCGACGCCGACGCCCAGAGCGCGGCGCGGCTGATGCGCGACAGCAGGATATCCTCGTTGTGCGTAACCGACGAGAACGGGCTGGCAGGCATCCTGACCACCCGCGATCTGTCCGGCAAGGTTCTGGCCGAGGGGTTGCCCGCCGACACCCCGGTCAGCCGGGTCATGACCCCCGATCCGCTGACCCTGTCGCCGTCGGCCATCGGGTCGGACGTGCTGCACGCGATGATGGAACACAGGATCGGTCATATTCCGATCATCAAGGGCGGCAAGTTGGTCGGCATTGTGACCCAGACCGACCTGACCCGGTTTCAGGCGGTCAGTTCTGCCGAATTGGTCAGTGCCATTGCCCAGGCCGACAGCGCCGCGGAAATGGCCAAGGTCACCGCCAAGATACCCCGCCTGCTGGTGCAATTGGTCGCCGGCGGGAACCGTCACGAGGTTGTCACCCGTCTGATCACCGATATCGCGGATACTGCCACGCGTCGCCTTCTGAAACTGGCCGAAGAGCGGTTGGGGCCGCCGCCGGTTCCCTATCTCTGGCTGGCCTGCGGGTCACAGGGACGGCAGGAACAGACCGGCGTATCGGATCAGGACAATTGCCTTTTCCTGGATGATGCGGTGACCGACGAACAGATGCCGTACTTTGCCGAACTGGCCAAGCTGGTCTCTGACGGGCTGGATGCCTGCGGCTACTACTATTGCCCGGGCGACATGATGGCGACCAACCCGCGCT
>CAYGNE010000421.1:0-1862 GCA_964351155.1 uncultured Rhodobacterales bacterium | reverse complement strand
GAGGTGCATTTCCGCATCGCCTCGCCGCCAACGGCGTGGCCCTGTTTTTACGGTGTCGACACGCCGCAGCGCGAGAAACTGCTCGCCGCGACGATGAGCGAAGAGGAAATGCGCGCCCACCTTGCCGTGGACAGCCTGAAATTCATCTCTCTGGACGGGCTGTACCGGGCGGTCGGTGAAAGCGGCGGACGAAACGCCGACTGTCCGCAATATTGCGATGCCTGCTTCTCGGGCGAATACCCGGTGGAACCGGCGGATATGCTCGAACAGGGTTTCGAACTGAAACCTGCCGCCGAATAGGCAGAAAACGCCCGCTGCCCACGCGTCAATAGGCGAACCCGTGCCGACACCGCGAGCCACCCGCCCGATCCCCCTTTCACCCGTCATGCGGCGGTGGTAGCCGCGCCCGGTTGCTGCACCGCAGCATCGCGAGTGAAGAGGTATTTCATGGACAGCGCTGACAAGGCGGGGCGGACCTCTGTCCGGGTGGCAAGAATGGCGACACGGACCCGGGGGCTGAACCGGGGCGATACCGACCTGATCGGGGTGTTCGGCCCGCAGAACAACATGTCGGCCCTGATCCGAAACCGCAACGGCGAAGTCCGGCGCGTCGAGCGCGGGCAAAACCTGCCAATCGGACGCGTCATCGCCATCGACAAGGATGGCATGATGGTTGAAAAAAACGGAACGGCACGGCGGATGACCCTGCCGGCCGGCTGATCCGGACTTGACCGCCGGCCCGTCCCGGTTCAAACCGCGCGCATGACTGACATTGCCCTGATCACCGGCGCATCGCGCGGACTTGGCGCCGCCCTGGCCGAAACCCTGGCGCGAACCCATCACATCATCGCGGTGGCCCGCACCACGGGCGCGCTCGAGGAGCTGGACGACCGCATCCAGGCCGCCGGCGGCAGCGCCACGCTGGCGCCGATGGACATCACCGATCCCAACGCCATGGCAACCCTGTGCCGGGGCATTCACGACAGGTGGGGCAAGCTGAACCTGTGGCTGCACCCCGCGATCCATGCCGCTCCGCTGTGCCCGGCGAATTTTGTCGACACCGGGGACTGGAACAAATCGGTTGCGGTGAATGCAACCGCGACCTCGATCCTGATCCCCTTTGTCGCGCCGTTGCTCGGGGCCGAAGGCAAGGCGGTGTTCTTTGACGATCCGCGCGCCGGCGACAAGTTCTTCGGCACTTACGGCGCCACCAAGGCGGCCCAGATGGCGCTGGCCCGAAGCTGGGCCGCGGAAACCGTGAAAACCGGCCCCGAGGTGCGGATCCTGGAACCAAGCCCGATGCCCACCGCCACGCGTGCCCGGTTCTTTCCCGGGGAAAACCGCGACGCGCTGGCCGATCCGCTCACCGAGGCGGCCCGGCTCGTGGCGCTGATCTGAGACCCGCGGGGGAAATGGCCCTGCGGGCCATGCCTTCGGCGAGGGTATTTTCAACCAGAAAGAAGCACGCTTGCTTGCCGGGCCGGAATGCTGCGTCTATCAAGAGGCAAAAGGGCAGGCAGACATGCGTATTCTGATCACCAATGATGACGGCATCAACGCGCCGGGGCTGGAAATCCTGGATGCGATTGCAAACGATCTCGCCGGACCCGACGGCGAGGTCTGGACCGTCGCGCCGGCCTTTGAACAATCCGGCGTCGCGCATTGCATAAGTTACACCCATCCGATGATGATCGCCAAGATGGGCGAACGGCGATTTGCCGCCGAGGGCAGCCCCGCAGATTGCGTGATGGCGGGCCTGCATGACGTGATGAAGGACGCGCCGCCCGATCTGGTGCTTTCCGGCGTCAACCGGGGCAACAACTCGGCAGAGAATGCGCTCTATTCCGGCACGCTGGGTGGCG
>CAYGNE010000420.1:0-1863 GCA_964351155.1 uncultured Rhodobacterales bacterium | reverse complement strand
CTGGAGGCCCGTGGGCTGATCAAGGGAGCCCAGGTTGTATACCTGGGACCAGGCAAGAAGCCGGGGTTTTCCCGCCTGCACGTGATCGGCGCGGAGGACCCGCAGGTCAGCGCGGCCTCGATCGTCAAGATCGAAAAGCCCGACGAGGAAGAACCGTTCATTCCATTCGCCGCGCGGATGGGCGCGACCTTTCTTCATGGCGCCGCTGTAACCATTCACAAGGCGCAGGGGTCGCAATGGGACACGGTTCAGGTTTTTGCACCGGACCTGTTCGTCGCGGCCCGGATGGGACGGGTCGAGGCTGGGCAACCGCTGTGGAAGCGGCTGGCCTACGTGGCCATCACGCGGGCGCAGGACCGGCTGATCTGGGTGGTTCGCAACCGGCTGTCCAAACCCACCTATCCATTGCGCGTCGATGACCTGCGCGCAGCGCCGGTCATGCCCTTGTCCCTGGAAGTGGAAGAGTCATGAAATCCATTCTGATCACCGGGGCCAGTTCCGGCATCGGGCACGCGACCGCCGAGTTGTTCCTGGAAAGCGGCTGGCGCGTGGGTGCTCTGGCCCGGCGGGCCGAACCTCTGAACGCGCTCGCCGATCGGTATCCGGCAACGATACCCCTGGTGGCGGATGTGACCGACGGCGATGCGGTGAATGCCGCTTTCGCACAATTCCTGGACACGGCCGGGCGGCTTGACGTCCTGTTCAACAACGCCGGGATATTCACGGCAAGCGGGACCATCGACGAAATCGACGTGCAGGATTGGTATGACGCCGTGAACGTCAACCTGCACGGAATGTTCCTTTGCGCCCGCGCCGCGTTTGCGGCGATGCGGGCCCAGACCCCGCAAGGCGGAAGGATCATCAACAACGGCTCGATTTCCGCGCATGTGCCGCGTCCCGGGTCGGTCCCCTATACGGCGACCAAACATGCAATCACCGGTCTGACCCGAAGCCTGTCACTGGACGGGCGTCCTTTTGACATTGCATGCGGTCAAATCGATATCGGCAATGCACTGACGCCGATGGTGCAGGCGTTCAACGACAAGGCTCTCGCCGAAAACCCGAACGCCGACGTGCAACCGTCGATGGCGGTCGCGAATGCGGCGGCCTCGGTTCTGCACATGGCCAGCCTGCCGCCCGAGGCCAACATCCAGTTCATGACCGTGATGGCGACCAAGATGCCGTATATCGGCCGCGGTTAGCCGCGCAACATGCGAAACGCGGCGGATGCGCCCCAGCCGGCGGCGATGGCAATGGCCAGAGACATCAGGCCATAGGCCATCGGTTGCTGGCGCGACAGGCTGAACAGCCACCGCTCCAATCCGACCTTTTGCACGTTGATCGCGGTTTCATAACGCGACACGATCTGCCCGTTCCGGGTCAGGAATATGCGCGTGGCATAATCGCCTTCGGTCAGGTTGGCCGGCATCTCGATGGCGGTCCGGAACAGGGTCTGCTGGTCCAGCGCGACCTGGTTTTCCAACTGCTGGTACAGCCCCGAATTGCGGCGAATGCGAATGACCGCCTCGGTGAAACTGGCCGCGTCCGAAATCGTGGCCGGTGCGCCGACTGACCGGATCGCCCGGTCGATCGTGATTCTGTGGCGCAGGTCCTCGGTGTTGCTCAGCGCCTCGCTCAGTGGCGCCGAGGTCGCAACCGCATAGAAACTCGGGGCCTGGTCGATCTCGACCGCATCGGTGTTGACCCAGATCCCAAAGGTTTTGGACTTGCGCCGCACGGTCAGGGGGTGCGACGGCCCGGCCACCGTGATGACCACCTGAAGCGGTGAATCGGTCGGTATGGGCACCTCGCGTTTCACCGCGCCAAAGATCAGGATCTCGGATCCGTCAAAGCTCGTGGTGA
>CAYGNE010000419.1:0-1882 GCA_964351155.1 uncultured Rhodobacterales bacterium | reverse complement strand
GGGCAGTGAAGTGGGACAGTGAAGGAGCCGCGCAAGTGGCACGCAGGTTCAGAGGTGAAAGCCACCACAAGGTGGATGCAAAGGGCAGGGTTTCGATCCCGGCCCTGTTTCGCCGTGTGCTTGAGGCGGGCGACCCCGACTGGACCGAGGGTTTGAACCCCAATCTCGTCATTGTCTATGGCGACAAGCGCCGCAACTTCCTTGAATGTTACACGATCGAAGCGATTGACGAGGTCGATCAGCAGATCGCCGATTTGCCGCGCGGTTCGGTCGAACGTCGCGCGTTGGAGCGTATGTTCAACGGTCAATCGCTGCCGACAACGGTGGATGAAACCGGCCGACTGGTTCTGCCTGCCAAGCTGCGCCAGAAAATCGGGCTTGAGAACGAGGCGTTCTTCATCGCCACCGGCGACACGTTTCAGATCTGGAAGCCCGAGACCTACGAAAACGTCGAAATGGCGAAGGCCGAGGCATGGCTGGACAGCCAGCCCGAAGATTTCGACCCGCTCACGCTTTTGGGCGGCGCGTCGAGATCCGGAGGGGATGGATGACATGACCGACCCGGCTGCCACCGAAAATCGTCCTCATATCCCAGTTTTGCTACGGCCGCTTTTGCAAGCGGTCGCGACTGTTTCTGGCGACTGGGCGGATGGCACCTTCGGGGCGGGGGGCTATACCCGTGGATTGCTGGAGGCCGGGGCCGACTGGGTCTGCGGCATTGACCGAGATCCCATGGTGTTCGATATGGCCGCCGATTGGGCGGCGGATTTTGGCGACAGGCTGACCCTGTGTGAGGGCACGTTTTCCGATTTGGACGAACTGGCAGGCCGCCCGCTGGACGGCGTGGTTCTGGACCTTGGGGTCAGTTCGATGCAGTTGGATCTGGCGGATCGTGGTTTTTCCTTCATGCGCGACGGGCCGCTGGACATGCGGATGAGCCAATCCGGCCCGACCGCCGCCGACATCGTCAATCAGACGGATGAAGAAACGCTGGCCGACATCCTCTATCATTACGGCGAAGAACGCGCTTCGCGCCGGATTGCGCGTGCCATTGTGAAAGCACGGGCGGAGGCGCCGTTTGAAACCACTCTGCAACTGGCAGGTGTGGTGGAAAAATGCCTGCCGCGGTCGAAACCCGGTCAAAGTCACCCCGCGACGCGGTCGTTTCAGGCCATCCGCATCGCGGTGAATGACGAGTTCGGGCAGTTGATCGACGGGCTTGAGGCCGCAGAACGCGCGCTGAAGCCCGGTGGCAGGCTGGCGGTCGTCACCTTTCATTCGATGGAAGACCGCGTGGTGAAACGGTTCCTGCAGGCGCGCGCGTCCGAAGGCGGGGGCGGGTCACGTTATGCCCCGCAAGAGGCTGCGGAAACGCCGCGTTTCAAACTGACCCCAAAGAAAGCGATCGCGCCCGACGCGGACGAGCTTGCCGAAAACCCGCGCGCCCGGTCGTCGCGCCTGCGCGTGGCCACCCGCACCGATGCCCCCGCCGGACCCTCGGACCGGCGCAAAATTGGCCTTCCACCCCTTGTTTTCAAGGATAAATCATAATGCGTAGCTTGCTTTACATCACTTCCGCCCTGGTCGTCATGGCGTTGGCCTATTGGGCTTACTCGGAGAACTACAAGACGCAGGCGTCGCTGGATCGGGTCGAGTCGTTGCAGCGCGAAATCGGGCAGATGCAGGAGCAACTTGCCGTGCTGCGCGCCGAATGGGCCTATCTGAACCGCCCGGACCGGCTGCGCGATCTGGCCGAGCTGAATTATGATCGTCTGGGGCTTCTGCCGCTGGCGCCCGAGCAGTTCGGCCGGGTGGAGCAGGTGGACTTTCCAGACGAAGATTTGCCGGAGCTCACCGAAACCTTTGATGTTTTTGGGGAGAT
>CAYGNE010000418.1:0-1888 GCA_964351155.1 uncultured Rhodobacterales bacterium | reverse complement strand
GCCGTCCAGTCGGCGGTGGCGCGGATGGCGCGCTCGATCGCCCCCTGCGGGCTTTCCCGGCGCAGCGCATCCTCCTCGCTCAACCCGCGCCACCGGGTTTCCGAGGACAGGATGATCGTGCCGGTACTGTCGGTCACCATCACCGCATCCGAAATCCCGCCCCAGGCGCGCTCGAATTTCTGCAGGTCCACCTCGACCACGATCACGCCCAGCACCGTCGGCCCGCTCTCGATGCGCCGGGCATAGGTAAACCGGTACCCGCCAGCCTCCCGCGGAATCACCGAAAAGATGGTCGAATTGGCCCGGACTGCGTCCACAAAATAAGCCTCGCTGCGGTGCAGGGATCCCAGCCGGTTGCGGTCCGTCGCCGCCACCGTGCGCCCGTCCCCGTCCAACAGCATCAGCGACGCCGCACCGATCTCTTCGACAAAGGAAATAAGCCGCTGCGTGGACCGGCTGTAATCGCTCGAATTCAGCGCCCCGATCAGCGTCGGATCCCGCGCCAGAAGCTGGGGCACGATGGCATTGCGCCCCAACTCGCTGCTCAGGTTGCCGGACTACAGCGGCCGCCGCAGCTCCGCACGATTGCGCGTGCGCGCGGTGACCCGGTCGGTCATCAACCGGTTGGTCACCCAGATCGTCGCCGCCGCCACCACCAGCAACGCCACCAGCGCCAGCCGCACCCGCCAGCTGATATTGTCCGAGCGGGGCCAGCCGGAAATCGGCTGCCGGGATTTGGCAGGGGCGTTCATGGTGACAGGCTACGCGCCTTGGCGCTCCGGCTCAAGTCACGCCGGCGTCAACGCACCGCTCAGAGCGCGGAACATCGCGGCCCCGGCGGTCCCGCCATGCCCGGCATCCGCGGCCCGTTCCGGATGCGGCATCATGCCCAGGACCCGGCGGTTCTCCGACAGGATCCCGGCGATATCGTCCGCCGCCCCGTTGGGGTTGTCCTGGTAGGAAAACGCCACGCGGTCCTGGTCGCGCAACCGCGCAAGCGTCTGCGCATCGGCAAAGTAATTGCCGTCGTGATGCGCGATCGGAATGCCGATCACGTCGCCGGCATTGTACCCCTGGGTAAAGACGCTGTTGCTGGTCTCCACCTTCAGATCGACGGTCCTGCAGATGTATTTCAGCCCCGCGTTGCGCAGCAGCGCGCCGGGCAGAATACCGGTCTCGGTCAGCACCTGGAACCCGTTGCAGATGCCCAGAAGATGCCCGCCGGCATTGGCGAAATCGATCACCGCGCGCATGATCGGCGAGCGCGCCGCGATGGCGCCGCAACGCAGGTAGTCGCCGAACGAGAACCCGCCCGGGATCCCGACGATATCCACCCCTTCGGGCAATTCCGTATCCTTGTGCCAGACCATGTCGACCCGCGCGCCCGCGGCCTCGAACGCCACCGCCAGGTCACGATCACAATTCGAACCCGGAAAAACGACAACCGCGGCCCGCATCAGCCCATATCCACCGAGTAGGATTCGATCACCGTGTTGGCCAGCAGCTTCTCGCACATCTCCGTCACCTGCGCCTCGGTCACACCCTCCGCAAGCTCCAGGTCGATCACCTTGCCCTGCCGCACGCCGGATACACCGTCAAAGCCCATCGCCCCCAGCGCGTGGCGCACCGCCTCGCCCTGCGGATCCAGAACTCCGTTCTTCAGCATCACATGCACCCGTGCCTTCATCTCTTCATCCCCTGGTCGCGCAGTCCGACTGCAGCTTCTTTCTGGTCTCAAATACCCGATTCCCGACGCCCGCCGCGGGCGCCCGGGCCTCAGTTTATCAGCGTCGGCTTGGTGATCGGCCCGGAATTCTTCGGCATCACGCCCAAGCGGCGCGCCACCTCCGAATAGGCATCCGACAGGTTGCCCAGATCGCGGCGGAAC
>CAYGNE010000417.1:0-1915 GCA_964351155.1 uncultured Rhodobacterales bacterium | reverse complement strand
CACCGCAATCTGGCCATGTGGCTTCAATGAGAGCCGACATTCAAAATCGGGAGTTCGCCGCCAAAATGGTGTTAGAGAGTTTGAAAATGATAACTCGCAGCGGACCTATTCGGTAAGGCCGCATTGATTGTCCAATCCTGCCGCGCAATCCGACAGTGTGGCGGTGCTCATCCCCTCGGCTGAGCCAATCATTTTTCATCTCCAACTGCGTGCCGTCTTTGACGGGGCCACGCAATCAGTTCATCGAAGATCATAAGATGTCAGCTTGACCGCCCTTCACGTCGAGGTCTGGCCCTGTACACTTAGAGGGGCAGGCCGTTTCGTGCGCACATGTTTGCGACGGTGTTGCGTGAATCATTGTGGCTGAGTGTTTCTGACACTCCGATATCCTTACGGAGGCGCTTGGATCTTGGCAGTCCTCGATCGAGACGCGCACGATCAGATGGTGACATATCCAGGCATGCCGTTCCGGACTGCCTTCTGCTCAAAAAGGTCCAGACCCGCGCCAGCAAGGTTTTGAGCGGCGCAGTTGTGATTTCGGTCTGGTGGTTCAATGTCTGATCGGTCATCTCAATCTCCGTTTCCAAAGTTTGTATCTGACCCCAGTCTGTTCACCTGCCGTTATCCCAGCGTTCGCGTTTCAAGCTTTTGGTTGTTTTTGCGGTGTTAATCAGCGTTAATCTGTCACCAATCTGCGTTAATCTGCCTTCGATGCACTCATGGTCTAATCAATTTGGCGTTCAAGCTTGCCCTTCACGACACAATTCATCTGACCCGAGATGGGCGGCTTGTCGAACTGCGCAGCAAGAAGGCGCAGGCGCTGCTTGTCTATCTGGCACTCACTGGGAAACCGCAAAGCCGGGAACATCTGGCAACCTTGTTGTGGGGCGAAAGACCTGACGATCAGGCACGCCGTAGCCTGAGGCAGGTCTTGTTTGCCCTGCGGAAAGCCTTGGGTCCGGATGCCTTGGCAGGCGAAGAGCACCTTTCTATCGCCCGGGACACGCTGCAACTTGAACCGGGCCCGACGCTCTTGCCCGAATTTCATACCGGGGCGGAAGAGTTTGACACTTGGTTGGCGGAAGCACGCAGCACCCGCGCCAAAGAGGCCGCAGCGGAATTTGTTCTGGAAGCCGAAGCGCACGCGCAGCGACTGGATGATGAGGCCGCGCTGGCCTGTTATCGGTCCGCGCTGATGCTGACGCCTTTGGATGAACAAGTCTTGCGTCGTGTCATGGAGATCCTGGATCGCCTTGACCGGCGTGCCGAGGCATTGCAAGAGTTCGAAGCATTCCGATTGCACCTGCGCAACGATCTCGACGTTGAGCCAGGTAAAGAGACGCTTTCCCTCGCTGAAACGTTGCGGGAGACCGAAACACCAACAGAAATGGAAACGGACCATCCCAATGCACTGCTTGTCCCGTTTGAGGATCTTGGCGGCGGTGAGATGGCGACATTTATCGGGCGTGATGTACAGGACGAGTTGTTCGCCCGGTTCCGTTCATTTGGAATTGTCACCGTTGATCTGTCACCCGGTGCGGCTGTGGAAATAGGCGGACATGACGCGTTTCTGGCCCATGCACGAAAGGTTGGTGCACAGTCGCTGATCACCGGTTCCGTTCGACAACTGGGCGACAGCGTTCGAATGACCATCCGCATCATTTCACCCGACGAGGGAACCAGCGTTTGGACCCATCGGACAATTGTCCGCGGGGAAGACGCGATAGAACGGATTGCGGAAGTCGGTTCTGTCGCGGCCCAGACCCTGTCAGTTTATCTGGCGCGATACCGTTCGTCCGCTGAGTTGGTGCAAAGGCTGAAACAGGAAATCAACAGACCCAGTGCCTTTCTGGCAACTTGGGTGAACCTGTACTGGAAAGCATTCTTTGTAGAACATAATCGGCATCATCTTCGG
>CAYGNE010000416.1:0-1946 GCA_964351155.1 uncultured Rhodobacterales bacterium | reverse complement strand
ACCGGGCAGGTGGCCCGGGAACTGGCGGTGCATTCCGGGGTGAGCTGCCTGGACCGGGCGGCGGCGGACCTGTCCGACCCGGCGGCCTGCGCGGACCTGATCCGCGCCCATGCCCCGGCGGCGGTGATCAATGCCGCGGCCTGGACCGCGGTGGATGCGGCCGAGACGCAGGAGGCGGCGGCGACGGTGATCAATGGCGCGGCCCCCGGCGCGATGGCGGCGGCCTGTGCCGCGCTTGGCATTCCGTTCGTGCATATCTCGACCGATTACGTGTTCGATGGCGGCGGAGACACGCCCTGGCAGCCAGATGACGCGACCGCGCCGCTTGGCGCCTACGGGCGCAGCAAGCTGGCCGGAGAGCGGGCGGTGGCGGCGGCGGGCGGCACATGGGCGGTGCTGCGCACCAGCTGGGTGGTGTCCGCGCATGGCGCCAATTTCGTGAAGACCATGCTGCGGCTGGGGGCCGAACGGGACAGTCTGCGCGTGGTCGCCGACCAGGTCGGCGGGCCGACCCCGGCGCGCGATATCGCGGCGGCCTGCCTGCGCATGGCGCAGACCCTGATATCAGAGCCTGACAAGGGCGGAACCTATCATTTTGCCGGCGCGCCCGATGTCAGCTGGGCGGCGTTCGCGCGCGCGATCATGGCGCAGGCGGGGCTGGCCTGTGCAATCGAGGACATTCCGTCCAGCGCCTACCCGACCCCGGCGGCGCGCCCCGGAAACTCGCGGCTGGACTGTTCCGCGTTCGAGGCCGCGTTTGACATGAAACGGCCCGATTGGCGTGTTGGGCTGGCGGCGATTCTGAAAGAGCTTGGAGAGATCTGAACACATGGGCACACGCAAGGGCATCATTCTGGCCGGCGGTTCCGGCACGCGGCTTTACCCGATCACCATGGGGGTCAGCAAACAGCTGCTGCCGATCTATGACAAGCCGATGGTCTATTACCCGCTGTCGGTGCTGATGCTGGCGGGCATCCGCGAGATCCTGATCATCACCACGCCGCAGGACCAGGACCAGTTCCGGCGCACGCTGGGCGATGGCGCGCAATGGGGCATCTCGCTGAGCTATGTGGTGCAGCCGAGCCCGGACGGGCTGGCGCAGGCCTATATCCTGGCCGAGGCGTTCCTTGATGGCGCCCCCAGCGCGATGGTGCTGGGCGACAACATCTTTTTCGGCCACGGGTTGCCCAGGCTGATGGCGCGGGCCGACGAGCAGGACACCGGCGGCACGGTGTTCGGCTATCACGTGGCCGATCCGGAACGCTATGGCGTGGTGGCGTTCGACGACACGGGTGCTGTGCGCGAGATCATCGAGAAACCGCCGGTGCCGCCGTCCAATTACGCGGTGACGGGGCTTTATTTCCTGGATGGCGGCGCGCCGGACCGGGCGCGCCGGGTGACGCCGTCGGACCGGGGCGAGCTCGAGATCACCTCGCTTCTGGGGATGTACCTGGAAGAGGGGCTGCTCAGGGTCGAGACCATGGGGCGGGGCTATGCCTGGCTGGACACCGGCACCCATGGCAGCCTGCTGGACGCGGGCAATTTCGTGCGCACGCTGGAGGAACGCCAGGGGCTGCAGGCCGGATGCCCCGAGGAGATCGCGTTCGAACAGGGCTGGATCACGCCCGAGGAACTGGCCGCCCGGGCCGAGATGTTCGCCAAGAATTCCTATGGCGCCTACCTGGCGGGGCTGCTGAAATAGGCCGTGACCGGGCGCGCGGCCCAATCCTGCCCTGAGAAACCGGGCCTGCATGATCCCGGTGGAAATGACCGACCGGGGCGGCGGTCGCAAAAACGCGCCCATCACGTTCTCGGGCATCGGCCCAAACGGCAGGTTTCCGTCCGCCGCGCTCCGCAAAACCGTGTCGCGGAGGCGGGGAAGGTCGGCTCGGAGCCCACTTTTACCGATGCTGCACATTGAATGAACATCAGTTATCGCAGGCGTG
>CAYGNE010000415.1:0-1974 GCA_964351155.1 uncultured Rhodobacterales bacterium | reverse complement strand
GGATGAAGATCGGCGTGATGTTCGGTAGCCCCGAAACCACGACCGGCGGCAACGCGCTGAAATTTTATTCATCGGTTCGACTGGATATCCGGCGCATCGGGTCGGTCAAGGACCGTGACGAAGTTGTGGGGAACGCAACGCGCGTCAAGGTGGTCAAGAACAAGGTTGCGCCCCCATTCAAACAGGTCGAATTCGACATCATGTATGGCGAGGGAATCTCGAAGATGGGTGAATTGCTCGATCTCGGGGTCAAGGCCGGCGTCGTCGAGAAATCCGGCGCGTGGATGAGTTACGGTGACGAGCGGATTGGACAGGGCCGCGAGAATGCCAAGCAATATCTGCGCGACAATCCGCGGATCGCCTATGAGATCGAAGACAAGATTCGCGCCGCACATGGGCTGGATTTCGATATGCCGGAACAAGATGAAAGTGCCGCGGACGACATCCTGGAGGCCTGATCGTACAGGATCGGCTTGTCGGCCCCGCCTTGCAGAGCAAGCGTGATCGGGTTGAATGATTTCCTCGGGACGGGGCAGGCCAGGCAGGTGTGCCCCGTTTCGGTATCCTGGGTGACGTTGGACCTGTGGACAGTGGCAGGGCTTGCGGCTATTTGAGAGGCCTGAATTCAATCGCCCGAAAGCCCGACCATGCCGACGCTGAACGACATTCGATCCACGTTTCTGAACTATTTTGCCAAGCAGGGGCATGAGGTTGTGGACAGCAGCCCTCTGGTCCCGCGAAACGATCCGACGCTGATGTTCGCGAACTCCGGAATGGTTCAGTTCAAAAACCTGTTCACCGGTGTGGAGCATCGCGACTACAAGCGTGCGACCACGGCACAGAAATGCGTGCGGGCAGGCGGCAAACACAACGACCTGGACAATGTGGGGTACACGGCCCGCCATCATACATTCTTTGAGATGCTCGGAAACTTCAGCTTTGGAGATTACTTCAAGGAACAGGCCATTCCTTATGCGTGGGAACTGATCACCAAGGAACTCGACATCCCAAAGGACCGGCTGTTGGTCACGGTGTATCACACCGATGACGAGGCCGCGGATATCTGGAAGAAAACCGCCGGTCTCAGCGATGATCGGATTATTCGCATTCCGACCAATGACAATTTCTGGATGATGGGTCCAACCGGGCCGTGCGGACCCTGTACCGAGATCTTCTTTGATCATGGCGAGCAGTACTGGGGCGGTCCTCCGGGCACCCCCGAGGAAGACGGCGACCGGTTTGTAGAGATCTGGAACCTCGTCTTCATGCAGTACGAACAATTCGAGGATGGAACACGCAAGGAACTGGCGGCGCAGTCCATTGATACCGGCATGGGGATAGAGCGGGTCGCGGCATTGTTGCAGGGTTCGAACGACAACTATGCCACGGACCTGATGCGCAATCTGATCGAGACCAGTGCCGATGCGTCCAACACCGATCCGGACGGGCCAGGCAAGACCCATCACCGGGTTATCGCCGATCATCTGCGCTCGACATCATTTCTGATCGCGGATGGCGTGATGCCGTCGAATGACGGACGCGGGTATGTGTTGCGGCGGATCATGCGCCGGGCCATGCGGCACGCGCATCTGCTTGGCGTCAAGGATCCGCTGATGCATCGATTGGTGCCTGCACTGGTGCAACAAATGGGGGCGGCATATCCAGAGCTGGGCCGGGCGCAGGCCTTGATCGAAGAGACGCTGAAACTGGAAGAAACCCGGTTCAAACAAACGCTTGATCGTGGTCTGAAGCTGTTGGACGACGAGGTGGCGAACCTTACCGAAGGTGCTGCACTGCCTGGCGCGGCGGCCTTCAAGCTGTATGACACATATGGTTTTCCGCTGGACCTGACGCAGGATGCATTGCGGGAGAAGGGTCTGTCGGTCGACACTGACGGATTTGACGCGGCCATGGCCGAACAGAAGGCCAAGGCCCGCGCGGCCTGGGCCGGCAGCGGCGAGGCCGCAGACGCGA
>CAYGNE010000414.1:676-2000 GCA_964351155.1 uncultured Rhodobacterales bacterium | reverse complement strand
CCATTTCAACGCATTCAGCGGCCAGTTGTCCGAAAACCGCGGTTCGCGTGCCCGCCTGTCCGTTGCCACCGCGCCCAGCGTCCAGAACACCGCCAGCACCAGCAGCGCCACCAGAACCATCGGAACGGTGACCGGATCTTCCAAAGCGTTCCTGACGTTGCTGAACATGCGGGACCCGGATTTGTGTTGCCATCCCCACCATGACGCCGGATCGCGTCACTGCCAAGAGGGGCAGGGCGGCCGGAATGCCGGTTTCGGTTTTGTACAAAACGAACGAAGCCCGCCGCGGGCCCTGTACAAAACGGTCAAAACCCCCGTCTTGCAAACACCCGTTCCAGCGCATAGGTTCCGCCAAAATCGCGGGCCGGGGTCCGCCTCTCAAAGCCAAAAGGAACATTCCATGGAAGGTGGCGCACTCGCCCAGTTTCTCCCGCTCATCCTGATCTTTGCGATCATGTATTTCCTGCTGATCCGTCCGCAGCAGAAAAAGGTCAAGGAACACCAGGCCATGGTCGCCGCCCTGCGCCGCGGCGATCAGGTCGTCACCCAGGGCGGGCTGATCGGCAGGGTCGTCAAGGTCAAGGACGACAACGAGATCGAGGTCGAACTGGCCGAGGGTGTCAAGGTGCGGGTCGTCAAATCGACCATCGCCACAGTGATGAGCAAGACCGAGCCCGCAAGCTGATCTTCGCCCTGCAACCCGTTGAAAAGGCTGGGTGATGTTGCATTTCGAACTTTGGAAAAAAGTGCTGATCTGGCTGGCCTGCGCGGTTGGTCTGTGGTTGGCGCTGCCCAATGCGTTCTACACCCGCGTGGAACAGCACAACGACGCCGTGGCCGCGATAGAGCTCGGCGGTGCGACGCCGGAACGCACCGAACTGGCCGGGCAATGGCCCGGCTGGATGCCGTCGTCGCTGGTCAATCTGGGGCTCGACCTGCGGGGCGGCACCCATCTTTTGGCCGAGGTCAAGGTCGCCGATGTCTATGAAAGCCGGATGCAGGCGATGTGGCCCGAGATCCGCGACGCCCTGCGCCCCGAACGCGAAACCGTCGGCACGATCCGCCTGCAACCCTCTGATCCGCAAGAGATTCGCATCAGGATCAGCCAACCCGAAGGCATGCCCCGCGCGCTCGAAGTGGTGCGCGGACTCGCCCGCCCGATCCAGACCCTGACCGGTGTCGGCTCGACCGATATCGAGGTGCGCGGCGACGGCGATGTGCTGATCGTCACCCTGTCGGAAGCCGAGAAACTGGCCACCGACGACCGCACCGTGCGCCAGTCGCTCGAGATCATCCGCCGCCGGGTCGACGAGGTCGGCACCCG
>CAYGNE010000414.1:0-666 GCA_964351155.1 uncultured Rhodobacterales bacterium | reverse complement strand
CACAGCACCACTAACCTTCAACCCCGTGCTCAACAGCAGCAGCGACGCCAATGCCAACCCCGGCGCGGGCAACAAGATCCTGCCATCGCTGGACGAAGAGGGGCTGTACTATACGCTGGAGGCCGCAGCCGTCGTGACGGGCGAGGAACTGGTCGATGCCCAGCCCGCCTATGACCAGAACGGCCGCCCGGCGGTGAACTTCCGGTTCAACACGTCCGGCGCGCGCAAGTTCGGCGATTACACCGCGGCGAATATCGGCAGCCCCTTTGCCATCGTGCTTGACAACGAGGTGATCAGCGCCCCGGTGATCCAGAGCCACATTCCCGGTGGATCGGGCATCATCACCGGTCGCTTTTCGGTCGAAGAGAGCACCAATCTGGCCGTCCTCTTGCGGGCCGGTGCCCTGCCGGCCGGACTGGAATTTCTCGAGGAGCGCACCATCGGTCCGGAACTGGGGCAGGACAGCATCGACGCCGGCAAGATCGCGACCATCGTCGCCTTTGCCGCCGTGCTCGTCTTCATGGCGCTGAGCTATGGCCTCTTCGGGCTGTTCGCCAATGTCGCCCTGATCCTGAACATCGCGCTGATATTTGGCCTGCTCAGCCTGATCGGCGCCACGCTGACACTGCCGGGCATTGCCGGGATCGTGCTGACCGTGGGCATGGC
>CAYGNE010000413.1:0-2020 GCA_964351155.1 uncultured Rhodobacterales bacterium | reverse complement strand
CAGGCGGACAAGCGGCCGTGCACGCGCTGAAGGCGGAAGAGACCAGATATGTCTTCGGGCTGATCGGGTCCGCGACGATGGAGATGTTCGACGCGCTTTATGATGTGCCGGAAATCGGGTTCATCGGTGTGCATGACGAACGCACCGGCACCCATATGGCCGATGGATATGCCCGCGCCTCCGGACAGACCGGCGTGGTGCTCGCAGGGCAGAACGGCCCCGGAACCACCAATCTCGTGACCGGGCTTGCACAGGCCAGGGCGGCCTATACACCCATCGTCTCGATCGCCGGCGCGCTGGCTTCGGGCCATGTCTATCGCGATGCGTTCCAGGAGGTCGACCAGCAGGCATTGTTCACCCCGATCACCAAGAAGACCTGGACCGCGACAAGTGCCGACCGGGTGCCGGAAATGGTGCGCGAGGCGTTTCGCGTCGCCAATGCGCCGCGCAAGGGGCCGGTGCAACTGAACCTGCCGCGCGACGTGTTGTCGGGCCAGGCAGAGTTCCCTCCGATGCAGGACCCGCAAACCTACCGCCCCGTCACCGCGCAGGCCGCCGCGCCAGAGGTGATCGCACAGGCCGCCAGTTTGCTGGCCGGGGCCGAGCGGCCGGTGATCATGGTCGGCGGCGGCATCAAGAATACCGGCGCCGCAGAACAGGCCATGGCGCTGGCCGAGGCGTTCAACATCCCCGTGGTCTCCTCGCCCGGGCACGGCGATGCGGTGCCGTTCGGCCATCCGCTCAATGCCGGGCAGATGGGCCCGCGCGGCAACGCGGTGGCCTCGCGGCTGATGAAGGAGGCCGACGTGATCCTTGCCCTTGGCACCCGGATCGGGTTCAACGCCACCTTCTACAGCTATGACAACATCAACCGCGACGCGGCGATCATCCATGTCGAGCAGGAACCCACCGCCATCGGGCGCTATTTCCCGGTCGAAATGGGCATCTGGGGCGACGCGCCGACCATTGCCGACCAGTTGCGTGCACAGGCCGGCAAGCTCAGGCAACGCGCCGAGGCAGAGGCATGGTCAAAAACCCTGCAGGCCGAGCGGGCAGCGTTTCTGGCAACGCGCGACGCCGAGGCCAATGTCGCCGAGTCGGTCATTCAGCCCTCCGGCCTGTTCAAGCGTCTGCGCGACGTCGTTCCGCATGACGCGGCCTATACAATGGATGCGGGCACGCTCTGTCTTCAGGCCACGGACCAGCTGAACTACTGGCAGCCCAAAAGCCTTTTCACCCCGCTGGATTTCGGCCTTGTCGGCTTTTCCTTTGCCTGTGGGCTGGGTGTCAAACTGGCCTGTCCCGACAGGCCGGTGATCAGCCTGATGGGCGACGGCGGCTTTGGCATGACCACGTCCGAGCTGTCCACGGCGGTGGATCACGGGATCAACACGGTGACGGTGGTGATGAACAACGGCTGCTGGGGCGCGGAAAAAGCCTATCAGCGCGATTTCTTCAACGGGCGCTATATCGGCGCGGATATCTCCAGCCCGCCCTTTGACAAGCTGGCCGAACTCTATGGCGCCAGGGGGTATCGCGCCGACACCCTGAGCCAGATGACCGAGGCCATCGAGGCCGCACTCGACTGCGGCAAGCCGGCGGTCATCGACGTCATGGTCGACCCGAACGCGCTCTATTCCTTCCGCCGCGACAGTTTCAAGCACAGAGGAGGCTGAGATGCCCGAAAAGACCTATCCCGCCACCGAGGCACAACGCGCGACCGGCGACTGGAACCCCTTTTGGACATCGCTCCAAGAGCTGGATCCCGATTACCTCGAAGCGTTCCTGCAATTCCGTTCCGTGCCGCAGCGCGGGCCGCTGGATCAAAAGACCAGGGAACTGATCTTCATCGCCATCAACGTGGCCACGACCCACCTGTGGCCCTCCGGCGCGCGGCGCCACATGGCCAATGCCCTGGCGGCCGGGGCCACCAAGGAGGAAATCCTGGAAGTCATCCAATTGACCTCGATCATGGGAATACATTCCATGACAATGGGTGTACCGATCCTCCTGGAGGAAG
>CAYGNE010000412.1:0-2098 GCA_964351155.1 uncultured Rhodobacterales bacterium | reverse complement strand
GGCATGTTCATCCGTCCCGAACAGGTGGCCGCACTGGTCGCCAAGCATGACGAGATCGTCAAGGCGCGGGTCATTGCCAGCCGGCAGGGCGAGATGGACGCGATGACGGTTCAGATCGAGGCGGCGGGCGGCGATGGCAGTGCCTATGCCAAGACGGTCGCGGATGTTCTGAAGCTGAAGGGCGCGGTCGAGGTCGTGGCGCCGGGCAGCCTGCCCAAGGACGGGTTGGTGATCGAGGATCAGCGCAGTTACGACTGAGCCGGGCCAGCCGGAAAGGAACGCGTTGCCCCCCCGCAGTCCTGCTGCGGGGGGTTTTTTATCGCTTGCCGTAGTAGAGGCCGACCACGTGCTCGGCTTCGGCAAAGAAAAGCCATCTGGATACGATTGCGCCCGCGAGATGGGACAGGACCGCAAGTGCGGCCAGGAAATGGCTGAACGGCAGCAGCAGCAGGACCACGGGCACAACGGCCATCAGCCCCAGCGCGATCACGCGCAGCTTGGCGCTGTGTTTGCGTCCGATGACATGCACGAATTCACGCAGCAGGTAGTTGCTGCCGGTATGGGGCGGTTCGAAGGCCCGCACGGTGCCGATGGTGCCAAGCCCCGTGGCCGTTGCCAGCGTTGTGCCGCTGCCGGCGAATGCCTTGTCCCCGACCGCCCAGAGGGCGAGTTGGACAAGCCCCGCGAAGATCAGCAGGCCAATGGCCGCGTTGGTCTGATCGGCAAAAAGCGCCCCGCCGCCGACGGACATGGTCAGGAACAGCGCGGGAGTCAGCGGTGTGCGCCAACGGGGCACGGTTTTCATCTGGGTGTAGATCATCGAAGTGGTGAACACGGTGGCAAGGCTGGCCACGGCGCCGAGCAGCCCGATGACGGTCCAAGTCGTGCCCAGAAACACCAGGCCGGCCCCGTAGGCCGCCATCAGGATCAACGCGACCACGGCACACCATGCCTCGCGGCTGAGCCAGCTGGTGCGCCACTGGGTGAAGGCCTTGGGGGCGCGTTCGGGGCGGCCGAGGTGGAAGGTCGAGGCCAGAAGCCCGCCGACCGCCAGCAGATAGGCGATGGCAAAGAAGGTGAAGGCGACCCAGCCGGTGACCGGCGGAAAGCCGAGGCCAAGCCATGCGAGCAGGCCAAAGCCCAGGCCGGAACAGGTGGTGAAGAGGATGACGGAAGGAGCCGGGTGCATCAGAGTTTCTCCAGTGCCTTGTCGAGCCAGCCGAGAAAGCCGCCCGTGTCCTTTGCCACCGGGGCCAGCAAGGGGGCGAGGACGTCGATCTGACCGTCCAGCTGGTCCTTGGGGCGGGGTGGCAGGTATTTGTTGACGGGAGCGGTGCCCTGTTCGGGCATGAGATCGATACCGCCGCGTTCGGCGGTGAGGCGCGAGACGTTGCTGTCGGGATCGGCGAAGTCGCCGAAATGACGCGCACCGGCGGGGCAGGTGCGCACGCAGGCGGGCACGCGGTCTTCTTCGGGCAGGTTCTCGTTGTAGATCCGGTCGACGCAGAGCGTGCATTTCTTCATGACGCCGGCGGCCTGGTCCAGTTCGCGCGCGCCATAGGGGCAGGCCCAGGCGCAGAGGCCGCAGCCGATACAGTCGGATTCGTTGACCAGAACGATGCCGTCTTCGGTGCGTTTGTAACTGGCCCCGGTCGGACAGACCGTCACGCAGGGCGCGTCCTGGCAATGCAGGCAGGATTTCGGAAAATGGATCAGCTGGGCCGGGCCGGTCTCGGGCTGCGCCTCGTAGCTGTGCACGCGATTGAGGAAGGTGCCGGAAGGATCGCCGCCATACGGGTCCTGATCGGACAGGGGAGCGCCGTAATTCTCGGTGTTCCAGCCCTTGCAACTGATCACGCAGGCATGGCAGCCGACGCAGGTGTCAAGGTCGATGACGAGGCCCAGTTTCTTCTGGGTGGACGCGGGAAGCTCGGTCATTTGCCCACCTTCCATGCAAGAGTTTCCGGACCGTGCCCGACCGGGGATTTGATCGGCGGGAAGGCGGGTTGGCTTTCGGGGACGCGGGCCGCCTTTTCGAGCCTGACCTTGAGGTCGAACCAGGCCGCCTGTCCGGTGATCGGATCGGAATTCGCCCATC
>CAYGNE010000411.1:0-2113 GCA_964351155.1 uncultured Rhodobacterales bacterium | reverse complement strand
GCGCTGACCATCCGCCGGGCCAAGGGCCGCCTGCACCGGCTCAACGTGGCGATCTGCGGCGACATCGCCCATTCCCGCGTGGCGCGCTCCAATATCCTTCTGCTGGGCAAGATGGAAAACCGCATCCGGCTGATCGGCCCGCCGACGCTGATGCCATCCCAGATCGACCAGTTCGGCGTCGAGGTCTACGAGGATATGAACCAGGGCCTGGCCGACGTGGACGTTGTCATGATGCTCCGGCTGCAACGGGAACGCATGGATGGCGGTTTCATCCCCTCGGAACGCGAATATTACCACCGGTACGGGCTGGACGCGGAAAAGCTGGCGCAGGCGAAACCGGACGCCATCGTGATGCATCCGGGCCCGATGAACCGGGGTGTGGAAATCGACGGGACACTGGCCGACGACATCAACCGCTCGGTCATACAGGACCAGGTCGAAATGGGCGTCGCGGTGCGCATGGCGGCTATGGAGCTGCTGGCCCGCAACCTGCGCCACACCCGGCCGGACGCGGCATGAGCGACGCGCTGACCGTTCCGCCGGGCGAAACCGGCAAGGTCCGGGTGTTTGCCCTGAACATGCCCGCCGAACAGGTAAATTTCCTGCACGAACCCGGCGCGGTTGCCGACATCCTCGGCGTCGACCGGCTGGATACTGCCCATGTCGACATCTTCGCGCTCAGGGATCTCGAAGAGCTGGGCCTGCCCGGCTACCTGATCGAAGGCTGCGATGTCCCCGCCGTACAGATCGCCCCGGACCGGGGCCGCCTCAAGGCGCTGCGGGGCCACGTTCTGGTGGTGCACAGCAGGGCGTTCGACGGGCAGGCGGAAAACCTCGCACCCGCCGCCGCGCTCGACCTCGTCGCGATCTACGACGTTACCCCGACCGACTGGTCGGCCAGAACCCCGATCGACACCGACAGCGCCCGCCGCCGTGCCGGGTCTGCCCAATCCCCGCGCGCCGAACGGGCCCGCGCCCGCCGTATCGGCAGCGGCATCTTCCTGGTGTTCATGATCCTGTTCGCCCTGATCGTCTGGCTGGTGCTGGGATGAGCGGCGACCTCACCCGTTTCCCAGCCGACCGGCAGGCCTATGTCCAGAGCCATGTCAAGCTGGCCGCCATCGCCATGGCCGGTGCCATGGGCGTGCTGTGGCTGATGGGCGACCCGAACATCTGGACCGGCGCGGTTGCGGGACTCGGTGCGATCGCGTTTCGCGGCTGGTTCATGGCCTCGGAACAGCTGGCGGTGGTCTGGGAGATCCGCGACGGTGCCCTGACCGGCCCGATGCAACGCCGTATCCCGCTGGACCAGATCGAAACCGTGCGCAGCTTGGCCAGTTTCGTGCAGGTCATCACCCGCGACGGGCACAAGCACCTGATCAAGTACCAGGCCGATCCCGCCGCCACCGTTGCAGCCATCGAAAGGGCGCGCCCATGAGTGTCACGCTGTTCACCAATGCCCGCCTGATCGATCCCGAAGCGCGCAGCGAAACGCTGGGCAAGCTGCTGGTACAGGAAGGGCGGATCGTCCAGATCCTGCCCGAGACCGCCAATACCGAACAGTTGCTTCGCACCCGCGGCCTGCCGCGCGACACGGTCGAGATCATCGACTGCAACGGCAAGTGCCTCGCGCCGGGCATCGTCGATATCGGCGTCAAAGTCTGCGAGCCGGGCGAACGGCACAAGGAAAGCTTTCGCTCCGCCGGGCTGGCGGCGGCGGCGGGCGGCGTCACCACGATGGTCACCCGGCCCGACACGACGCCGGTGATCGACAGCCCGGAAACGCTCGAATTCGTGACCCGGCGCGCCAACGCGGCGGCCCCGGTGAACGTTCTGCCGATGGCGGCACTGACCAAGGCGCGCGAAGGGCGGGAAATGACCGAGATCGGGTTTCTCATGGATGCGGGCGCGGTGGCCTTCACCGATTGCGACCACGTGGTCACCAATACCAAGGTTTTCTCGCGCGCCCTGACCTATGCCCGCAGCCTGGGCGCGCTGGTCATCGCGCACCCGCAGGACCCCGGCCTGTCGGCGGGAGCCTGCGCCACCTCGGGCAAATTCGCCTCGCTGCGCGGCCTGCCCGCCGTGTCTCCCATGGCCGAGCGCATGGGGC
>CAYGNE010000410.1:0-2145 GCA_964351155.1 uncultured Rhodobacterales bacterium | reverse complement strand
CTTCCATCGTTGCTTCGTCCGTGACGCGTTTACCGTTGACGAAATCGGACTTGATTTCCAGCTTGTCCAGCATCTGGTTGATCATCGGGCCGCCGCCATGCACGATCACCGGGTTCACGCCGACCTGCTGCATCAGCACGATATCGCGGGCAAAACTGTCCATGGCGTCGTCGCTGCCCATGGCGTGACCGCCCAGCTTGATGACGACAATCGCGTCGGTATAGCGCTGCAGATAGGGCAGGGCGCTTGACAGCGTGGCAGCGGTGGCAATCCAGTCTCTGTTCATGTTCTGCGTTTTCATGTCAGCCATCCGTTCCTGTTGGGATGTCACGGTTTGCCGGTGCTCTGCAAGTGGCGCCTAGCCCAGCGATGCGATGATGGAACGCAGCGTTGCGATCCCGTCACCTTTTTCCGATGAGGTCAGCACGATCTCCGGAAAGGCGGCGGGGTGTCTGGCCAAGGCCTTGCGCACCTGCGTCAGGATCTTTTCGCGATCCGCGGCCTTGACCTTGTCGGTCTTGGTCAGCACGCATTGAGACGTGAGCGCCGCGCTGTCCAGCAAGGACAGGATTTCCTCGTCCACCGGTTTTATGCCGTGCCGCGCATCGACGAGCACAAAGGCGCGGCGCAGGGTCTGGCGTCCTGACAGGTATTGTTTCAGCAGCCTCTGCCATTTCTCGACAACGGGCAGGGGGGCATTGGCAAAGCCGTATCCCGGCAGGTCGACCAGATAGAGCTCGTCACCCTGGGTGAAAAAGTTGATCTCCTGCGTGCGCCCCGGCGTGTTGGAGGCCCGTGCAAGCGCCTTGGTTCCGGTCAGCGCATTGATCAGCGTCGATTTGCCGACGTTGGATCGCCCGGCAAAGCAGACTTCGATCCGGTCGGCAGGTGGCAATCCGGACATTGCCACCACGCCCTTGAGAAACTCCGATTCACGCGCAAAGAGAAGCCGGCCTTTTTCCCGGGTCTGGGCATCGGGCGTTTCCGCCTCGGGAAAGGTCAGTTGCATCAGAGCACCCGGACCGCGTCGCCAATGGCTATTTCGCCGCCGCGGATGACCTCGGCCCGCACGCTGAAATCCTGGTGGCCCCAATGCTGCAATGCGCCCAGCGTATCCGCATCCCGGACTCCGGTCTCCGGGTTCGAGGTGGTGGCGGCACAGCGATCGGTGCGTTCGCGGACCCGCAGCACCGCTTTGCCGACCTGCACTTCGCGGTCCATCCAGTCGAACTCCTCCCACAATGGCAGACCGTCGAACCAGATGTTCCCGCGCCAGCGGAGGATCGACAGATCCCTGCCGATCCGCTGTTCGACGGCGCGGTGGGATGCCATGTTGCAAAGCGTGACCGATGGGAAATCGCTGTCGGTCATGCCGCGCCCGGGCACCCGTATCACGCGGGCCGATGCGGCCCGGTTTTCCGGCATCAGGGGGGCCACCCAGGCCAGGAATTCTGTCGGATCACCGTCCGGATCAAAGCTCAGGTCCGGGCGTCTGGGATGGGACAGGGTCACGATGCCTGACAGTTCATCCAACCGCGCCGTCACCGCCATAAGTTCGGGCGCCTTGGAAACCCGGCTGAAGTTGGCGCAGGGCACCCAGGTGGACCCGTCGGCCTTGCTCTGTTCATGCGCGACTGCCCAGACCCGGTCGCCGGGCATGGTCTGCCCTGCGAGGAGCGTGACGCTTTGCAATGGTTCGCGCCCGTAGCTCTTGATCAGATGCCGGCAGAGGCTGGTAACTGTGCCGGTCATTTCTTTTCCGATTTCGCCTTCTTGGAGAAGCCGGACTTGATGTTGCCGAACACGTCCGGTTTGTACCCCTGGCTGCGCATGATCAGGTATTGCTGGGTGAACGTGATCGTGTTGTTGGCGATCCAGTACACCACCAGCCCGCTGGCAAAGCTGCCCAGCATGAACATGAATACCCAGGGCATCCAGGCAAAGATCATCTGTTGTGTCGGATCAGAGGGTGCCGGGTTGAGTTTCTGCTGCAGCCACATCGAGATGCCCAGCAGCAGCGGCAGGATGCCGATCAGCAGCATGGCGAGGATCGTGCCGGGCTCGGGTCCGGCCCAGGGGGCTAGGCCGAAGAAGTTCATGATCGAGGTCGGATCCGGGGCCGCCAGGTCGCGGAACGGGCCGAAC
>CAYGNE010000409.1:1884-2148 GCA_964351155.1 uncultured Rhodobacterales bacterium | reverse complement strand
GGTCGAGGTATTGGAGGCAAAAATGCAGTCCTCCGGAATAATCGCTTCGACCTTCCGGGTGATGTCGGCCTTGACCTTGGGGTCTTCGAACACGGCTTCGATAATCAGATCACAACCTTTGAGCTGCTCCAGATCGGGGGTTGCAGTGATGCGGGACAACATCGCCTCTTTCTTCTCGGCGGTCACTTTCTTGCGGGCGATGCCCTTGTCCAGATAGGCCTCGGCATAGGCGTTGCCCCGATCGGCGCTTTCCTGATCCCGGTC
>CAYGNE010000409.1:1463-1874 GCA_964351155.1 uncultured Rhodobacterales bacterium | reverse complement strand
CCTCCATCCCGGCCTGTGCACTGACCAGCGCGATGCCTGCGCCCATCATGCCGGCGCCCAGGACGCCGAGTTTTTCGACCCGCTGATCGGGTACATCCCTGGGCCGGACCGCGCCTTTCTCCAGCGCTTCCTTGTTGACAAAGAGCGACCGCACCATGGCAGAGGAGGACGGGTTCATCAGCACGTTCGTGAACCAGCGTGCTTCGATCCGCAGAGCCGTGTCGAAATCGACCAGGGCGCCTTCATAGACGGCGCTTAGCAGAGCCTTTGCGGCCGGGAACGCACCTTTGGTCTTGCCGTGAACCATGGCATTGGCCCCGACAAATGTCATGAAACCCGCCGGGTGATAGGGGGCGCCGCCGGGCATCTTGTAGCCCTTGGCATCCCATGGTTTCACGAGATCGGCATCGC
>CAYGNE010000409.1:0-1453 GCA_964351155.1 uncultured Rhodobacterales bacterium | reverse complement strand
ACGTGCCGCAGCAGCGGGGTCATCCACGACTTCGTCGATCAGGCCGGCGGCCTTGGCCTTGGCCGGGTCCACCATCTTGCCTTCAAGCAGGAACGGCGAAGCTCCCATCGCGCCCAGTTTGCGCACAAGCCGGGTTGTGCCGCCACCGCCGGGGAAAAGACCGACCAGGATTTCGGGTAGTCCGATACGGGCTTTCGGGTTGTTCATTGCAAAAATACGGTGCGTGGCGAGCGGCAGTTCCAGACCTATGCCTGCCGCGGTGCCGGGCAGGGCCGAGGCGATCGGCTTGCCACCTTTCTTGGTCTTGGGGTCCATGCCCGCAAGCTCGAGTTTGCGCATCATGTGATGGCCCTGCATGACGAAATCGAACAACGCCTCGGCCGGATTGTCCCCGGCCTCGTCCCGGATCACGGCAAGCTGGGTCAGATCCATGCCGCCGGCAAAGGATCCTTCCTTGCCAGAGGTGATGACGATGCCTTTGACGGAATCGTCGCCCAATGCGTCGTCCATCAGGTCGTTCAGTTCGCGCATACCGTCCATGCGCATCACGTTCATGGATTTACCGGGTACGTCCCAGGTGATGATCGCGACGCCGTCGGCGTGTTTTTCCATTGTGAAATCGGTCATTTGTCTTCTCCGATCTGGTCAGCCGTCAAAGGGCTGCCGTCCTTGCGGGTGAAAGCGAAACCATTGGCGTCTTCTTTCACCATCATGTCGATATCGCTGTAAACAGCGGTTTCAGTCGGGGTATGCGTGCCCACCACCAGAAAAGCGGCGGGCGTGTCAGAGTTGTTGATCAGGTGATGGCCATTGGCATCACCGGCTGGAAAAGCGGCGCAGTCGCCGGGTTCCATCGGATGCGCACCTTCGTCATCGATCAGGGTGCAGATACCTTGCGTCACCATCACGAACTCGTCCTGCTGCATGTGATAATGCCGAAGGGACGACGCACTGCCGGGTTCAAGATGCACAAGGTTGACACCGTATTGGGTCAACCCGCCCGCGTCGCCGAGCCGCTGGCTGCTGCGTCCCGCAACAGCCTTGGCCAGCTGGCCGGGGTAACGCGATCCGATCTTGATCGGGATCTGTGCCAGGTCCAGCTTGGGCATCAGACGCGCGCGATGATCGTGGCCGCACCCATGCCGGATGCAATGCACAGCGTTGCGAGCCCGGTTTGCTTGCCACTGCGCTCCAGCTCGTCAAGCAACGTGCCGATGATGATCGCGCCGGTGGCACCCAGGGGGTGGCCCATGGCAATGGATCCACCATTGACATTGACCAGTTCTGGATCGACATCAAAAGCCTGCTGGAAGCGCAGAACAACGCTCGCAAAGGCTTCGTTTACCTCGAAAAGGTCGATGTCCTTGATGTTCATGCCATTGTCCGCGAGGATTTTCTGGGTCACTGGCACAGGGCCGGTCAGCATGATGGTCGGATCGGTGCCGATCTTGGC
>CAYGNE010000408.1:0-2173 GCA_964351155.1 uncultured Rhodobacterales bacterium | reverse complement strand
GAAATCCGGTTCGCCGACGGCACGCCTGTGGCCGGGCAGTTCGACAATCCGCCCGACTTGATCGATTATTCCCGTGCAAGCCGGAGCAACGCGTCTACCGCCGTCGCACGCCCCTCGGTGTCAAGGATGATCGGATTCACGTCGAGTTCCACCAAACGGCTTCTGTGCTGTTCCGCAAATGCAGCGACAGCCTGGATCTGCGTCACAAGCGCGGTTCGCTCGGTATCGGAAAGCCTTAGCTTGCCGCTGATCTTCAGGCCGGCAAGCGCGTCCTCGATTTGCGTGTGACCCGCCGGGAGTAGCAACGTGGCATAGTCCTTCAGCTCTTCAACCGCCGTCCCGCCGCGACCAATGACCAAGGCATGCCCCAATCCCGGCTTGTAGCTGATGCCGACGATGAATTCGGCACGGGGTGACGCCACCATGCGTTCAATCAGAAAACACTCGGTTGACAGGGCCGGATCGTAGGCCCTGACAGACATTCTGATCGCCTTAATCGCCTCTTCCAGCGCGGGTTTGCTGCCCACGTTCAGATGCACCGCGCCTGCGTGGTTCTTGTGCGCCAGATCGGCGCAAAGGAGTTTGACCGCAAGCGGAAACCCGAATGTTTCGGCCTGAGCAATCACATGCCCAGCCGAACCCGTCACACCCTTTGGGATCGTCAGCCCGCAGCTTGCCAATGCTGCCTTGCCCTCTGCCTCATCAAGTTGGATGACCGACCTGGGCTCGGGTGGGGGAGCAGACAATTCCCGGTTTTCGCGATCTGCCAAAACCGCGCGGCGCAAGCTGTGGTATTTGCCTGCCGCTGCGATCGCCGCCAATGCGTCGTCCAGCCCCTGAAGGCAGATCAGGCCCGCCTCGGTCAGTTGGCGGCGCAATTCCGGGGGCAACCCGTCGGGGAAGACGCTGGCGACCAAAACCGGTTGGGCGATCCGCGTATTCAGGCGGATCAGGCCTTCGAGTGTTGGCCACCACACGTTCGCGACATCCTTCTGCCGGGGCCAGTCTATGAAATAGACCAAGAGGTCGGCCTCATCGGTCATCAGATGCCCCAGGCCGACTTCCGAGGTTTTGGGCTGCGCCATGCTGGCCCATGGCAGGTTCCAGTCAAGCGGGTTCAGGAGCGACACCAGATCGGGCACATCATCGCGCAAGGCTTGCCGTGTTGCGCCGCTTGGCGCGGGAAACTCCAGACCTGCGGCGCGGCCCTTTTCGCCGATCATCGCGGCATATCCGCCGGAATTTGCCGCGGCGACCACGCGGTTACCTTTTGGCAGTTTGGGCGAGCCGAGAAGCTTCAGCGTCTCGACCAAGACCTTGGGTGAGGCGGCCTCGACAATGCCGAGGCGACGAAACAGCGCGCTCCACAGCTCGTTTGCAACCGCGAGCGTTCCCGAATGGCTGCGGGTCAGCTCGGAGCTTTCCTGCGTGCCGCCAGCCTTCAAAGCCACGACCGGAACGCCCTTGTCGATCGCGCGCAAGGCCGCACGGCTCAGCGCGGCGACATCGACGATCCCTTCCAGATAGAGGCCGATGGCCCGGACCCGGGGATCATCCAGCAGGGCTTCGATGAAATCGGCGACGTTCAGCACCGCCTGATTGCCCATGCTGATGGCATAGCCCAACGGCAGGGCCTCTTCGACATTGGTGATCGAATAGGCGACATAGCCCGACTGGCTGATCAGCGCGACGCCGTCGCCATCGACCGGCTCAAAGACATTGTCGCCGCCCCAGACCGCTGCGCGATCGAACATGTTCATCAGCCCAAGGCAATTCGGGCCAACAAGCGCGAGATCTCCGGCCGCCTCGATCAGCCGGGCCTGTAACGCGGCCCCGTCCTCTCCGGTTTCGGCAAACTCGCCGACGATGGAAACCGCCCCGCCCGCGCCCATTGCGGACAAATCCGCCACCACGTCAATTGTGCGTTCCCGCGATACGGCAATCAGGGTCGCATCCGGTGGTTCGGGCAATTCGCCAAGGCTTGGTACGCATGCGATGCCTGCCAGTTCCTCGTTTTTCGGATGCACCACCCAGATGTCCCCGGCAAAGCCGGATTTTCGGGTGGCATTGATGCAGTCCTCGACCGCCTTGCCACCGACAAAGGCGATGTGGCGCGGTTTCAGGAGCCGTTTGAGGTTTTCGCGGCGCGCGCTGGAGGCAGTGTCTTTCATCC
>CAYGNE010000407.1:304-2178 GCA_964351155.1 uncultured Rhodobacterales bacterium | reverse complement strand
TTGTGGTCAAAGCCGCTGACCCAGAAGACACCCAAGATGTGCAGATCAAGCTGCACCCAAATCGGATCGTTGTGCGCCGCGATGCTGAAATCTGGTGGCAGGGGGTTGCTGTTGATGACCATTCTGTAACCGTCCGAATGGCAGACGGCACAATCATTGAGGTTCACCATGATGGTTCTGTCAAACGCCGTGCCGCCGAAGATGAAACCCATGTCGAAGCGGATGGCAGTATCTTCAAATGGACCGAACACGCTGAAACAACAATGACGGGTGACGGGATCGAGATGACCCGCCGCACTGAAGATCGGATTACCGCGATCACCTATGACGGCGTTGTCGATCGGGCGCGCAACCGCTAACCTCAACGAGCTTTTTTGTTTTCCTCTCGTGGCGAGAGACCTTGGCCCGCTTCGGCGGGTCTTTTCTTTTGCCGTTATCCTGGCTTTGAGGTTCCTTTGGTGTCCCTTGTCACCTGGGGCATTCGCCCCATGTGCCAGCGCGACTGGTCGCTTCGCTTTGACGGCCGCAATAGCGGCCAATCCCACCTACGCGGCTTATCCGTTGTCAGACTTTTGGCCCGTGAACGCCAACTCAAGCGCGTCATCTGGCAGAGGTCGTTGCAATGCCTTGGCCTCGTCAGCAGATCCTTTCAGCCATATCTCAAACTCTTCTTCAGTTCGCAGCAGCACGGGCATGGCCTTCGGATGAATCGGTGCAACTATGCTGTTAGGTTCTGTGGTTAGGAACGCCATAGCCGTAACTTGCGCACCTGAAGCCTGCAGCTCGGCATCGGCCTTCTTCCGCAGACCGTCTTTTTCCCAATCCCATCGGCGCATAACTCCGGCGAAAGCAAAAGGGGGTCGTTCTGTTTCGCCAGTCAGCCGAAACCAACTCGCCGCCTTGATCGGCTTGCCTGTCGCTCCGGGGATCTTCTCTGTCGGGTGGTATTCCGAAAACGAGGACGCTGGGACAAGGCATCGTTGGGATTGGTCCTTTATCACATTCTCCCAAGGCCAGCCGTCGAGATTCCGAACATTTGTCAGCCACGTCTCGTAATTTTTGTTTTTGAATTTGACCTTCTTCCAGCCCCACCGGGCGATGCGCAGTGATCTTTCTCCAGAGTCATCAGCAGTTACGATCACCGATTGCCCATCTGGAAAGATTGCCGGTTGCGCTGATGCATTGCCCAGCTCATCGCGCGCGGCAGGCACGTTGAACAGTTGCCGCATGGCTTCTTGCGTGGTCGTGTTCGAATACAGGTTACACATTCAGACAGGCTATGCGCGCAGTTCGCTTTGGACAAGGTTGCGCGTGTTCTTTATTTGTTCTCATTATGCCTGCTTCGAACCCACCAATACGCGCGCATCCCGGCAAGCCGTTTCGCACCATGAAGGACGCGGCTCTGTCGCACCAGGTCTTAACCCTTCGGTGCAACCTTTGCCGCCGCCGAGTGACCTATCTTGCCTCAGATCTCGTTGAGATCGTAGGCCACGACTGGCCGCTCCATATCCCCCCGTTTGCATGTCATAAGGATGGCCGGGAATACGTGCAGGTCGAGGTCTGGAACCCACGAGCTGAAGATATTGGCCGCGTTCCAGTTCGTCGCCCTGGCCGCGTCATACAAACGTGGCAAACAGTTATGCTCGGAGATTGAGCCTTGCGCTGAGAAATCCGACCTTTCGCCTCCGCCGACCGGAAAGGGCGACTTGCGCCGCCAATGCGCCCTTAGTTTTTGTTCCGCAGGTCATCCCATTTCGGGAAGGCCACCAGCTCGCGGATCTGCGCATTGCGCTTGTGTCAGATCGACTTGATTTCGCTGCGTTGCACACTGGTCATATGTCCCGAACGCATTCGCCCCAGAAGTTCTTGCCTTT
>CAYGNE010000407.1:0-294 GCA_964351155.1 uncultured Rhodobacterales bacterium | reverse complement strand
GCCTCAAACCCGTTGCCAATGAAGATCCTCGCTCACGTGTTTCTTTCAAGATGAACATAAGCGGGGCAGTCGTGGTAGCCGCGCAGCCCCCGTTCCGGGCGCTCCGCTTCAACAGGTAATTTCCCCTGCGCCTTCAGCGCATTCCTCGCGGAACAAATTACCTGCTGACAACCTCTTTGTGCCCGCTTCTTCCATGTTCATCGAAACACTCAAAAGCGAGGATCAAACAATGGCAACTCAAACTCTGAAACTGAACGTCAAAGCCGGTGAAAAAGATGGCAAGAACTTCTGGAA
>CAYGNE010000406.1:0-2195 GCA_964351155.1 uncultured Rhodobacterales bacterium | reverse complement strand
GGGGGTGTACCCGTGTCACCCCCCCGATTCGCCTGCCCCGCATGGCCGTTAACCATTCGAATCGGTTTTTCGCCGCCGTCACGCGCTTGCTGCTGCCCTCAGGCATATCTGCCCGTCCACCGGCGACCCGACCACCGCTCACACCCGGCGCCGCAACCGGCCCCGACCTGCCGCTGCCAGACCCTCCGGGCAGCGCGACCGCGGCCTTTCCAATCTGCATGATTCCTGTGCGAAACCGCCTTTTTCCGCCCGCCAAACAGGCAGGCCCGCCCGATTTGCCCCCCGCAAGACCGGCGAAAGTGGATCGTCCCGGCCCGGCGTGATCAATCGATTTCGTCGGGTTCCCGGAGGCGACGCAAGACATGACTCAACAACTGCCGGCTTCGCGAGACCCCGCCGCCACCCCGCGATCCATCGGCTCCCTGGCGCTGTCAACCAAGTGCCGGCAAGGCCGCACCAGCATCGACCGGTTCAGAACCTCCGGCGCCACGAAAGCCGCCTTCCCGCGCCGCACAGGCGCAGTCGAAGCCATCATGTTGAACACCTCCGGCGGGCTGACAGGCGGCGACAGGTTCGACAATTCTGTTCTCGCAGGCCCCGGCAGCCGCCTTACAGTGACCACCCAGGCCGCCGAGCGCGCCTACCAGAGTCAATCGGGCCCGGCGCGCGTCAGCACGCGCCTGACCGCATCCAAGGGCGCGGTGCTGCACTGGTTGCCGCAGGAACTGATCTTCTTTGACGGCGCCTCGATTGACCGGCGACTGGACGTCGACCTGGTGGACGGGGCCGAGATGATCCTGGTCGAACCGGTCATATTCGGACGCCGCGCCATGGGTGAAACCACAGTATCGGGTGTGTTTCGCGACCGGATCACGCTCCGCCGTGACGGCCGGCAGATCTATTGGGACCGGATCCACCTCTCCGGCCCGATCAGTACCCATCTTGACCAACCCGCCATCGCACGCGGCATGACCGCGTTGGCCAGCGCCCTCTACTTCGGCCCCCGGGCCGAGGCGCTTCTGCCCATGATTCAGCGCGTCCTGCCACGGACCGGCGGCACCAGCCTCGTCGCACCCGATCTGCTGACCATTCGGCTTCTGGCCGCGGATTCCTTTCTGCTGCGACAAACGCTGACGCCGGTGATGGAACGCCTGACCAACTCCATTCTCCCCAAGTCCTGGAGCCTCTGATCCATGCAACTCAGCCCCCGCGAAAGAGACAAACTCCTGGTTGCCATGGCCGCTGAAGTGGCCCGCAAACGCCTCGCCCGTGGGGTGAAGCTGAACTATCCCGAAGCCGTTTCCCTGATCACCGACACGGTCGTCGAAGGTGCCCGTGACGGGCGGTCCGTGGCCGACATGATGGAGGCCGGTGCCGAGGTGATTACCCGCGATGACTGCATGGAAGGCATTCCCGAAATGATCGACGAGGTACAGGTCGAAGCCACCTTCCCGGACGGCACAAAGCTTGTCACCGTCCACAACCCCATCCGATAGGAGCGCCGCCATGATCCCCGGAGAACTCTTTGTGGCGGATGGGACCATCGCTCTGAATGCCCGTGCCAGGGCCCTTACGCTCATGGTGGCCAACACGGGAGACCGGCCCGTGCAGGTCGGTTCGCATTTTCACTTTGGCGAAGCCAACTCTGCGCTGGAGTTCGACCGCGATGCCGCGCGTGGCATGCGGCTGGACATCGCGGCGGGCACCGCGGTGCGGTTCGAGCCCGGTCAACGGCGCGAGGTACAGCTGATACCGATCGCCGGCGCGCGCAAGATCTTCGGGTTCAACCAACACGTCATGGGAGAGCTGTAATGCCCGCGACAATTTCCCGTGCGGACCATGCCGCGATGTTTGGACCCACCACCGGCGACAGGTTGCGCCTTGCCGATACCGACCTGATCATCGAGGTCGAACGCGACCTGACCGGACCCTATGGGGAAGAGGCCAAATTCGGCGGCGGCAAGGTGATCCTCGACGGCATGGGCCAATCTCAGGTGACGCGCGCGGCGGGTGCTGTCGACACGGTCATCACCAATGCCCTGATCGTGGACGCCACAGGCATCTACAAGGCCGATATCGGGCTGAAGGACGGGCGCATCCACAAGATCGGCAAGGCAGGCAACCCCGACACCCAGCCCGGTGTCGATATCGTCATCGGCCCGGGCACCGAGGCCTTGGCCGGCGAAGGCCGGATC
>CAYGNE010000405.1:0-2206 GCA_964351155.1 uncultured Rhodobacterales bacterium | reverse complement strand
TCCGCGGCGGTGGACAGGGCGGCGAATTGCAGCGCCGGGTCGCCACCGCCTTCTTCCATCCAGGCGCGGGCGGTGCGGGCATTGGTCATGGTTTCGATTGTCGTGAAGGTCTTGGACGCGACGATGACGAGCGTTGTCGCGGGGTTCAATCCACGCAGCGTGTCGGCGATATCGGCGGCATCCACGTTGGACACGAAATGGCAGCGTGGCCCGTCGTGATAGGGTGACAGTGCCCGCACCGCCATCGCTGGGCCGAGGTCGGAACCGCCGATGCCGATGTTGATCACGTCGGTGATCGCGCCGCCGCTGCCGCGCAGCTGTCCGTCCCGAACCGCGTCGGAGAACGCGCGCATGCGGGCCAGCGTCGCATGAATGGCGGGCATGACATCGCGTCCGCCGGTGATTACCGGGCCGCCATCGAGATTGCGCAGCGCGGTATGCAGTACGGCGCGGCCCTCGGTTTCGTTGATGATGGCCCCCTGGAACATCGCGTCGCGGCGTTTGCGCACACCGGCCGCCCGACAGAGTTCGATCAGTTCGGCGCGTACCGGCTCGTTGATCAGGGTCTTGGAATAATCCAGCCGCATGTCGCCGGTTTCGACCGAGAAATCGCGGGCGCGGTTCGGGTCCGAGGCGAAAAGGTCCAGCATGTCGCGGGTCCGGGCCGCGTGACACAGGGTTTTGAGGTTTGACCAATCCAGCATGACTATTCCGCCCAATGCACGGTTATTCCGTCCAGTACCGCACGTATCGGGGCCTCTTCGGGCGGCAGGCCCAGGGCACGGTCAAGGGCGGCGCGCTTGTCCGTGCCGAAGATCAGCAGGTGCTTGCTCAGCGCGCCGTTCAGGACCGGCGCGGTCAGCGTGACGCGCATTTCGGGGGCTGCGTCCGGGCGCAGCACGGCAAGGATCGGCGCATCCGGATCAAGCGCAGCGGCGAGCCCGGCGGTTCCCGGAAACAGCGAGGCCGTGTGCATGTCGGCGCCCATGCCCAGCAACAGCACCGAGATCGGAAGTTCGGGCACCAGTTGGGATTCGATCTCGGCCAGCACGTCCTCGGGGTCGGCAGCCGGCGCATAGAGCGGCAGAAGTGTCGCCGCCGCCGCCCGCCCGGTCAGAAGCCGGGACTGGATCAGGCCGGCGTTTGACCGCGGGTCGTCCTGTGGCACCCAGCGTTCGTCGGTCGGGAACACATGCACCCGCGACCAGTCCAGGTCGGCGGCGCAGAGTGCATCGAACATTGGTCCGGGCGTGGTGCCGCCGGGCACCGCGAGCGACGCACGCTCATGGGTCAGAAGACAGTTTTCCAGATCCCCGGCCAGCACGTTGGCCAGGTCTATTGCAGCCATCTCGCGGTCGGCATACTCGACGATATTCATGGGTTTATTCCCCTCCAGGCCCGGTCGTCGCGGGACATCAGAAGGTCGGCATCCTGGGGACCGGTGCTGCCGCTGGCATAGGGTTCGGGCACCTCGCCCCGGCCCTGCCAGCCGGCGATGATCGGATCGGTCCAGGCCCAGGCGGCTTCGACCTCGTCGCCGCGCATGAACAGGGTCTGGTTGCCCCGGATCACATCCATGATCAAGCGTTCATACGCATCCGGCGGGTCTCCGCCTTCGGGGCCGAGTGCTTCGGCGAATGTCATGTCCAGCGGCACGTCGACCAGGCGCATGCCCCCGGGACCTGGTTCCTTGATCGTGACCTGCAGCGTGATGCCTTCGTTCGGCTGCAGGCGGATCGACAGGATATTGGCGTGCCGTCCGGCATCGGGGCCAAAGATCGAGTGCGGCGCATCCTTGAACACGACATTGATCACCGAAGAGCGCGCGACAAGCCGTTTCCCGGTGCGCAGGTAGAACGGTGTCCCGGCCCACCGCCAGTTGCTGATATGGGTCTTGAGCGCGATATAGCTTTCGGTTGCGCTGCGCGGGTTGTTCACCGCTTCGCGATAGCTGGGATGTTCGCCGTCCTGGGCGTCGTATTGTCCCCGTACGATATGATGCGGGGCGACATCGTCCAGTGCGCGGATCACTTTCAGTTTTTCGTCGCGCACCGCGTCCGGGTCGAACTTGGCCGGCGGCTCCATCGCGATCAGGCACAGAAGCTGCATCAGGTGGTTCTGGACCATGTCGCGCATGGCCCCTGCCCGGTCATAATACTCGCCGCGTCCGCCGACACCGACGGTTTCGGCCACGGTGATCTGGATG
>CAYGNE010000404.1:0-2212 GCA_964351155.1 uncultured Rhodobacterales bacterium | reverse complement strand
GCTGAGCGTGCAGGACCTGCCCCAGTCGGTGCTGTTCTGCTGCGACCACAATGCAGTGCGTTCTCCCATGGCCGAAGGGATCATGAAGAAATTCTATGGTACCGGCACCTATGTGCAGTCGGTCGGGGTGAACAATGACATGGAGATCGACGGGTTTTCGATCGCGGTCTGCAAGGAAATCGACGTCGAGCTGTCGCGCCACCGGTCGCGAAGTTTCGACGAGATGGAGCAATGGGGGGACGACCTGTCCTCGTTTGACCTTGTGGTTGCCCTGTCCCCCGCCAGCCAGCGCCGGGCGCTGGAACTGACCCGCTATTTTCACCTGACCGTGGAATACTGGCCGATCCTCGATCCAACCGGGCTGGGTGAAACGCGCGAGGCAAAGCTGGCCAGCTATCGGCAGACCCGCGACCAGATCGTGGGGCACCTGATCGATCGCTGGGGCGAACCGGCCTGCGCCGACTAGGTTTCTCCAACATTCGTCGGATCGGCGGCGCCGAGGCAAGCTGATCCCGGTCGCCCATATGGGGCGACGGCAATTCGTGCGCGTCAAAACCGATGATCGACCTGAACCGGCGGCGCATATCAGGATATTTCAGGGTGGCTTTTTCAAGCGGTCATTGGACCGCACTCTGGAGATGTTGCGATGCGTAACAGCGCGAATTGCCGGGAGTTCTGGTCGCGTCAGCAATGGGGCAGTATCAGAAACTCCTGAAGGAAATGAAGCTGCGTATGCGAGACTTGAAGGCCGAGCGCACAGGTATCGAAGCTCGGCCAGAAGACATTCAACGCACCGATGACACGCTGGACAGGATCTTCTTTGGTGATTTCTGAAGTGATCGAGGTCGATTTGAACGGCTGTCAGAAATCGATCTCGATCGCGGTTCCGTTCGCCCGCGCCAGATCGACGACACGGGCGGCGACGGCAAGATCCTGCAATCCGACGCCGGTTCCGTCAAACAACGTCACCTCGTCATCCGAAGTCCGGCCGGGGTGGTCGCCGTTGATCACCGCGCCGATCTGGTGGATGTCGCTGTCCCGGACAAGGCCCAGCGCGACGGCGTGCTGGGCTTCGCCAATGCTGACCGACTGGGCGATTTCATCGGTGAACACCGTGGCTCGGGCCAGCAGGGCCGGATCGACCTCTTGCTTGCCCTTTGTGTCGGTGCCCATGCAGGCGATATGGGTGCCCGGCGCGACCTGATCCGCCGCGATGATGGCATCAAAGGAAGACGTTATCGAGATCAGAACGTCGGCTTCGCGCAGACCGTCAAGCTCCACGGCTTCGAAGGGAAGCCCGGCCTCTGAGGCGACCTGTTCGAGATTGGGGAGCATATCGGGGTGCAGGTTCCAGCCGATGACTTTTTCGAACTTGCGCTGTTCCAACGCCGAACGCAGCTGAAACGCCGCCTGGTGACCCGCGCCGATCATTCCGATCACCCTGGCATCCGCACGCGCCAGGTGTCTGATCGACACCGACGAGGCGGCGGCGGTGCGCAGGGCCGTCAGAAGGTTCCCGCCGACCATGGCCGCCACCTGCCCGGTATCGGGATCGAACAGGAACACGGTGGACTGGTGGTTGATCATCCCGCGCCGTTCGAGATTGTTTGGCCAGTACCCCCCGGCCTTGAGCCCAAGCGTCATGCCGGCGCGGTCGAACCCGCCCTTGAAACCGTATAGCGCATCTTCGTGCCCGATTGCTTCGCGTATCACGGGAAAGTTGTAGGCGTCGCCGCGCGCCATTGCGGCAAACACCTTTTCCACAGCATCAAACGCCGCCTTGCGGGTCATCAGATCGGCGATTTCGCGTTCGGGAACGATGATCATCGGACGTGCCTTTCGAAAAAAGGGCGGCGCGGGCCAAAGCTCGCGCCGCCAGTCAGGGAGGTAACTCAGTAGGCCTTGCCGCGGGCCGAGACCGGCCACAGGGTTTCGACTTTGCCGCCGCGCACGCCGACATACCAATCGTGCACGTTGCAGGTCGGGTCACAATGGCCGGGAACCAGCCGCAGCTTGTCATTGACCTTCAGCGCGCCATTCGGATCGGCCACCACGCCATGCTCGTCCGAGCATTTCAGGTATTCAACGTCATCGCGGCCAAAGACCGTGGGCAGACCGCTATCGACCGATTGCGCCTTTAGTCCGGCATCGACAATTGCCTTGTCGGCCTTGGCGTGGCTCATCACCGTGGTCAGGATGAACAGGGCGTTTT
>CAYGNE010000403.1:0-2212 GCA_964351155.1 uncultured Rhodobacterales bacterium | reverse complement strand
GCGGTCGAACTCCCAGCTGCGGTTCTGTTGCGCCTGCAGGCGGCGTTGCAGTTTGTTGGCGAGCCGGCTGACCGCGCCCTTCAGCGGTTCAAGCTGCTGGTCGAGATAGGCGCGCAGGCGTTCCAGTTCGACCGGTTCGGCCAGGTCCTCGGCCGCGATTTCTTCGTCATGTTCAGTCTGGTAGACCTTGTAGTTCGGATCGGCCTCGGACACGGGTTGCGGGGCCGGGGGTTCGAGCGGGGCCTCGCCCTCGGGCAGTTCGGCATCCTCGGTCAGGTCCTGATCGGCAAGATCGTCCGAACTGATCTGTGCCTGTGCCTGATCCTGCTGATCTTCCTGGCTCTGCTCGGGATCGGCGTCGGCGGACTGATCGTCGTCGTCCTGCCCGGTGCTGTCAGGGTCCTGGTCGTCCTCGGCATCGTCTTCGGCCTGGTCTTCCTGATCCTCGTCCTGGCTGTCCGGATCGTCGCCCAGCTGATCGGCATAGCCCAGGTCGGCGAGCACCTGGCGCGCGAACTTGGCGAATTCGGTCTGATCCGCGAGCCGGTCCTGCAGGTTTTCCAGCGTGCCACCGGCCTGTTCTTCGATGAACCCGCGCCACAACTCCATCACGTTCTGCGCGCCGCGTGGCATCTCGCGCCCGGTCGCCAGATGGCGGATCAGGTATCCGGCGGCCACCGATAGCGGTGCTTCGGATGCCTCCTTGATCTGGTCATACCCGCGCCGCAAGGCCTCGTGCCCGATCTTGACATCGATATTGCCTGCGGTGCCGGGCATGTCCCGCGCGCCCATCGCCTCGCACCGGGCGGTTTCCATTGCCTCGTACAACTCGCGGGCCATATCGCCCGGCGGGGCATAGCGCGCATGTGTGGAATCGTCGTGATACCTGCGGTTCAATGCCAGTGCATCAGCCGTGCCCCGGGCCAGAAGAACTTCGTCACGGGTCATTCGGCGGCTGACCTGCGGCAACCGCATGGCCTCTCCGCTCAGCCCCGACGGGTCAACGGTATAGCTGATCGACAGATCAGGATCGTTCGCCATCACCTTGGTGGCTTCGGCCAGCGCCTTTTTGAACGGATCAGCGGGATTGTCGGATTTCGCGGCCATTTCGATGCTCATGTATCTGACGGTGAAGGTCTGTCCTGGGATGTGTGACAATCACCGGTAAAGTCCATGGCGTTGTACCCTGTGTTCGGGCAAAGGGAAAGCATGTCGGCCCAGCCCCGGAGCCATTGTCATTGCGGCCCCGCGTTCGATCGGTCCGGTTTCCGCCGGTCCCGGGAAAGCCGGGCGTCTTTCAAAGCCGATGAAGAGCTTTATTTTGCAAAGTCAAGAACTTGCGAACATGTCTTGCGATCTGACTTGAACAGGCCCGAGCGGACGGTTTTCAACGGATTGACCGGACCGAACGCCACCATGTAGGGCGTCATGAAGTCGGACCCGGCACTGTCTGCATCGTTCCGCTGACCGTCATGCATCGCCGAGACATGAGCCAGATCGTCAAAGCTGTCCTGTCCCAGCGCCAGCGCAAGCTGGTGTCGGACCGAGATGGCCCGGACGAAGCCGCGGCACCGCTGCCTGGTTTCCGTTTCGGACAGTGGTGGAAATGTCGCCGTGATCGGCACCAGCCCCTTGCTTTCCGTTTTTGTGATGTTCATTGCCGCCGGAGTTCCGGCAGCGCTCGCGCCCGCAATTGCAACAGACGCAAGAGCCGCAACAAGTGCAGTCATGCGCATTTTTCTATCCTCGTACGCTGCGGCGCTTGGGCATGTGTCGTTCGTTCGCCGGTTGCAACCGCCCTTACCCTGCAATCAAGGATAGTTGACATCGCCTATCGGCGCAATCCCGCCGAAATCACGGGTGCGACAAATTTTCATGATGTGGCAGGTGGGGCGCATCGCACGCCCCGGCCCGAGTCGGTCTGGAGTCAGGCCAGCGCTGCGCTGGCCGCGCTTTCGGGGAGTTCCTCGTCAAAACAGCGCTGATAGAATTCGGCAACCGTCTGGCGCTCCAGCTCGTCACACTTGTTCAGGAAACTCAACCGGAAGGCATAGCCGACATTGCGGAAAATCTCGGCATTCTGCGCCCAGGTGATCACCGTGCGAGGGCTCATCACCGTTGACAGGTCTCCGTTCATGAACGCGGTCCGGGTCAGGTCGGCCACCGTCACCATCTGGCTGACGGTCTTGCGGCCCTTTTCGGTATTGTAATG
>CAYGNE010000402.1:0-2217 GCA_964351155.1 uncultured Rhodobacterales bacterium | reverse complement strand
GCGGAAATCTGGTCGAGGTTGAACGTGGCGAGTTCCTTCAGGTCGCTGCCGGCACAGAAGCCATGTTCCTTGCCGCGCAGGATGATCGCCTTGACCTCGGGATCGCGGTCCAGTTCCGCCGTGACCTCGGCGATCCTGTGGGCAAGCCCGAGGCTCATGGCGTTGCGGACCTCGGGGCGGTCGATGGACAACGTGGCGACAGCGCCATCACGGGTGATTTCGAGCATGAAGGTTTTCCTTTACGTGAAGAGTTTCGGATCCATCAGGGGGATTTGATCGGGCACGCGCACCGGCGCAAAGCCCATCAGGTCGAGCACCTGGGCTTTCGGGTCGATACCCGGGGCGACTTCCAAGAGCTCAAGCCCATCCGGCGTCACCGCAAAGACGGCACGTTCGGTGACGATATGGGCGCTTTGACCGCGCTCGCGCACACCGGTCAGCAAGGGATAGGTGATCTGTTCGACTTCGCTGACGAATTTCGACACTTTACCTTCCTGCAGGATCGTCAGCTTGCCCCCTGTCGCATCGACTTTCAGCCCGCCGGTGGTGAAGGTGCCGTTGAAGATCAGGTTGGTGGCGTTATGGGCAATGTCGATAAACCCGCCCGATCCGGGATTGGCGCTCCCGAATTTCGAGACATTGATATTGCCCTGTGCATCAAACTGGGCAAAGGCCAGCGCGCAGGTCTTGCACAGGCCCGCATGGATCGCATCAAACTGGGTTACGCCATCAAGCAGGGCATCGGGGTTGTAATTGGCCGAGAACTGCCAGCCCGAGGTGACGATGCCGCCATATGAGCCGTGCTCGGTGGTGGAGGGGTAGTCATAGATGCCATCGCCATCGAACCGGCCTTCGGTGGCAAAGATCGTCGGGATCGAGGACGAGGCGCCGAACCCGTATATCGTCAGTTCGTTTTCATTGATCATGCCGGCAGAACGGCGGGCGATCACCGTCGGCGCACCGGGTTTGAGCGGTTGCAGCTCGCGCGGGTCCATCCGCGTCTGGCCCAGAAACCGGGCGTCGTCCCGAATGCCGGTGACCAATTGCTGGTCCGGATCGACCACCACGTGATCGACCAGGACCCCGGGCACCTTGACCATATGCGCATGGCGCTCGCCGGGTTCATAGCTGCGTTTCACCTGGGCAATCACCTTGCCGCCGCAGGCCTTGACCGCCAGCGCGATCGCCAGGTTGGACGACACCAGGGGATCGTCCTCAAAACACAGGTTGCCGTGTTTGTCGGCCGACGTTGCCCGGATGATGCCGTAGTCGAGATGCTGGCTCGGAAAGAAAAGGTGCGGTTTGCCGCGGAAATCGATCTTTTCGACAATGTCCTCGGTCGTACAGGGCGTGACCTTGCCGCCATCCAGGTCGGGGTCGACAAAGGTGCCGATGCCGACCTCGGTCAGATATCCGGGGCTGCGCCGCGCAATCTCGCGCAGCCAATGCATCATGACGCCGATATGAAAGGTGTAGGCCTCGATCTTGTCGGCCCGAACCTGCCCCATCGACCGGGGGCGTTCGCCTGTCTCGGGGTCGGGCGGGTTGATGAACGATCCGGTGATCAACCGCCTGGTCATGCCGTCGTGCATCAGGTTGTCGATGCCCTTGATCGCGCCGTTGTCGCCACCGAAGCAGGGGACATAGAGCGTCAGATCGCCCGGCGCGCCGGTATCAAGGTAACGCTGCCCCAAGCTGCGCAGCAGCTTTTCCGGGACGATCCATCCGATGACGCCGACGATGGCCAGCGTGGCACCGGACGGGATGTCGGCAACGGCGGTTTCGAAATCGGTGATCTTGCTCATGGGGTCCTCACATCAACACGGATGGTAGCCAGAGGGCGATTTGCGGAAAGGCGATCAGCAGTCCGATGGCCAGCGCCTGCAATAAGATGAACGGCCAGAACGAATTGTAGATGTCGCCCATGGTAATGTCGTCGGGTGCCACGCCTTTCAGGTAGAACGCGGCCGGGCCGAAAGGCGGTGTCAGATAAGACATCTGCATGTTCATGGTGAACAGAACGCCGAACCAGATCGGGTCGTAGCCGAAGCCGATGATGATCGGCACGAAGATCGGCATGGTCAGAAGCAGGATACCGATCCAGTCCATGAACATGCCAAGCACAAAGAGGATCAGCATCATCACGATCAGGATCGCCAGTGGCGACCAGTCGAGCCCGTTGATGGCCGAGGTGACATAGGCCGCACCGCCGAAGAA
>CAYGNE010000401.1:0-2296 GCA_964351155.1 uncultured Rhodobacterales bacterium | reverse complement strand
AGAAACAGGCGATGACGTGATCGACACGGATATCGGCCATCTTCTGCGCCGCCTGCACCGCGGTGCGGATGGCGCGTTCGGTTTCCTGCATGGCGGTCACTTCGCCGAACTGGACCCCGCGCGACCGCGTCGTCGCGGCACCGACGACGCGAAACCCGGACTGGCCGGCCAGCGAGCCGATGGAATTGTCCTGGCTCAGGCGCCCGGTGCCATCAAAGCGCAGGACGAGACAGGCGGTTTTCGAACTCCCCACGTCCAGGATCGCGATCACCCCGCGCTGCAACGCCTGACGCCGCATCTGACGCATCGCCCGCTGTGTGTGATAGAAATCTGTCATCTGTCCTGCCCGCTTCCGTTAAGTGCCCGGATTCGCCACCAGTTCTCGACGGCGTCCGATGTCATTCTGAGTGTTGGTCGGGCTTCCAGCCGCATGTCCACCACGGCAACGTCCCGCTCCAACATGTCATGCGCCTCGCCCAGCGCGATCACGCGTTCCAGCGCGCGAACCGGGCGGCTGGACGGCAGCAGGATGCGCTGATCGCGGTCCAGAACCACGTCCCAGCGGCGCTCGCCGACCCGCACCAGCCCGCGCAACCGGTCGCCCAGCGGCTTTGCCGCGCCATAGAGCGCCATCGCCTCGCCGACCGCCATGTCGGCGCCGTCCCCGGCAATCAGCGGCAGATCGGCACGTGTCATCCGGTTCGGAATCTCCGCGATCCGCGCGCCCGACCCGTCCAGCAGCCAGATGCCTTCATAGGTGCGCCAGACGATCGCGGGCACCCGCTCGGTCACGTCCACCTGCAGGATGCCGCCGGGCCGGATTCGGATACTGGCGCTCTTGACCGGGGCCAGCGCGGCAATCTCCGCGCGGATTTCCTCAAGGTCCAGATCAAATGAACTGACCGGAAACTCCAGCGGCACCGCCTGGCGGATATCGCGGGCCAGATCCACGTCGGCCCCGTCGATCGCCATCAGCGCAACCATGAATTCGGGGCGTTCCTCGATGCTGGCGCGCAGATCGCTGAAAAACATGACCAGCATGTCCCGGCGCGCGGGATCGGCCAGGTAGGCCGTGACCGCCGCAAAGACCAGCACAAACGGAATCCCGGCCCGCAGCGCCAGCCGAATGCCCGGCGTCAGCATCCAGCGCTGCATCCGGTAGCGCAGGCGCGAAGGCGCCGGATCGCGGGGCGCGGCGCTCATCGGTCGCATGAGGCGTCCTCCACCATCCAGCGGCACAAAGCCCCGAACCCCATCCCGGTTTGCGCCGCCTGTTCGGGCGTCAGCGAAGTGGGCGTCATCCCCGGTTGCGTGTTGGTTTCCAGCAGGATCAGCCCATCCCGGCCCCGGCTCTCGTCCCAGCGGAAATCGGTGCGGCTGACACCGCGGCAGCCCAAAACCCGATGCGCCCTGAGGGCATAATCCATGCACAGATCAAAGATGTCCTGCGGGATATCGGCCGGCACCACGTGGCGGGACCCGCCCGGCTTGTACTTGGCGTCATAATCATACCAGCCGTCGGTCAGGATGTCGGTCACGGTCAGGGCACGGTCGCCGATCACCGTCGTGGTCATCTCGCGCCCCGGCGCAAAGGCTTCGACCATGACCTGTTCGGGCATGTCGCGCGACAGCTGCGGCGGCCCGTTGGCCGCCTCGTGCACAAGGTAGACGCCGACCGAAGACCCTTCGTTGTTGGGCTTCACCACATAGGGCGGTTCCATCACGTGGCCGGCCATCACGGCGGCCTTGTCGCGGATCAGGCTGGGCACCACCGGGAGCCCCGCCGACTCAAACACCGCCTTTGTCCGCTGCTTGTCCATGGCCAGCGCCGAGGCCAGAACACCGGAATGCGTATAGGGCACGCGCAGCCATTCCAGCAGACCCTGCACACATCCGTCCTCGCCCCAGCGGCCATGCAGGGCGTTGAAAACGACATCTGGGGAAATCTCGCGCAACCGGTCGCACAGGTCCGCCCCGGCATCCAGTTCAACGACTTCAAATCCTTCGCCCCTCAGCGCGGCGGCGCATTCACGCCCGGTGGACAGCGAAACCTCGCGCTCGGCCGAGCGCCCGCCCATCAAAACCACGACTCTCCGGGGTGTCCCGCTCGACTGACCCACGACAACTGCCTCTTATCCCCGGCCTTTTCGACCGGTGTCATTTCTTTTCCCCGCTTGTTTCGCGCCCGTATTATTGCCTGTTCCGGTGCGCGATCGGGGTCTTTATTCTTCTGCGGGTTCTCCGACCCGCATGATTTCCCATTCTAGCGTGATACCGCTTGAATCGTAAACCTTTT
>CAYGNE010000400.1:1812-2319 GCA_964351155.1 uncultured Rhodobacterales bacterium | reverse complement strand
GGCTGGGGCCGGGTGGTCAACATCACCAGCCAGTCGGTGCGCGCGCCGATCGCGGTGCTGGGCCTGTCAAACTCGGCGCGGACCGGGTTGACCGGTTATGTCGCCGGAACGGCGCGGCAGGTTGCCGGCAAGGGTGTGACCATCAACAACCTGTTGCCGGGCATCCATGCGACCGACAGGGCGGTATCGCTGGACACCGGGGTGGCCAATCAGCAGGGCGTTTCGCTGGACGAGGCACGCAGGCAGCGGGAAGCCACGATCCCGGCGGGGCGGTACGGCACGCGCCAGGAATTCGGCGCGGCCTGCGCGTTTCTCTGCAGCCAGCATGCCGGGTTCATCGTGGGGCAGAACGTCCTGCTGGACGGTGGCAGCACCAACCTGACGATGTGACATGGCGTCGGGGTTTTCCTTGAAGGACCAGTTGTTAAACGCCTACAAGGTCGCATACCTGGCGGGTTTGTTCGGGGTGGCCGATCCCGGGTTCGATGCGGACGGTTTGCATGCGGA
>CAYGNE010000400.1:0-1802 GCA_964351155.1 uncultured Rhodobacterales bacterium | reverse complement strand
GCTGGACCCGGATCTGAGCGATGACGATTTCGGCGATTTCATCTTTGCGCCGCTGGGCGAACTGGTGGCGGCGCGCGGGATCGAACAGCCGCGCGTGGCGCTGGACCTGCTGGAAGAGATCACCCAGAGGTTTTCGATGGAATGGGCCATCCGCCCGTTCCTGAACCGCTGGCCCGCGCAGGTGCTGGAACGGATGGCGGACTGGGTTCGCCATGACAGTTACCACGTGCGGCGGCTGGTCAGCGAGGGCAGCCGGCCGCGATTGCCCTGGGGGCAGGGGATCGGGCTGGATATCGCGGCGCCGCTGGCGCTGCTGGACGTTTTGCACGCGGACAGGACCCGGTATGTCACGCGGTCGGTGGCAAACCACCTGAACGACATTACCAAGAAGAACCCGGATCTGGCGATGGACCGGCTGGCCGATTGGGCCGGGCGTGGCGATCAGGCGCCGGACGAGCTGGACTGGATGACGCGCCATGCCCTGCGCGGGCTGATCAAGGCGGGAAACCCGCGCGCGATGGCGATGCTGGGATTTGATCCCGACGCCGCGATCGATGTTCTGTCCTTTGACGTGCCCGCGCGCGTCAGGATCGGGGATGTGCTGAACATTGCGGTGACGCTGGGCGCGGACGGGGCGGCGCGGGCGCTGGTCGATTACGTGCTGTGGCGGCGCAAGGCCGATGGCGGGCTGACGCCCAAGGTGTTCAAGCTGAAGCAGGTGGCGCTGGCGGCGGGGCAGCCGGTCACGCTGCAGAAGGCGCACCGGATGAAGGGCGACGCGACCACTTTCCGGCTGTTTGCCGGGATGCACCGGTTGGAATTGCAGGTGAACGGGCGGGTGGTGGCGGACGCCGAGTTCGAGCTTTTGAACACGGCCGCGTGACGCTGCCGGTTCGGCGATACCGCAGGACCTGGCGGGGATGCGCATCCTTGACCTGGGCCGTGGCGCGGGGCGGGATGTCTTTGCCTTGTCCGCGCTGGCCCGGGACCATGCGGAGCGGCATTTCGCGTTCATCGGAAATCTCGACACCCATGGCGGACTCCTTGCCGGGTGCGGCGGCAAAAGCCCGTTCCGCGACGAAACGCCTGCCGGGGCCGCCTGCTGCGGAGACTTGCGCCGGTGAGGCGGGATTGTTATCTGCCCAGAAGCCCGATGGTTTTGATCGGGAAAGGCAGCGGGGGCCCGCGTGGCGCAATCCAGGATCGATCACACTGCCGGAACGCAGCCGCCGGCGACGCCCGGACCGCGGGTGCCCCGGCTGGAAATCCGCAATCTCGTGCGCCGGTTTCACGGGCGCACGGTGGTGGACGACGTGTCGCTGCGGATCATGCCGGGGCAGGTGACCTGTCTTTTGGGTCCGTCGGGATGCGGAAAATCCACCACCCTGCGGATGATCGCCGGGGTCGAGATGCAGGACAGCGGCGAAATCTGGGTCGATGGCAAGCTGGTCTGCGACACGGTGTTCCGGGTGCCGCCGGAACGGCGGGCAATCGGGCTGATGTTCCAGGACTTTGCGCTGTTTCCGCATCTCAGCGTGGCGGGGAATGTCGCCTTTGGCCTGAAGGGCGGCAAGGACGAGAAACGTGCGCGTGTCGAGGAGTTGCTGGCCCGGGTGGACCTGTTGCAGTTCATCGACGGCTACCCGCATCAATTGTCGGGCGGCGAACAGCAGCGCGTGGCGCTGGCCCGGGCACTGGCGCCGCGCCCGCGGATCATGCTGATGGACGAGCCGTTTTCAGGGCTGGACAACCGGTTGCGCGATGGCATCCGGGACGAGACCCTGACCCTGCTCAAGGAAGAG
>CAYGNE010000399.1:0-2327 GCA_964351155.1 uncultured Rhodobacterales bacterium | reverse complement strand
ATGCCTCGGCACCTGCACGAATGCGCCGATGGCGCAGATAGGCTAGGATTTTTACGAGGATCTGACGGCCGAGACACTGGGTGAGATCATCGACGGGCTGGCGGCGGGCAAGGTCCCGGTGCCGGGTCCGCAGAACGGGCGCTATGCCGCCGAGCCGCTGAGCGGGCTGACCAGCCTGACCGAATATGACAGCGGGCGCACCCAGTATAACGCCAGCGTCCAGCTGGCGGTCGATCTGGGGGACACGGTCAAGCGCATCGACGGAACCGAGGTGCCGCTCTTGACCCCATGGCTGAAAGACGCGGCCAACAGCACCAGGAAACCGGCCAGGAAGGCCGCAAAACCAAAGGCCGAACCCAAACCCGCCCCGTCAGCCCGGGCCGGAAAGCCGGCGTTGCTGGATGCGGCGCGGGAAGGCAAGGCCGACGATCTGAAGCTGATCAAGGGAGTTGGACCCAAGCTCGAAGGTGTTCTGCACGGGTTGGGTGTTTTCCATTTCGACCAGATCGCGTCGTGGAAAGCCGAAGAAGTGGCCTGGGTCGATGACAACCTCGAAGGTTTCAGGGGCCGGGTCAGCCGCGACAACTGGGTGGAACAGGCAATCAAGCTGGCTGCTGGCGAGGAAACCGAATTCGCCAAGCGCGCCAAGAAGGACGGGATGTACGACTAAGAAACAACAACAAGCCACAGGGGAAATGAACCGATGAACACTTCAAATGACCATGGCGAATGCAAACGCCGGTGTTGGACCTATGCCGCGATTGCGGGCGGGGTTCTGTTTCTCGTTCTGTGGCTGCTGACCAGTTGGGGATTTTTCGGCGCGCTGATCTTGGGGCTGATCGTCTTTGCGCTCGGCGTGTTCTTCCTGCCCAACATCTTGTGTTCGGACAGCCGGACAGAGCCGGAAGTGGCCACCCCACGGGCTGCAACGCCTGCACCAGCGCCGACACCTGAACCGGCCGCAGCAGAGAACGCACCGGCGGCAGAAGCACCAGCGCCGGCACCAGAACCGGCCCCCGCTGCCGCGCCCGAACCAGTTGCGGAGCCGTCGCCGGCTGCGGCCGGACCGATGGTCTCGCCGTCCAAACCGCTCCCGGGCCAGCAGGAACTGGCGGAGCGCAAGGGGACGTGGCGTTACGAATCCTCTCAACCGGCCGCAGCCGCCGCCCGGCCCGCGCCGGCAGCGACGGCGGACCCGGCAATTGCCGCCGCCCCGGCACAGCTTGAGGCCGCGCGCGCGGGTGGGGCCGACGATTTGAAACTGATCAAGGGCGTTGGCCCGAAAATGGAAAAGATGCTGAATGGCATGGGGTTCTTTCACTTTGACCAGATCGCCGGATGGACGGCGAGTGAAGTCGCATGGGTCGACGAGAACCTCGAAGGCTTCAAGGGCCGGGTCAGCCGCGACAACTGGGTCGAACAGGCCCGCACCCTCGCCACGGGCGAGGAAACCGAATTCGCCAGGAAGGCAAAGAAAGACAAGCTCTACGAGTAACACCATCCGCGGGTGCGGGTGAAAGCCACAACGGACCAGATGAGTACGGAGCAGGACAGGATCATAGCCCGCAAGGGACGGATCACCGGGCTGGTGATCGCGGCGGGTGGCCTTGCGGCGCTGCTCGCGCCCTGGATCGTTCAGGTTCTCAACCTGCCCATCCGGTACGAGATGCTGATCTATTTCGGGTCTCTTGCCGCGTTTGTGTGGGCGATGGTCAACATATTCCAACTCTGGCGCATGCGTCAGGACAACCAAAGGTAGTCAGTCATGCTGAAAGACCAGGACCGGATCTTTACCAATATCTACGGGATGCACGACCGCACTCTGGCCTGCGCTCGTGCGCGCGGACACTGGGATGGCACCGCCTGCATCATCTACAATGTCCTTGACTGGATCATTCAGCAGATGTAGGATTCCGGATTGCGCGGGCGCGGTGGTGCGGGTTTTCCCACCGGACTGAAATGGTCCTTCATGCCCAAGGAGAGTGACGGGCGTCCGGCCTATCTGGTGGTCAATGCGGATGAATCCGAACCGGGCACCTGCAAGGACCGCGAGATCATGCGCCATGATCCGCATACGCTGATCGAGGGTTGCCTGATCGCCAGCTTCGCGATGAATGCGAATGCCTGTTACATTTATATCCGTGGCGAATATATCCGCGAGCGCGAGGCGCTGCAGGCCGCGATCGACGAGGCCTATGATGCCGGGCTGCTGGGTCCGAACGCGGCCAAGTCGGGCTGGGATTTCGACCTTTACCTGCATCACGGGGCAGGGGCCTATATCTGCGGCGAGGAAACCGCGCTTCTGGAAAGCCTCGAAGGCAAGAAAG
>CAYGNE010000398.1:0-2328 GCA_964351155.1 uncultured Rhodobacterales bacterium | reverse complement strand
TCCACGGAAACGGTTACGGTCTGTTCGTTGGCGTCGCTGGTCACGGTGCCGGAAAGAATACGCTTGGGCATTGGATTACGCCTCCGATGCCGCGGCAGCGGCCTTTTCGTTCAGGATCGTCTTCACACGGGCGGCATTGCGGCGGGCAGCCTTGATGCCGGCTGTGTTCTCCAGCTGGCCGGTTGCCTGCTGAAAGCGCAGGTTGAAGCTCTCTTTTTTCAGACTGGCCAGTTCCTCGCGAAGCTGGTCCGGCGTCTTTTCGCGCAGTTCGTTGGCGTTCATCGCCTTTTCCTTTTCTCAAAACACCAGAAGGCCCCGGGACGGGTCACCTTTGACCTGGTGGATGAATGACAGACATGCGAATCCCCCGGGGCAACCCGGGCGATCACAGGATGCCGCTCTATAGGGGGTCGGCAGGATGAGGGCAAGGGAAAGTTTCACGGTTTGCCGATGCGCCGGATCAACGCCTGTGAAACGGTCAAGACCTGGCTGTCCGATTACCGCCGGAATCCGCCGGTGCGCCGGTTTCCGGTCCGATCCGATCTTGGAACCCCGGCCCGGCGCACCATATCTTCGGTCATGACACAGACCCCATCCCGACCCGCGCTGCGGGATCGCCTCGGCGCATTCGTCACCAACCCTGGGACCCAGACCTTCATCCTGGGCGTGATCCTGTTCAACGCGCTGCTTCTCGGCCTTGAAACCTCGGTCGCCGCGATGGACCTGGCCGGGCCGCTGATCCTGGCGCTGGACCGGATCTGCCTCGTGATCTTCGTGCTGGAAATCGGCATCAAGATATTTGCGCGGCGCCTGCGGTTCTTCACCAATGGCTGGAACCTCTTTGATTTCGTGATCATCGGCATATCGCTGATCCCCGCGGCGCACGGGCTGTCGGTCCTGCGTGCCCTGCGGATACTGCGCCTCTTCCGGGTGATCTCGGTCGCCCCCGCCCTGCGCCGCGTGGTCGAGGGCCTGATCAACGCATTGCCGGGCATGGGGTCGGTCTTTCTGCTGATGGGCCTGATCTTCTATGTCGGTGCCGTCATGGCCACCAAACTCTTCGGCGCGGGTTTCCCCGACTGGTTCGGCACCCTGGGGCGGTCCGCCTACTCGCTGTTCCAGATCATGACGCTGGAAAGCTGGTCGATGGGCATCGTGCGCCCGGTGATGGAGATCTATCCCTATGCCTGGGCGTTTTTCGTGACCTTCATCCTGATCACCACCTTCGCGGTGGTGAACCTGGTTGTCGGCCTGATCGTGAACTCGATGCAGGATGCGCATCACGCCGATGCCGACAAGGCCACCGATCATTACCGTGACGAGGTGCTGAACCGGCTGAACGCCATCGAGTCGCTGCTGCGTGACCGCAAGAGCGACCGCGGCTAGCACACCCGGAACCGCGCCGGCCTGCGCACGCCCTGTTAACCCGGCCAATCCGCCACCCGCGTATGCACGCGGTCTGTACGCGGTCTGTACGCCTGGCACAGCCGGATTTGGCCCGCATCGCCCTTGTTAACCGGGCGATTCGCGGCCTTCCCCGCCCCCGGCGCGGTTTTTCGTTAACCTTTCCCGAACCTTTCCGGCCGCCGCCGCGCCACCCGAGTCTAAAGTTCGTATCGCTTTTCCGCGCCGTTTCGCGTCCCATAAAGAACGGGCGGCACCGCGTCCGCCCGCCAACAATGAGGAGGATTGAACATGTCCAGCCCGTATTCCGGCGGGTGCGACCACGTCAAGATCGTGGCCAGTGCCGAGCCGATCGACAACCATGAATGCCATTGCAATGTCTGCAAGTCCGTCACCGGTCAGCAGACAACGCACGTGGCCTTTTTCAACCACGCCGACCTCACCGCGGACCACGAAGAAAAGATGAACCGCCAGCCGTTCAACGCCGACAACCCCGATGGCCCGCTTGAACTGTGCACCTGCTCTGAATGCGGCGCGGCCCTGATGCTGGATGACAAGCAGAAACGCATCCGTGTCGCCGTTCCCAACGTCATGGGCTACAGCGTCGCCGACTTCCCCGAGGCGACCTACCACGCGTTCTACGACACCTCCAAGGGCTATGACAAACCCGCCGACGGACGCCCGGTCTACGAGGCGCTGCGCCCGGATTTCGTCTGGCCAACACCCGCCTGATCATCGCCGCGCCCCGCCGTCACAGGCGGCGGGGCGGGTTTGCCGAATCCGGTATTTCCGATATGTTGCAAGCGGTTGGAACGTCCGGGCGTCAAGCCCAGCCATAGTTGAAGCTGACGCTGATGCGGTCGTCCTCGGCCAGGTTCATCGGTACCTCGTGGCGCAGCCAGCTCTCCCACAGCAGCACCTCTC
>CAYGNE010000397.1:0-2345 GCA_964351155.1 uncultured Rhodobacterales bacterium | reverse complement strand
GGGATCACGTTGCGCGAATTCGGATAGACGTCGATATGACCCGCCGCCCCCACCGCGTGCGGCGCATGGCTCCAGGCAATTTCGTCAACCTTTTCAAGGATTCGCGCCATTCCCAGCCCGGCATTCCTGCGCATCGGCATCGGGGTCGACCCGGTGTGGCTGTCCTTGCCGGTCACCGTGACCTGCGTCCAGCTCAACCCCTGACCGTGGGTGACAACGCCAATGTCTTTCCCTTCGGCCTCCAGAATCGGACCCTGTTCGATGTGAAGCTCAAAGAACGCGTGCATCCTGCGCGCGCCGACCACTTCCTCGCCATGCCAGCCAATGCGCTTCAACTCGTCGCCAAAATTCCTGCCCTCGGCATCCTCGCGCGCATAGGCCCAGGCCTGGGTATGGACGCCCGCAAACACCCCCGAGGCCAGCATCGCCGGCGCAAAGCGCGTGCCTTCTTCATTGGTCCAGTTGGTCACGACAATCGGATGCCGGGTCCTGATCCCGGTATCGTTCAGTGTCCGGATGATTTCCAGCCCCCCCAGTACCCCCAGCACGCCGTCATATTTTCCCCCGGTCGGCTGCGTATCCAGATGGCTGCCCACATAAACCGGCAGCGCGTCGGGGTCGGTTCCTTCGCGGCGCGCGAACATGTTGCCCATCTGGTCGAGCCCCATCGCACAGCCCGCGCCCTCGCACCATTTCTGAAACAGCGCTCGGCCCTCGCCATCCTCGTCCGTCAAGGTCTGACGATTGTTGCCACCGGCCACGCCGGGGCCGATCTTGGCCATTTCCATGAGGCTGTCCCACAGCCGCTCCCCATTGATCTTCAGGTTCTGCGCCGGTGCTGCCATGTTTCTCCCCCTGCGGATGGACCGCGTTCCCTTGAATGATTTGACCAACTGGTCAAACCGACGCTATCACGGCAGGGTGCGCAGTCAAGAAGCTGACGCGCCCTAAGGCGAAATGCACCGCCCAACCGTCAGACAACAGGCAGCCAAGGACGCCATCCATGCCCCCTCCCCGCGCAGCCACAAGAATTCAAACCCGAAACCGCGCCGCTATTCTGGACGCGGCGCTGGAGGTGTTTTCCGCCCAGGGATTTCGCGGGGCGACCGTCGATCAGATTGCCTCTGCCGCCGGTCTCAGCAAACCCAACCTGCTGTATTATTTTCCGTCCAAGGAAGCGATCCACAATGCGTTGCTGGAGCAATTGCTGGACACCTGGCTGGATCCTCTGCGGGGTCTTGATGCGCAGGGCGAACCGCTGCGCGAAATCCTCGCATATGTGCGCCGCAAACTGGAAATGAGCCGGGACTTCCCACGCGAAAGCCGGCTGTTTGCCAACGAGATCGTCCAGGGGGCGCCGCGGATTCATGCCGCGCTGACGGGCGAATTGAAATCGCTCGTCGACACCAAGGTCCAGCTGATCGAAGCATGGATCAAGGCCGGTGAAATCGCCCGCGTGCATCCCTATCATCTGATTTTCTCGATCTGGTCCCTGACCCAGCATTACGCGGATTTCGACGTGCAGATCCGCGCCGTTCTGACCGACGAGGACCCATTCCACAGCGCGCCGGATTTTCTGGAAACGCTTTATACCCGGCTGCTCACGCCGCGCGGCTGAGCCCGGGCGGTCACTCCGCCGCCCGCGCGGCCGGGTTGTTCGGATGCGTCGTCCAGTTGGCATACTCTCCCTGCACGACCTTGCCGGTGCGCGGATCGGTTTCACCCGGCTGCATCGGCACCATCGAGATGCAGTTTTCCACCGGGCAGACGTCAACGCACAGGTTGCAGGCAACACATTCCTCGTCGATAACCTCGAACACCCTGCCCTCGCCCATGGAAATCGCCTGGTGGCTGGTATCCTCGCAAGCTGCATAACAGCGGCCGCACTTGATACAGGAGTCCTGATCGATCTTCGCCTTGGCAATGTAATTCAGGTTGAGATACTGCCGGTCGGTCACGTTGGGCACCGCGCTGCCGACAAAATCGGCGGTGGACCGGTGTCCCTTCTCGTCCATCCATTGCGACAGGCCCGCAATCATCTCCTGCACCACTTTGAAACCATAGGTCATGGCCGCCGTACAGACCTGCACGTTGCCACATCCCAGGGCCATGAACTCGGCCTCATCCCGCCATGTCGTGACCCCGCCGATTCCGCTGATCGGCAAACCCGCCGTTTCCGGATCGCGCGCGATCTCCGCAACCATGTTCAGCGCAATCGGCTTGACGGCCGGACCGCAATATCCGCCATGGCTGCCCTTGCCATCGATTGACGGTTCCGGGCTCATCGTATCGAGGTTGACCGAGGTGATCGAACTGACCGTGTTGATCAGTGAAACGGCATCCGC
>CAYGNE010000396.1:0-2345 GCA_964351155.1 uncultured Rhodobacterales bacterium | reverse complement strand
GTAGCAGTGGGCAAGCCTTGCAGAACGCGAACCTGATGTTAGGTGAAGATGAAACCACGGGCCTGATGATGGCCCCGCTATTTCCGTGAGGATATAGATGAAAAGCCTTAAAAAGCAGCGACGCATACAGGTCATCATGGTGGCCGTGCTGGCTCTGATTCTTGCCACGGGTCTCGTCGGATACGCGATGAAGGACGGAATAAACTATTTTCGCGCGCCCAGCCAGATCGTGGCAGAACCGCCAGGCCCGGGCGAAGTTTTCCGAATCGGTGGTCTGGTCGAACAAGGGACGTTGGTGCGTGGCCAGGGTGAAACGGTACGCTTTTCCGTGACCGATGGCGGCGCATCGGTTCCGGTCAGTTTTTCCGGCGTTCTTCCCGACCTGTTCGCGGAAAACCAAGGCATGGTTGGCACCGGACGTTACGTGAATGGCGTCTTCCAAGCATCTGAAATTCTAGCAAAACACGACGAGACATATATGCCCAAGGAAGTGGTGGATGCCCTGAAGGAGCAGGGTGTCTACCAGGATCCGGGCGACAGCTGACGCCAGCGCCGGTTGTTGGCTGCGGCGAGGTATTTCTGACCAGAAACAAGCGGGACCGTGCGGTGTGATTGGCGCACGTTAACCATTTGTGGACAGCCTATCCGGCGATCATTCCGGAGGCTGCCATGCAGACCGTAAGAGAAATTGCAGAAGAAATTGTTGCCCGTGAGGGTGGTTTCGTCAATGACCCGGACGACCCGGGCGGAGCCACGAAGTACGGCGTGACCATCCACACCATGCGCAGGCTTGGCCTGGACCTGACCGGTGACGGGATTATCGGGGTTTCGGATGTCCGGGCTCTGAGCCGGAGCCAGGCTGTTGACATCTTTATCCGGCACTACTTTGAAAAACCCCGGATTTCCGAGATGCCGCCGTCGCTGCAACCGAGCCTGTTTGACATGTATGTCAATGCTGGGGGCAACGCGGTGAAAATCCTGCAACGCATGTTGAAGGACATGGGGTATTCGGTTGTCGTTGACGGGGCGATCGGTCCGCAGACGCTGACCGCGGCACGAGATGCGGCGGCACCGGACGCGATGGCCTTGCGCGATGCATATGGAGTGGCCCGGCGGAACTACTATTTCCGCATAGCCGACCGTCGTGCAGCCAGCAGGAAATATGCGCGCACCCGGCAAGGGGGTAAGGGCGGCTGGATCAAGCGTGCAGAGGAGTTTTTGTCGCCGAAATATCATCTGTCGCAGGCACAATTTCAACGGAGGGTGGCAGCATGGGGCTGATCCAGGGATTTCTGGCCTTGATGTTCGGAAACGGACGCAACGTGGTGAAGGAAACGGTCGAGGTGTTCACCGAGAACGCCGAGTCCGGTGCGCGTCGGGCGCACGAGGTCCAGGGACAAGCGATGTCCCAGTTCGGGGCCGAATTCGAGGTGCCGCGGCAAGGCGTGTTCGACCGCTTCATGGATGGACTCAACCGGTTGCCCCGTCCGGCATTGGCGCTTGGAACACTCGGACTTTTCGTGGCGGCGATGGTGGATCCGCTCTGGTTTGCGGCGCGCATGCAGGGCATTGCGCTGGTGCCTGAACCGTTGTGGTGGTTGTTGGGGGTCATCGTTTCCTTTTACTTCGGGGCCCGCCACCAGATGAAGTCGCAGAGTTTTCAGCGCGACATCGCGGCGACAATGGCGCGGGCGCCGCAGGTTATTGAAAATATTGGCATTCTGGACCGAATGCGCGCAGACAGTCCCGGTGCGGCCGACCCCGGTCCGGATGCAAAATTGAATGTTGCGGTTCTCAGTCCGGAAGACAACCCGGCGCTGGAGGATTGGCGGTCAAAGCGCAGCGCCTGAACGACGCGTGACACAAATGCAGCGTGGGTTGCGACAATGTGAACCGCGCAGACCGGCGAAATCCGTTGGCCGCACCGGGGCAGGGGCGTATACCTTGCCCCATGATTACCGAACTTGGCCACTTCGCCCTTATCCTCGCCTTTCTGGTTGCCATCGTTCAGGTGGTGGTTCCACTGATTGGGGCCCGGAACCGCTGGGCTGGTTGGATGGCGCTGGCCGAACCAGCAGCGACGCTGCAGTTTCTCTTGACCGGTTTTGCTTTTGGCGCGCTGACATGGGCTTTTGTCACCTCGGATTTTAGCCTGAAGCTGGTGGTGATGAACAGTCATTCCGCCAAGCCGATGCTCTACAAGATCAGCGGAACCTGGGGAAACCACGAGGGTTCCATGTTGCTGTGGGTGCTGATTGTCACCCTTTTCGGTGCCATGGCGGCTTGGTTTGGCGGCGGGCTGCCTCCGGGTTTGAGGGCGCGGGTTCTGAGCGTTCAGGCGGCCA
>CAYGNE010000395.1:0-2351 GCA_964351155.1 uncultured Rhodobacterales bacterium | reverse complement strand
GTCGATCACGCGCTTGACAGGCACCAATACCTTCATCTGCGGTTCTCTCCTCAAAAAACCCAAGCCAGTTCGACGACTCGGTCCAAAAGATTCCCGCAGTTGATAGCGGGGCAGGGCGGCGGGAAACAGGGTAAAATCGTCACGTCATGTCCCGTGGACGTCGCGTTTGTTTCCCATCCACCGGATTTTTCGCTTTTCGGCTCACGATCCGGCGGATCGGAGTGCCGAACCGGTCAGCGGTTCGCACCAGGCACCCAGAGAACGTCATCCTTGCCGCCGCCATTGGCAAACCGTGCCGCGACAAAGAACCAGTCACTGAGCCGATTGAGATATTTCACCGCGGCGGGGTTCACGGCTTCGCCCGTCGCCAGTTCGGTGGCCAGGCGTTCGGCCCGGCGCGCAACCGTCCGGCAGATGTGCAGATGCGCCGCCAAAGGAGTGCCGCCCGGCAGGATAAAGCTTCGCAATGGTTCGAGCCCCGCATTCATTGCGTCGATCTCCGCCTCAAGCCGTTCAACCTGACTGTCGATCATGCGCAGTGGCGGATACTCTGCCTCGGCATCGCGCTCCATGTCGGGACGACACAGATCGGCGCCCAGGTCGAAGAGATCGTTCTGAATCCGCGACAGGGCCACGTCCATGTCGCCTTCCGAATGCAGGCGGGCCACTCCAACGGTCGAATTCAATTCGTCCGACGTACCATAGGCGGTGACCCGGAGCGAATGCTTGGCAATGCGATCCCCATTGCCCAGGGCTGTGTCACCCTTGTCACCGGTCCTGGTATATATCTTGTTCAGAACGACCATGGTCCTACCCCCCCGAACGGCTCAGCCAGAAATACAACACGATCAGGACAACCGCGATGAACTGGGCGATAATGCGCAACCGCATCATCTTGTTTCCGTATTTGTGATTGAAAGTGCCACCCTTGGCGAATCCGCCGATGCCGATTGCCAGGATTATGACGACCGCTGCCATTGCCAGCAGGATCACGATGTAAAGCGGATCGTCCATGATGCCCTCGCATGCTCTCTGCGCCTGCAAAGTCATCTAGCGGCAGGATCGGCAAAAGCGAACCGGTTTTTTCAAACCCGCGACACGATGCGGTCGATCATCCGGCTGGACAGGATCCTTTTGAGGTAGCCGCCGATATAGGTTGCGGTGGTCACGTAATAGCGGGGATTGGGTGCGTTGCTTTCCAGGGCTCGGATAAGTTTGCCGGTGACGGCGCTGGAGGGAAGCTCGAACCGATCAGGCCCGCTGCCGTGATACATGCGCGGCAACAGTCTGGTTTCGTAATCGGACCGGCGCGGCGAATTCTCCCAGTCAATGTATTTCTCGAAATATGGAATGCCTTTCTCGCGGAACATGGTGGTGATCGGGCCCGGTTCGATCAGCACCACGTGAATTCCGGTGTCCCTCAGCTCGATTCGCATCGTGTCGCTCAGCCCTTCCAGCGCATGTTTGGTGGCGGTGTAAGCGCCCCGCCACGGGATCGCGACAAACCCGAGTCCGGACGAGCATTGGACGATATGCCCCGACCGTTGCGCCCGCATCACGGGAATGACGCGTCGGGTCAGTTCGTGCCAGCCAAACAGGTTGGCTTCGAATATCGCGCGCAGCCCGTCGGTCGGAAGGTCCTCGACAAGGCCGGCAAGCTGGTGCGCACCATTGTTGAAGAGCGCGTCAAGTGTTCCGCCGGTTGCGTCAAGCACCTGCTCAAGGCCAGTGTGAATGCTTTCGGTGTCACAGTAATCGATGCGGGGGCTTTCGAACCCTTCGCCCTTCAGGCGGTCACAATCCGGCTGCTGGCGGCAGGAGGCGAATACCCGCCATCCCCGTTCCCGCAGGGTGCGCGCCGCGTCCAGCCCGATGCCCGAGGAGCATCCGGTTATCAAAATGGATTTCTGCATGATCTGCATGGCCCGGGTTGGTTTCTTGTCGGCCAAGCTATGACAACTGGTCGATCCGCCTGCAACCTTTGCGTGCCACGCGTTCTAATTCGATGATTTGCTGACCAGTGAAGAGGACACCCAGCCCAGCCTTTTGTCCGGCAAGGTGCGCAGACGCAACCAACCCGTACCGCTGTCGTCCAGCACCTCGACCTGGTTGCCGATTCCCAGGCGGGCGATCACCGGGTAGATCGTGCCGGGGCCGTCGCGCATGTTGACACGCGTACCAATGACTTCGCGGATGTCGGACGGCTCGGCTGCGAAGCCGGTATTTGTCTGCTCCGGTTGTTGCCCGTCCGGCGTATCGGATGCATCCAGCCCGTCCGCCCCGAGCTCGACAGCAATCAGCGAAGGCGGCGGCGTCTCGAACGATTCCGGAAACAACGTCAGACCTTCGGT
>CAYGNE010000394.1:0-2363 GCA_964351155.1 uncultured Rhodobacterales bacterium | reverse complement strand
CCATAGGCCATTGCCTGATCCTGCAAATCGCACTCGCCGCCCTGATCGCAGATCGGGCAATCCAGCGGATGGTTGATCAGCAGGAACTCCATCACGCCTTCGCGCGCCTTCTTGACCATGGGCGAGTTGGTCTTGACCACCGGCGGCTGACCCTCAGGGCCAGGCCGCAGGTCGCGCACCTGCATCGCGCAGGACGCGGCCGGCTTGGGCGGGCCACCCACGACCTCGACAAGACACATACGGCAGTTTCCGGCGATCGACAGGCGCTCGTGATAGCAGAACCGCGGCACTTCCACCCCGGCCACCTCACAGGCCTGGATCAGGGTCATCGCCCCGTCCACCTCGATCTCGGTTCCGTCAATGTTGATCTTGCGCAGGTCAGACATGGTCTATCTCGCCTTCAGCAGCGCGCCGACCGCGCTGGATTTCGCCATTTCCGCGCGGCCGAACGCGCAGAAGGTTTCAGGATTGTTCAGGTCGACACCCCTGGATTTCAGATAGGCCTCGCCCTTGGCCCGCATGCGGGCCTTTTCGGTTTCGGATTCCACAAAGCTCCGGATCTCGTCATCCGAATATCCCAGCGCGTTGGCCCGGGATCGCAGCTTGAGCAACAGGTTGAACCCCTTGATGCGCCGCCCACGCAGGCTGTCGCATTTCTTGCCCACCTCGTTGGCCAGCGCCACGGTGAACAGCGTGTTCTCGATCTCGGGCACATCCCGCAAATGCGGCTTGGCCTCGGCACTGACCGCGGGCACCGCTGCAAAAATCGCCAGGGTCAGAAGAACAGGTTTCAGACAGGTCATGACAAGGTCCTCCATTCAGGAAGACCCAGACCGGCGCAATTCGCGCCTGTTATGCAATAACAAGCGTCAGAAACCGCGTGTATTTGCCGTTTCACACTCATGGATCGCAACGCCCTTGAAAGGTGATCGCGTTGTCCACGACAGCCAGTCGGCCTGGCTCGGTTTCTGGCCCGACGGTCCATTCGATGTCCGACGTCCCATAGTTCGTGACACAGTATTTCGTGCCTTCGTAGCCGGCCGCCGCGCGCGCGCCATCCAGTGACTGGGACACCTCAAAGACGGTCACGGTGAAATCCGCGCGCGACACCTTCTTGTCGATCGCACCGGTCTTGGATTTGAACAGCACGCCGTCAAAGGCCACCTGGTTCGGATCGTCGCGCGAACAACCGCCCAAGGCGACCAAGGCCGTGCAGATCAGGGATATCATGGAAAGCCTGATCATCGCCTACTCCGTTGCCTCTGTCAGCCCGTCGGTTCCGGCGCGGGTTTCGCCCTGCTGGCTGTGCGTCGGTCTTGTCACCCGCCGTTTCTCGATCACGACAATGGAATCATGGATGTGCAGCCCGGCGACGTGATCGCGGGTTGCCACATGCCTCTGCCCCTGATCGTGATACCAGTGATGCATATCGTCAATGATCTGTTTGACATCGGCCATGAAACCGATGGACGACCCGTAACCGCCTGAATAGCTTGGCCAATAAGCAGCGTGAAGATCCTCTATCATGTACACGCCATTCTCGCTCAGGCGCGGGAACAGCGCGGTCAGCGACGCCCGGATATGCCTGGAGTCGTGGCTGCCATCGTCCAGGATCAGGTCCACACCGCCCATTTCGTCGACCACAGAGGCCAGAAAGTCCGGATCGGCCTGTGACCCGATGCGGACCTGGCCGCTGATACCGTCATACCGGGCACAATCAGGATCGATATCAATGCCATAGATCACCGCGTCCGGCCCCAGGTACTGGCGCCAGAGATCGAGCGAGCCGCCTTTTGACACACCGATTTCCAGCATCCGGACACCAGAGCCCCGGAACCGCGAGAAGTACCTGTCGTATATCTCGAAGTAATGATGCCATTTATGCACCATGGGGCCATTCTTGCTCCAGAACAGCTGTTCCAGATCGCTCAGTTCCGACAGGTTTTCCGGCGGCGCGCCGGCATAGGCGAAGGACGCGATATCACCGTCGAACGCCGGACGCCCACCGGCGCCGCCTGACCCGGCCTTCTTGCCAAATGGCCACATCGCGCTCACCTCGCCCGCCCGGGAAACCCCGGCGCGTCAAAAATGGGCGTTATGTGTGCAAGCTCGTTCATTCCGCTGCCACTGCGCTGATACGGCCAGTCTTCTGCGCCTTGATCCGGTCCTCGATCTCGTCGCGGAAATTCCGGATCAGGCCCTGGATCGGCCAGGCCGCCGCGTCGCCCAGCGCACAGATCGTGTGGCCTTCGACCTGCTTGGTCACGGTGAACAGCATGTCGATTTCCTCGATCTCCGCCTCGCCCTTTACCAACCGGTCCATGACCCGCATCATCCACCCGGTGCCTTCGCGGCAAGGTGTG
>CAYGNE010000393.1:0-2376 GCA_964351155.1 uncultured Rhodobacterales bacterium | reverse complement strand
GAGCCCGAAGCAGTCATGGCAAATTCGTCCGACAAACAGTGGTCAGTATCCACCTGATCAGCTGTACGGCGCAAACGCGTACCGTGCTTCCGGCCATGTTCTGCGAAGAACAGCCCACTGCAGATATCGCCCTGTGCGGCACGCCCTTGAAGCTTCGCCTCTATCTGTCCTGGCGAATGTAAACTTTACCAAGACCAAGAGGCTCTTGCTGCCGCCCGCGGGCCCGGCGTGACGCAGCCAGCAGCACGGCGATCGTCAGGACATACGGGAACATGGACAGAAGGTAGATCGGGACCTCAAGGCCGAGCGCCTGTAGCCGTGGAATGAAAGCCTGTGCGCCGCCGAAGAGCGCAGCGCCGGCGATCGCGCGGGTGGGCGACCACTGGACGAAAACAACTAGCGCGAGAGAAATCCATCCTCGCCCCGCCACCATGCCTTCGGTCCAGATCTGGCTTCCTGCTACCGAGAGGTAGCCTCCGGCAAGGCCAATCAGCAGGCTGCCCGAAGCCAATGCGAGCGCCTGCACCAACGAGACGTCGACGCCCACTGTGTCGGCTGTGGCGGGGTCTTCGCCGGTCGCTCGCAGCATCAGCCCGGCCCGCGTGCGGAAAAGGAAAACGGAAGCAAGCGCGGCAAGTACAAGTGCGATGTAGACCACGGCGTCCTGCTGGAACAACAGGCGCCCGACGAGGGGCAGGCTGATCAGCACCTCTGGCATGGGGACATCGGAGAGACCGGAGAAGGGCTTGTGTGCGAAATCACGTCCCAGGGCCATTGAGGCCCCGAGTCCGATAGCCACGAGCGCAAGCCCCGCCGGTATCTGGGGTGCGCGAAACGCCACAACCGCCACGATGTATGGAATGCTGACGAGCAGTGCCGCAGCCGCAGCGCAGATGAGTGCCCATCCCGGCGAGATCCCCTGCATGCAGGCTGCCGCCCCCGACATCGCAGCCACAGCCATCACACCTTCGACCCCGAGGTTTAGAACGCCTGCACGCTCGCAGATCAGGAGGCCCAGCGACGCCAGAAGCAGAGGAGTCATGAAAGTGGGCAGGCTGCCAAGCCAGGCTGTCAGAAACATGATCATGGTGCCGACCGCCTTGCAATCTTGACCCGGTAGGTTGTGATGAACTGGCAGGTTACCAGCGAAAGAAGCACGATACCCTGCGTGACGAGGACGACCCCCTCAGACACTCCGTAAAAGACCTTCAAAGACGCGCCCGCCCCACTGAGTCCCGCCATGAAAATGCTTGCAAGCGGTATCCACACGGGTTCGTTCCGCGCCAGTGCCGCGATGACAATGCCGTTGAAGGTCATGGTCAGGCCAACCGCGAGGGAAAGTCGAAACTCGGTCCCGGTGACGATGACGCCACCGGCAAGCCCCGCCGCGGCACCGCCGAGGACGATCGACGTCAGAAGGATGCGGTTTGTGTCATAGCCAAGTGCACGCGCGGCCTTCTGGTTGTCGCCGGCAAAGCGCGCGGCAAAGCCGAACCGGCTCCGGTGGACCATGACTGCCGCCGCAAGAACGGCCAGTAATGCGATCACAAGACCGGCATTCACGTCGCCGAACCCGAAACGCGGCAGGCGCTCCCCCGCGTCGAAAACCGGCGAGGTCGGAAAATTATGTGCAGGGTCACCGAAAGGACCGAACAGAAGGTGCTGCACCAGAAGGTATGCAATGTTCGACATCAGAAGGGTGACGATCACCTCACTCACGCCCAAGCGGATTTTGAGAAGTACAGGCGCAAGGATCCAGAATGCGCCTCCAACAGCCCCGGCAACTAGCATTACCGGAAGCCGGAAGGACCCTCCGATGTCAAAGAGCGCGACGGCAGTCGCAAAGATCGCACCAAGCTGGACCTGCCCTTCTATCCCGATATTCCAGAACTTCATCCTGAGACACAGTGCGGCCGAGAGCGCGACCAGGATCATCGGTGTCGCCATGGTCAGGGTGCGTGCGATGCCGGGAGCAGTGAGAAAGACCTGAACGACCAACTCCTCAAAAAGTGCACCGGTCGGCACACCCGCGGTCACCAGAACCGCCAAGGACAGGGTGACCGCAAGCACGACCGCCGCCAAATAGGACCCTACCCTGAGCCGTCCCGGCACTGCCATGCGGCGTTCCAGTGTCACCCGTTCAAGCATGGCCCAGCATCATCTCGCCGATTTCGGTGCGGGAAGGGCGCGGCGTTCGGCCTGCGTGGACCTGGCCGCGGCTGATGACTTCGATCCGGTCGGACAAGGTCAGGATCTCTTCAAGGTCTTCGCTGATCATGAGAACCGCCGCCCCCTCTGAGGCGACTCTCAACAACTCCGAATGTACAAAGGCCTGTGCCGCCACATCGAGGCCTTGTGTTGGGGAATGGGCGACGA
>CAYGNE010000392.1:0-2401 GCA_964351155.1 uncultured Rhodobacterales bacterium | reverse complement strand
GCAGCTGAAATTGCCGATGACCTATCCGATCAATGTCGGCCGCAACCTTGCCGAGGTCCTGCGGGCGCCGGACGGGTTGCAGATGGCCAATGGCAAGGGTGTCGCGACCCCGGCAGACTGGGTTCCGGGTCAGGACGTGATCATCCCGCCCACCGTCAGCGACGCGGACGCCAAGGAAAAATTCGGCGAGTTCGAAACCATCTTCCCCTACCTGCGCCGCACCAAGGCGCCGGCCTGAACCTGATCCGGCAGAGGGGTACGCCCCTCTGCCCGAACGGCCATTCGGGCAAATCACGGCAGCCTTCAGCCGCGTTGCGGGTGCAGGTGCAGGGATGCCCGGTATCTCATCCGCCGCAGTTCGCGCATCAGCTTGCTTCCCGTGGGCGATTTGGTCTGTATGGTCGACCCGCCGATCTCGCCCGCGATTTCGGCGTTTCCGGCTCCCAGGATCGTATGAACCGGCTGGCCCGTGACCCAGTGCATCTGAAGCAGCGTATCGACCGGACGATCCATCGACGCGGTCACGTCCAGCAATCGCGCGGCAGCCTCCCGTCCGACCACCTGGCAAATGCATTGTAGCCCCACGACCCGTGGCAGCACGAACCGGACATCTCCGTCTTGGGCGAGTGTTGTGACCGGTGCCTCGCGTTGTTTCACGGGCAGGCGGACATACATGTCCGGCGTTCCGGCAATCTCGATCAGGTCCAGCGCACGGCGCAGGCGTTCCGGATCGACCTGCAGATCGTCCTCTGCGATCAGCGCGAAATCCCAGCCCTGCTCGACGATCCTTTGCCAGCAATTGCGGTGGCTTTGAAACACCCCGATCTCTGCCGGGCGAAGCGCGAACGGGTAATGCGGGCGGTACAGCGTTCCGGGATGGACCGACACATCGGAGATCTGCCCGGGATCGCGCCCGTTCACCGCCTCGATCAGTTCCGCACCCGGCAAGGTCGCAAGCAGTCGCTCGGCGTTTGGCCGCCGCGCGGTGCTCGAACTCATGTGGATGATCAGGGAGCGCATGGCTCTGCCTAGCGCAATTCACCCTGCTGGAAAAGCGAGGCGAAGCGCCGCTGCCCGGCACGTCTGTTCCGGGCAGCGGAAAAAGTCGTTGATCAGGCCGCCGCGCGACGGCGACGGCGGATCAGTGCCAGCGAAGCAAAAGCCGTCAGGATCAGCGGCAGCGAGGCCGGAACCGGAATCGCGGCCAGGTTGTCCTCCAGCGCGACAAGGGCCCGTTCACCCAAAAGCCGATGCGCGACGGCATTGGGATGGACCGCGTCACTGAACAGCAGGGTGTCAGGGTCGATACCCAGATCCAGACAGCTTGGCCCCGGAGCCGAAAGACTGACTGTGCAGGGCGTGGTCGCATCCAGGATGCCGTACTTGGTCCCGCCGCTTGCGATATCCTCCAGAATGTCGTCCACGACCGCCATGGTATCAAAGCCGATGATGTTGAAGCCCTCGGCCTCAAGAGCCAGGATATTGAGCGCCAGTTGCGCGTTGAACAGGTCGGTCGCCGCGGTCGCGGCTGCCGATCCGGCACCGGCAAAGGCCGGCGATCCACCGATATCCGGCAGGCTCAGAACCAGGAAGTCGTCAAACGTGTGGCTGGCGATCGCCCCGATGGCGCGGATTCCGTCCGCCACCGCGTTGGCCGCGGCGATCACGCTCTGGCCCTGGAAAAAATCATTGGCACCGAACAGCACCGAAACCAGCGGGTTTGCGCCCGGTGCCGGGCCGGTCGGCTTGAACTCGGGCACGGGTGCCAGCTTGGTCGGCAGCCCGAACCCGGCCGCCAGTGCGGATTTGAACGTGTCGATCTGACCGGAAAAGGTGGACAGCGCCCCAAGTGGTGCGAGGTTCACGTCGCCCGCGGTTGCCCCGCCGAGAGCAAGGTTGCCGGTATCCCGGCCTGCGGCCACAAACCGGTCTTCGATATACTCGGCATAGGTCGGCCCATTGGAAAACCGCCCCTCCAGACTCGGAGCAGACAGAAACCCCAGTTTGCCATCGTCCGTCAGGCTGTCGCCAAACGCGTAGTAGCTTGAATAGACGTCGGTCAGGCTGCTGGACATTGCAGGCGTCGCCAGCGCGATCGTGGTGATCACGCCAATCAGTACGTTTTTCATGTTTCCCTCCCAATTGGTGTATGCAAGATGCTTCATTCAGACGCTTGAAACCAGAGCGATCAAGAGACAGCGCCCCCAAAGATCCTCGCTTTGAATCATGACGCCACGTAAAGTTTCGCGTTATGAGTGTACTGACCGCACGCGCGACCTTTTCCCGGCATCAGCACGCAACAAAAAGGCCCCGCTGTCACCAGCGGGGCCCCGATATCCAGAACTGGTCGCAGATCAGTCCGCGGGCTGTTCCTCTTTCTTGGCCTCTTCGCCGGTCTCCT
>CAYGNE010000391.1:0-2402 GCA_964351155.1 uncultured Rhodobacterales bacterium | reverse complement strand
CTCGATCACGGTCCGCAACGCCTGCAGGGCCTGAAAGGTCAGGCCCTGATCGCGACCAACCTCGTCGATCTGGTCGTAATAGGACAGCGCCAGCAGGTACTGGGCATAGGCCGCGTCCTCGTCCGCCGGATAAAAGTCGATGAAACGCTGCGCCGCCGCCCGACTGTTGGGATAGTCCTTGCCCTGGTGAAACGAATAGGCCTGCATGATCAGGGCGCGCTTGGCCCAGCTGGAATACGGGTAAAGCCTCTCGACCTCCGAGAAATAATAGGCCGCGTCATCGGTCCGGCTGCGGGACAGTTCGAACTCTCCCCGCTCAAAGATCTGTTCGGGCGCAAATGCCTCGAGCGACTGGGTGCGATCCGCAGACAGGCCACCCGAACAGGCCGCCAGAACTGTCAGGAGTAGGAAGGCCCCGAGGAAACCGGCCCATGACTTGCCACCGAACATATTACTGACCTCGTCGCGTTCTGCGGGGAATACCCCCGTTTCCGGTCGGGTCTAGCACATTAATTTCCGGTGCAAAACGCCTTATGGCCATCCTTTGGGGCCAGACGGACATCGGCAGGGCCGGTCGCTCAGGCGACCCGCGGGATTTCCGCCCAGACCAGGCCCTGCCCCGGCAGGGCCGCAGCCTTTTCCGCATCGCAGACCACCATCCGCATCGCGCCCGGGGTCGCGAACACTTCGCGCAAAAGCGTATTGGTCAGCGCATGACCCGCCCGCTCACCGACATAACGGCCAAGAATCGGGCCGCCGGCAAGCGCGAGATCGCCCAGCGCGTCCAGCATCTTGTGGCGCACCGCTTCATCCGCATGGCGGAACCCGCCCGGGCTCAGCACCTCGTCGCCGTCAACCACAACCGCATTGTCCAGGCTTCCGCCCAGCGCCAGCCCGTGTTCATGCATCGTGTCCACATCCGCCTGGCGGCAGAATGTGCGGCTGTCGCACAGCTCGCGGGCAAACGCGCCATTGCGCATGTCCAGAACCTTGCTCTGACGGCCGATCGCCGAATCCTCAAAGTCGATGTGGAATTCAATCTCGAACCCATCCGCCGGCAGCAGGGTGGCGCGCGCGCCGTCCTTTTCGACCGTGACCGGCTTGAGGATCTCGACCGCGATCACCGGGGCCGACTGGCCCTGTATCCCACGCGACATGATTCCCCGCACGAATGGGGCTGAGGAGCCGTCAAGGATCGGAACCTCGGGACCGTCGATGTCGATCAGAACATTGTTCACACCGCACCCGGCCAGCGCCGCCATGACGTGCTCAACGGTCGAAACCGAAACACCGGCCTCGTTTTCCAGACGGGTACACAGGGGGCTGCGGTCCACGCGATCCCAGAGGGCCGGGATCACCGCGTTGCCAAGCTCGATATCGGTGCGGCGGAATCGAATGCCGAAACCCGCGGGCGCCGGACGCAGCACCATGCGGGCCTGTGCACCGCTGTGCAGGCCGACACCTTCAAATGTAACCGAAGCTCTAAGCGTATTCTGCAAAACTTGCCTCATCAGCATTTCTCCAACCTCAACCGGGTCGGCGTGAGATCAGTTAAGGAGATGACGGGCAGGTCTCAACTCAATCTTTGCAACCAAATGAAACATGGCTGTAACAAATCGGCAGAACCCTGCCGCTCAAAGTTCAAGTTTTTGATTTTAAAACAAAAAAGGCCACCTCTTGGTGGCCCTTCCTGCATGCTTTGTTATGATTTCAGTTGGCCTGACGGCGCAGGAATGCCGGAATTTCGATCCGTTCCTGGTCCGGATCCGACTCTTCCGCCCGATGTTCCGCAAGGTCACTTTGGCGCATCGGGGGCTGCTGACGCAGTGGCTGGGCACCGCGTTCGGACGGGGTGTCCGCCGCGTGACCGGTCATCCTGTTGATCAGCGAGTTGACACTGAATCGTGGTTTCTCCGCCGCTGTCGCGCCGCTGCGTTGCGGCGCCGACGGGGCATTTCTGACAGCGTGCTGCAACCGCGCCATTGCCTCTGGCGACGGGGTTCCCGGGGCCGGCGCGCGCGGCGCGACAAAGCTCTCCGGGTCAGCGTCAAGCGCTTCGGTCTGCGGCTCAAAAGACGGCACGCGGGGCTTGTAGGCCGGCGGCGGCAGGCCGTCGTCATCGGCAACGTCCGCGGCGCCCGCTTCATCCATTTCGGCCACATGTTCCTGTGCCGCACCCCGTTCGACATCCATGCCTTCAAACAGCGTCGGTTCCTCGGCGGCCTCGGCAACGATCGCCACGGCCGGTTCCTCGAACACGGGTTCCGGCGTCGGAACCACTTCCGGTTCTTCGGCGGATACCGTCTGGCGCAGCGGGGCCGACATCGGACGGCGCGGCACCGGGATATCGGTGTTCACTTCGCTTGCGTCGATGCCGGTGGCGACAACGCTGACACGCATGG
>CAYGNE010000390.1:0-2426 GCA_964351155.1 uncultured Rhodobacterales bacterium | reverse complement strand
ACGCGATCTGCACGCGATCTGTACGCCTGGCACAGGGGGCACTGGACGCCGACCGGTCCATTCCCTATATAATCAGTCAGGAACAATGCCCGAGGCCCCGATGACCCACGCTCCCGAACCGCTCGAAGGCGCGCCGCTGATCGCGCCCTCCACCACCGATCATCCGCTTTATGATCAGGTGGTCGAGGCCTGCCGCAGCGTTTATGACCCGGAAATCCCGGTCAATATCTACGAGCTGGGCCTGATCTATACCATTGATATATCACCGGAAAACGAGGTGCGCGTGATCATGTCCCTGACCGCGCCCGGCTGTCCCGTCGCCGGAGAAATGCCCGGCTGGGTGGCCGACGCCATCGACCCGATTCCCGGTGTCAAACAGGTCGATGTCGATCTCACATGGGAACCGCCCTGGGGCATGGACATGATGAGCGACGAGGCCCGGCTCGAACTGGGCTTCATGTAAGAAACCGGCGCAACCGTCTGCAAGGAAAGGGAAAAACATGTTCGGCATTCCTGGGAAACAGGCCGTCACAATGACTCCCAAAGCCGCTGCCCAGATCGTGAAACTGATGCAGGCAGAAGGCCATTCCGGCCTGCGCATCGGCGTCAGGAAAGGCGGCTGCGCAGGCATGGAATACACCATGGAATACGTGCAAACCCGTGACCCCAATGATGAAATCGTGGAACAGGACGGTGCCCGCGTACTCATCGCCCCGATGGCCCAGATGTTCCTGTTCGGGACCGAGATCGACTATGAAACCGGTCTTCTGGAATCCGGCTTCAAGTTCAATAACCCCAACGTCTCCGAAGCCTGCGGCTGTGGTGAATCGATCAAGTTCGACACCATGGACAACGCCAGGACCTGACCTTGACCGCGCGGCCCCGGCCCTGATTGTATCGCAGCTATCCCCGTGATAAGACAGGGAAAACCGGCAGACAGGAGCACGGCCATGCGCAGGAAACTCGCGGCGGGAAACTGGAAGATGAACGGCACCTCTGCCGATCTCCTTGAACTTCAGACACTGGCCCGCACCCATCCCGACCCGGGTTGCGACATCCTGATCTGCCCGCCCGCCCCGCTGATCCACCGCGCCGCGCAAGCCCTTGAAGGGACGGCGATTTCCATCGGCGGGCAAGACTGCCACGCAGCCGCAAACGGTGCCCATACCGGCGACATCAGCGCCCCCATGCTGGCCGATGCCGGCGCCACCGCGGTGATCACCGGGCATTCCGAACGGCGCCAGGATCACGGCGAAACCAACCAGGACATTCGCGCAAAATCCCGCGCCGCCATGGAAAATGGCCTGATAACAATTGTTTGCGTCGGCGAAACCCTGGCCCAACGCGAGGCCGCCAACACGCTCGACATCATCGCCGGACAGATGGCCGGGTCGGTTCCCGATCAGGCCACCGGCGAAAATCTCGTGCTCGCCTACGAACCGATCTGGGCCATCGGCACCGGCCTCGTCCCCGAAATGGACCAGATCGGCCAGGTGCACGGCTTCATGCGCGCCCGTCTGGAACGCCGGTTCGGTGCCGGTGTCGCCCGGTCGGTCCGATTGCTTTATGGCGGCTCCGTAAAAGGCTCCAATGCGGATGACATCTTTTCCGTTCCCGATGTAGACGGCGCTCTCGTGGGCGGCGCCAGCCTCAGAGCGTCCGATTTCTCACCCATCGTCACCGCCCTGTGCAACAGCGCATAGCCGGTAATCCGATATTATCGCACACTTTTTTGCCAAAACAGGTTGTTTCAAACCACGGCTGGCATAGCGGTTTCGCCAGATCGACAAACTCTATCAGCCGACGCTGATCTTCAACCGCGGCGACCTGCTTGGCCAAAACGTCCAAACCTTCATGCCCAAACCCGCGCCAGCCTGCCGCTATCCTGCTTCTTTCTGGTGAAAAATACCCAAATCCCACGTTCAAACAGGCGCCGCCCGGAATCCTGGGCGACGCCTGTCTGATTTCTGTTCTGCGAAATGCGCGGCAGCGCACTATTTGACGATAACTTCCGGCCCCATGAAGGTGTTTGGCAGGAACGTGCTGATGATCGGCACATAGGTCACGATCAGCAGGAACACGAACAACACGGCCAGAAACGGCAGTGCCGCGCGCACGACGCTCATCATCGGCATGCCGGCAACACCCGAAGTGACGAACAGGTTCAGTCCCACCGGCGGGGTAATCATTCCGATTTCCATGTTCACCACCATGATGATGCCCAGGTGGATCGGGTCGATGCCAAGCTGGATGGCGATCGGGAACACCAGCGGCGCGACAATCACCAGCAATCCCGACGGTTCCATGAACTGGCCGCCGATCAGCAGGATGACATTGACGATGACCAGGAACATGACCGGACCGAAACCGGCGGACAACATGGCGCCCGCGATATGCTGCGGCACCTGCTCGGCGGTCAGCACGTG
>CAYGNE010000389.1:0-2447 GCA_964351155.1 uncultured Rhodobacterales bacterium | reverse complement strand
TGCGATAGCTATCGCCACGGTCACAGAATTGACCACCGGCATCGGTCGGATCGACCGAACGCAGGAACATGTTCAAAAGCGTGGCACGGTCGACGACATCGGGGTCGAACGTGATTTCGACCGCTTCGTAATGGCCGGTACCACCATTGGTCACCTGTTTGTATGTTGGGTTCGCGGTTGTTCCGCCCGTGTATCCCGAAACCACCCCTGTGACCCCGCGGACCTTTTCAAAATCCGATTCCACACACCAGAAGCAACCGCCGGCCACGGTCAGGGTCTGCAGTTCACCGGCATGGGCGGGTCCGTGGCGCAGGAAAATCGCCGCTGCGATCAGGGCTATCAGCGTGACCTGACGAAGATTGTCGAATGCACTCATGTTGCACCTCCATTTTGGCGAGAGCGTGACTTTGCAATGTGACGGCGACAAGAGGACAAATGAGCTTGTCACGGCGAGGTGAGCGGAATTTACCGCTTGGCGGTGACCCCGCATCATCATAGCGTGCCCCGGATCGACGAAACGCTTGCAACATGGGGTGGATGCGAATGCGAATTGCGATGTGGTCCGGGCCACGCAATCTTTCGACGGCGATGATGTATTCTTTTGGCGCACGTGGCGATTGTGCCGTTGTCGATGAACCGTTTTATGCAGCCTACCTGACGGCGACCGGTCTGGATCATCCGATGCGACGGGAGATTCTGGCAGCACAGCCATGTGAGGCCAACGATGTCATTGCCCAGATCACCGGGCCGATCCCGGATGGCGCCAAACACTATTATCAGAAACACATGACCCATCACATGGTCCCGGGGGTTAGCAGGAGTTGGATGCGGGACATGGTCAACGTTTTCCTGATACGTCACCCTGCGCGCGTCATCGCGAGCTATGCCTCCAAACGGGAAAATCCGACACTGGAAGATATCGGGTTTGTGCAACAGGCACAGCTGTTTGACGAGGTCAATGGATGGCAGGGCAGCCCGGTGGTGATCGACAGCACGGATATCCGCAAGAATCCCGAACACATGCTGAAACGGCTTTGCGCGACGATCGGTTTGCCATTCACGCCAAAGATGCTGTCCTGGCCTCGCGGTGGGCACCCCGAAGACGGTGCGTGGGCGCCGCATTGGTACGGTTCGGTCTGGAACAGTACCCGTTTCGCCGCGGCCGAAGGCCCGCTGCCACAAATACCCGCGCATCTGGAGGAAGTCCTGGATCAGGCGATGCCGATCTACAAGCGGTTGAAATCCGTGGCGATCTAGCCAAGCGCCCGAAGGGTCAAATCGCAGGGCTGGCCATCAAAAAAGGCATCCAGAACCCGGGAGAAGGCCGGCGGCGCGTTCGGAATGGAAGAAAACAAGGTCATCGAGGACCGCAGTTTCATGGCATCCACATCGCCCAGAATCGACTCTGCGGTTCTGCCGCGATGGGTCAGCATGAGTTCGCTTGCTCTCACCAGCCGCTCGCAGAGCGTGTCGTTTGCAAGATAGGCCCGCGCCTCTGCCAGATCATGGATCCCGTAAAGCTGCGACATGTCGGATTGACCCAAAACCGCAAGTTGCGGGAAAACGAACCAAATCCAATGGCTGGTCTTTCGACCCTCTTTCAGTTCTGTGACGACCGAACCCCAAACCGTGTCCTGGGCTTCGATGAACAGGTCGGCGTCGGTTTCGTCGCTCATTTCAGACGACGGTTGCGCATGGCGATCAGGCGCAGGCGCAGCGCATTCAGTTTGATGAATCCCGCCGCGTCCTTCTGATCATAGGCGCCGGCGTCCTCTTCGAAGGTCACATGCTCTTCGGAGTAGAGCGACATGTCGGACCAACGTCCAACGGTGCGGACATGTCCCTTGTAGAGCTTGAGCCGGACAGTTCCGGTCACGTGTTCCTGACTCTTGTCGATAGCGGCCTGCAGCATTTCGCGTTCCGGGCTGAACCAGAAGCCGTTATAGATCAGCTCCGCATATTGCGGCATCAGTTGATCTTTCAGGTGCATGGCCCCGCGGTCCATCGTGATCGACTCGATCCCGCGATGTGCTTCGAGCAACAGGGTGCCGCCCGGTGTTTCATAGATGCCACGAGATTTCATGCCGACAAACCGGCCTTCGACAAGGTCGAGCCGTCCGATCCCATGCTTGCCGCCAAGCTCATTTAGACGGGTCAGGATATCGGCCGGGCTCATCGGCACGCCATCGATGCTGACTGCGTCGCCTTTCTCGAACCCGACTTCGACGAATTCCGCTTCGTTGGGTGCGTCCTCGGGGTGGACTGTGCGCTGATAGACGTAGTCCGGCGCGTCCTGTGCGGGATCTTCGAGCACCTTGCCCTCGGACGAGGTGTGCAGAAGGTTCGCGTCAACGGAAAACGGCGCTTCACCGCGTTTGTCCTTGGCGATGGGTATCTGGTGCGCCTCGGCCCATTCCAGCAGTTTCGTGCGCGAAGTCAGATCCCAT
>CAYGNE010000388.1:0-2449 GCA_964351155.1 uncultured Rhodobacterales bacterium | reverse complement strand
TTATGGTTGAAATGCCCCTCCAGCGCGGGGCCGATGGCCTCGTGCAGAAGGATACCGGGCCATCCGGGGCCAAGCGCGACCTCCATCACCCCGGCAGGGGCGGGCACCGCATCGAGATTGACCAGCGCGATGCGCAACGCTTCCTGCGCCTTGGCCTGCCAGGCGGCGGGATCGATCAGCCCGTCCAGCCCGACGCGCCCGCCACCCCCGGCGGAACCGGTTTCGCGGCGGCCGTCCTGTTCGACGATGACCGATATGTTGACCCGCGTCATCGGGCGCACGTCGCGCATCTGGGTGCCGTCCGGGCGCAGGATCTCGATTTCCTGCAGCGAGGCGGCAAGCGTGGCCGAGACCTGAACCACCCGGCGGTCCAGGTCACGGGCAAAGGCGTCGATCTCGCGCAGGGTTTCGATCTTGACCGGAAAGGGCTGCCCGGCAATCGGGTCTTCGTCGGTGTAGAGCCGCCGGTTGGTGGGCTGGGGGGCGTCGGCAAGGCTGCCGCCGCCGGCGCCGACGGCGAGCCGCGCGGTTTCAGCCGCACGCCGGAGCGCGGAAATGCTCATCTCGGTGGAATGGGCATACCCGGTGACCTCGCCGCGAATCGCCCGCAGGCCGAATCCCTCGGAGGCGTCGTAGCTTGCGGTGCGCAAACGCCCGTCATCGAACACCAGCGCCTCGGATTCGCGCCGTTCGGCAAAGATTTCGCCGTCATCCGCCCCGTCGGTTGCCGCACGCAGCGTCTGCAGCGCCTCGTTGCGGGACAGGGTTGTTTCAAAGGGTCGGAAGGGCGCGGTTGTCATCGCCAGGGGCCTCGCAACTTGATCTAAATCAAAAAAGCGTCCGTTTGACGCAATCAGGTGTCTTTATCTGGTTCGCGGAATATGATTTCTACATGCGGCAAAGACAACGGGGCAGGTGCGTTCATTTGATTCACGCTTGTGCCAGATAAAACAACGCGATCAAACGATCAGGACAGAACATGAAGAATGCTTTCTCGCTTTCGGGGCTGTTGACCGCCCTTTCGGCTCTTCCCGCAATGGCACAGGAGGGGCTCGAGATCGTCGGCGCGCCGATCGACGGCAAGATGGGCTTTCAACCGGCGGCCTCTGAACTGGCCCGTGACCAGCAATCGCTGGATTGGCTTATTCTGGTAATCATTACAGCGATTTGCGTGTTTGTGACCGCCTTGCTGATCTATGCGATCGTGCGGTTCAACCGCCGTGCCAACCCGAACCCGTCGAGCTTTACCCACAACTCGCCGCTGGAAGTTGCATGGACCGTGATCCCGATCGTGATCCTGATTTTCATCGGTGCGTTCTCGCTTCCGGTGCTGTTCAAGCAGCAGGAAATTCCCGAGGCGGACATCACCATCAAGGTGACCGGATACCAGTGGTATTGGGGCTACGAATACATCGATCACGACTTTGCCTTTGATTCGTTCCTGCTGGCCAGGGAGGACCTGGAAGAGGCCGGCTATAGCCAGGACGAATATCTGCTGGCCACCGATACGGCCGTGGTTGTGCCGGTCGGCAAGACCATCGTGATGCAGGTGACCGGTGCGGACGTGATCCATTCCTGGACCATTCCCGCCTTTGGCGTGAAGCAGGACGCGGTGCCGGGCCGCCTGGCCGAACTGTGGTTCGCCGCCGAAAAGGAAGGCATCTATTTCGGCCAGTGTTCCGAACTCTGCGGCAAGGACCACGCCTATATGCCGATCACCGTCAAGGTGGTCAGCGAGGAAGCCTATGAGGAATGGTTGCAGGGCGCGATCGAGGAATATGCCGGAACGCCGCGCAACGTGACGCTGGCCGCGGCGGACTGAGACCGGCCTGCCTGCGCCGGTGGCGCGCGGGATTTGACCCTGATCCGGGGTGCGCAGGGATGCGCACCCTTGTAACAAAGGACGACAGATGAGCGACGTCAGCTACAGTTCCGGCATCCGCGAGGACGAGGCGGGCTTTGGCGATTTCTTTGCCCTGCTGAAACCGCGGGTCATGTCGCTGGTGGTGTTCACGGCCTTTGTCGGGCTGATGGCGGCGCCGGTGCCGGTGCATCCGCTGATCGGGTTCTGTGCGGTTCTGTTCATCGCAATCGGGGGCGGCGCGTCGGGCGCGCTGAACATGTGGTGGGATGCGGATATCGACCGGATCATGCGCCGCACCAAGAATCGCCCGATTCCCGCCGGCAAGGTGTCCGAGCAGGACGCGATGGCGCTGGGACTGGGGCTGGCCGGGCTGTCGGTGACGATGCTGGCGCTGGCGACCAACCTGCTGGCCGGCCTGATGCTGGCCTTTACCATCTTTTTCTATGTCGTGATCTATTCGATGTGGCTGAAGCGTTCGACGCCGCAGAACATCGTGATCGGTGGCGCGGCGGGGGCGTTTCCGCCGGTGATCGGCTGGCTGGCCGCGACCGGCAGCATGGCGGTCGAGCCGTGGCTGATGTTCGC
>CAYGNE010000387.1:2108-2451 GCA_964351155.1 uncultured Rhodobacterales bacterium | reverse complement strand
GGGAAATCGTCAGAGCAGGACGACACCACCATGTTGCATTCGGTCTGCCCATAAAATTCGTTGATCTCCAGCCCGAACGCGCGCCGGCCCCAGTCCAGCATCTCGGCCCCCAGAGGTTCGCCCCCGCTGGCGACACTGCGCAGGCCCGGAACCGCCCGATCCGCCGCCTTCAGCATCCGCAGCGCGGTCGGCGGAAAAAACACGTTGCGTACACCGCCCCGGGCCACGATATCGGCGCAACCCTGCGCGGTGAACTTCTCCATGCGCGCGGCCACAACCGGCACACCGAGCGCCAGGCCGGGCATCAGCACGTCGAACAGCCCGCCAATCCAGGCCCAGTCCG
>CAYGNE010000387.1:352-2098 GCA_964351155.1 uncultured Rhodobacterales bacterium | reverse complement strand
GCTCGCCGCCAGAGGCGACCGAGCGCAAACCGCCTATCCGCGCCTCGCCGGCCTTGAGCATCCGCAACGCCGTGGGCGGAAAAAAGACATTCTTTACAGATGCATCCGAGACGATCCTCAGACACTCTTCGACATCGAAGCGCCGCATCCGCGCCGCCACCACCGGCACCCCCAGCGCCAGCCCCGGCATCAGCACGTCGAACAGCCCGCCGATCCAGGCCCAGTCCGCCGGGGTCCAGAGACAATCGCCATCGCGCAGATGATTGTGGCTGAGCGACACGCCCGGCAAATGGCCGGTCAGAACGCGATGCCCATGCAGCGCGCCCTTGGGGCTGCCCGTGGTGCCGCTTGTATAGATCAGGACGGCGGGATCCTCGGGGCCGGTATCGGCGAACGCAACCGCACCGCCGTCCTCGCCGACCCGGTCCGCGATCAGCGGCGTGGCAATATCACCCAGAACATCCCGGCCTTCGGCATCGGTCAGAACCAGCCCCAGACCGGAATCTCCGATGCGGCTCTGCAACGCATCCCGCTTGAACAGCTTGAACAGCGGCACCGAAATCGCGCCGATCTTCCAGATCGCCAGATGCGCCGCCGCACACCAGGGCGACTGCCCCAGCAGAACGCCCACCCTGTCGCCCGGCGCCACATCGCGCAGCAGCCGCCGGGCCAGCCCGTCGACCATCCCGGACAGTTCGCCAATCGCGATTTCGCGACGTGCCGCCCCGGTCAGGTCGATGATCGCCACGCGCGACGGGGCACCCGACAGGCATTGCCGCGCCAGGTTCAGCCGCGCGGGCAGGTCCCACCCGCCCTGCGGCGTCAAACCGGGTATGCGATTCATTCCGCTCACAGAATGTGTTTCCCCGAGCGCATACCAGCTATGCAGAAATACCCTGCATTACCAAAGGGTAATACGCCCGCTTCTTGATCCAGATCAGGGATCGACACTGCGTCCCCGTGCAGAATCCGCAGTGAACCCAAAGTCAAAGGATTGCCGCTATGAAACGTACGATTGCCGCTCTTGCGCTTACCACCGCCCTGGCCACGCTGGCCGGTGCCGCCTCCGCCCAGTCCCAGGGCGACTGGACATTCGGTATCGGTGTGATCAACGCCAACCCCAAGTCGAACAACGGCACGATTGCCGGTGCCCCGGCCACCATCAACGACGATACGCAACTGTCGCTGACCGGCGAATACTTCATCCGCGACAATCTTGGAATCGAGCTTCTGGCCGCGTCGCCCTTCACGCATGAAGTCAGTCTCGCTGGCACCTATGCCGGCAAGACCAAGCATCTGCCCCCGACCCTGTCGCTGGTCTATCACTTCCCGACCCGGACCGCGTTCAAACCGTTCCTTGGCGCGGGCGTCAACTATACCACGTTCTTCGACGAATCCTCGCCGCTCGGCACGCTGAAGCTGGATGACAGCGTCGGCTTCGCCGTCACGGCCGGCGCCGATTACCAGATCAGCGACAACGGGGCGATGCGCCTGAACGTGCGCTGGATGGACATCGACACCGACGTCTCGCTGAACGGAAACCCGATCGGCACCGCCGAGATCGATCCGGTCGTTGTCAGCGTGTCCTATGTTCACCGCTTCTGATCCCCGTTGATACGCGGGCCATTGGTCCGCAATCAGAATTCGGCCCGCATGTCCTCCCTCGGTCATGCGGGCCGGTTTTTTTTCAGCTCATCGCGTTCATCATTTCCCGCCCGACCAGCATCCGGCGGATTTCGCTGGTTC
>CAYGNE010000387.1:0-342 GCA_964351155.1 uncultured Rhodobacterales bacterium | reverse complement strand
TCCTCATTCCTACACTAACCCGACTTGGGCGGATTTGGCTTGTCCTCCCGACGATATCCCTCAGATTGCCGTAGCGGACTATCCGACCAACCGGGTTGTCGTTCAGATACCCGGCCCCGCCCATCGCCTGAACCGCCTGGTGGGCCTGGGTCATCGCCGCTTCGGACGCATACAAACAGCAGGCCGCGGCATCCTGCCGGGTCACGTCGCCCCGGTCGCACGCCTTGGCAACCTCGTAGATATAGGCGCGCGACGAATTCATCGCGGCATACATGTCAGCCATCTTCCCCTGCATCAGCGGGAACGACCCGATCGGCTTTCCGAACTGCTTGCGTTCGGCCA
>CAYGNE010000386.1:0-2461 GCA_964351155.1 uncultured Rhodobacterales bacterium | reverse complement strand
CAAGGTCCGAGCGATGGATTTCGAACTGCCCGATGAGTGGATGGAAGACCCTGACCTGTTCCTGTTCCGCGACTATGACACCAAGAAGGCGATGATCGAGGACCTGCGGGTGCCCATCACGACCGAGATGGTGCTGCAGGAAATCAATCGCTATGCGGATAGCGAATTCCGCTATGCCGACAAGTCCGATGAGGTGGCGATTGACGCTTTGGTCCGGGACTATGGACGGACGGAAGAGGCCAAGCGGCGGTATTTGGAGCGAAAAACGTAATCTCCGTACTGTCGACGTTTTTCGTGGCGGCAACGGCAGACCTGCCCAGGCTGTCATGAGGCACGGCCCCAATCTGCATCAATCACCTGGTGGTTGCTGGTTGCCGTTCCCGTCATGCCAGTGGTTTTTGCGCACCTCCTGGCCCTGCTCTTCAGGTGGCAGATTTGACAAAAGGCTTTGGTTTCCCACCCGGCAATACCGGTAGAGAAATCGGGTCGCCTTGCCAAGGCTGAGCTAGAAATCCGCCCCTTCGCGGTGCATGAATTTAAACCCGCTTGCACCCCGCGTTTCAGTTCCAGATTTGACTGGCGGACAGACATACACTGGCGAAACAGAACATCCCATACACCCATCGCCGATGATTTTTCCACCCATGAAAGTAGCCCCGGTCATCGGCATCAGCCTTGTGCATTTTGAAACTTGCATCGCCCGGCTGGCGTTCTCAGGATCGGTAGCCTTGTGTTTCCCGAATTTGCGTTTGGCAACCTCATTCTGGTCTTGTGCCATCAAACCCGTCGCCATCAGAATAAGAGCCGAAAACAAGAAATATCTCATATCAAATTTCCCCGGAAATTTGTTCGGACCAAACAGAGCGGTCAAACTCAACATGGAAGACAGCGGCGCCCGCACTGTCAAGTGCAATGCTTGCTGACCAGATGCAGGATTGAAAGCTTAGTGTTACTCGCAAAACATGGCGAAACCCACCCGGACGCTTGCACCTTAGCCTAATCTTTGCCATTGCGACCGCGACGCCTATCCACCGCAGGGACCGATGCGATGAAATTCACGCTTTCCTGGTTGAAAGACCATCTGGACACTGATGCCAGCCTAGATGATATCCTCTATGCCCTGACCGATCTGGGGCTCGAGGTCGAAGAGGTCACCGACCCGGCGGCGCGGCTGGCGGATTTCACCATCGGCAAGGTGCTGCATGCAGAGCAGCATCCCGATGCCGACCGGTTGCGGGTTTGCAAGGTCGCCACAGACGAAGGCGAGTTGCAGATCATCTGTGGCGCACCCAATGCCCGCGAAGGCATTACCGTGGTTGTCGCCAAACCCGGCGTTTATGTGCCGGGGATCGACACCACCATCGGAGTGGGCAAGATCCGCGGCATCGAAAGCTTTGGCATGATGGCTTCCGAACGCGAGATGGAACTGTCCGAAGAACATGACGGCATCATCGAGTTGCCCAGCGGCGAGGTGGGCGAGCGGTTCGTGGATTGGTTGGCAGAGAATGACCCGGCCAAGGTGGACCCGGTCATTGAGATCGCGATCACGCCCAATCGGCCCGATGCGTTGGGGGTCGAGGGCATCGCCCGCGACCTGGCCGCCCGCGGGCTCGGCACACTGAAACACCGTGAATTCACACCGGTGCCGGGGGATTTCCCCTGCCCGATCCAAGTAACTATTGACGCCGACACGCTTGATGGATGCCCCCTGTTCACCGGCCGGGTGATCCGGGGTGTCAGAAACGGCCACTCGCCACAGTGGTTGCAGGACCTGTTGCGCGCCATCGGATTGCGACCGATTTCCGCGCTGGTCGATATCACCAACTACTTCACCTATGACCGCAATCGCCCATTGCACGTTTTTGACGCCGCAAAGGTGGTCGGCGGATTGCGCGTTCACCACGCCGAGGGCGGCGAGAAGATCACCGCGCTTGACGACAAGGAATATGCGCTCGGGGCGGGCATGATGGTGATTTCGGACGAAAACGGGCCGGAGAGTATTGCCGGCATCATGGGTGGCCTGGAAACCGGAGTGACGAGCGATACGGTCGACGTGTTCCTGGAAAGCGCGTATTGGGATCATGTGCAGATCGCGCTGACGGGCCGCGCGCTGAAAATCAACTCTGATGCACGGTACCGCTTCGAACGCGGCGTGGATCCGAATTTCACACTGGACGGCCTCGAACTGGCGACCCAGATGATCCTCGATCTGTGCGGGGGTGAACCGTCCGATGTTGTCATCGCAGGCGAGGTTCCGGATCATGCACGGGCGTACAGACTCGACGCCGCTCGGGTGCAAAGTCTTGTCGGCATGGATATTCCGGAAAGCGAACAGCGTCAGACACTGACCCGTCTGGGCTTTCGGCTGGAGGGCAACATGGCCCATGTTCCAAGCTGGAGGCCCGACGTTCAGGGCGAGTGTGATCTGGTCGAGGAAGTCGCCCGGATGGCATCTTTGACC
>CAYGNE010000385.1:0-2466 GCA_964351155.1 uncultured Rhodobacterales bacterium | reverse complement strand
GTTTCACATCCTGCGCGCGCGAGGTATCGGCAACCAGCACCGCGTCGGGCATCGCCACGGCGATGATGTTTCTGAGCCCGATCCCGACCACCTCGAGCGAGTCGTCCTCGCTGCGCAGCAGGCTGTCCGTGCAATCCAGCGCGGTGGCGTTGCCGCTGGTGGCGACCCCCTGCCCGTCCTGTCCGGTTTCGCGCCAGACCGCGTCCCAGCCGCCGAGATCGGACCAGCCGGCGGCAAAGGGCACAACGCTCAGGTTGTCGGCACGTTCCATCACCGCGTAGTCGATCGAGATGTCATCGGCCTCTGACCAGGGTCCGGGCGCCAGCCGCAGAAAGCCCAGATCGGGCTTGCCCTGATCGACCGCCGCCTGCACCGGAGCGACCAGATCGGGGGCATGGGCGCCAAAGGCATCGATGATGGCCCGGGCCGAGAACAGGAAGATCCCCGCGTTCCACAGGAAATTGCCCGCCGCCAGCATCTGTTGCGCACGCGCCGCATCGGGTTTTTCCACGAATTGCTTCAGGTCCAGCGGGCGGGCGGCAAAGTCGCCCGGATCCGCCGCCAGTTCGAGATAGCCGTAGCCGGTTTCCGAATGGGTCGGCTTGATCCCGAAGGTGACCAGCTGCCCGGCCTCGGCCGCGGGCACCCCGGCCATGACGGCGGCGCGGAACGCCGCCGCATCGGGCACCACGTGATCGGAGGGCGCCACCAGCATCAGCGTGTCCGGATCGGTCCTGGCCAGCCACAGGGCGGCAGCCAGCACCGCGGGCGCGGTATTGCGCCCCTCGGGTTCGATCAGGATCGCCGCCGGGTCGATGCCCGCCTCGGCCAGCTGTTCGGTGACGATGAAGCGGAAATCGGAATTGGTCAGCACCATGGGCGGCGCAAAGCCCGGCCCCGAGAGCCGCGCCGCGCTGGCCTGGAACAGGGTCTCATCCCCCACAAGCGGCACGAATTGCTTGGGATAGCTCTTGCGGCTGAGCGGCCACAGCCGGGTGCCGGAGCCACCGCACAAAAGGACAGGTGTGATCATCTGGGCCGGGCTCCTGCTCTTCCTGGGCATTGCCCCTCCGGATATCCCCCGAACACGCCCCCCGATGCAAGCGGGGAAACCCCGAGGGGGGCCAGGATGCGCAACGCGAACCCCTCCGCGACCGCCCGCACTCTTTGAACCGGCGGTTTCTCAACCGGCCGGAGCAGACAGGCCCGGAGGCCAAAGGGCGCAGGTCACGTGCCTATTTCGCGCGCAGGGTGTCCGGGCCTTGCGCGAGGAACCAGTCATAGGTGTCCCTGATCCCCTGCGCGAGCGGGATCGAGGCCGTCCAGCCCAGCCGCGTCAGCCGCGACACATCCATCAGTTTGCGCGGTGCGCCATCGGGCTTGCCGGCGTCGAACACCAGCCGCCCGGTGAACCCGGTCACGGCGGCCACGGTTTCGGCCAGTTCGCGAATGCTCACATCCGTCCCCGAGCCGACGTTGATATGGCTCAGCATCGGCTGGGTTTCGCGCTGATAGGTTGCGGCGTCCAGATCCATCACGAAAAGGCTCGCCGCCGCCATGTCATCCACGTGCAGGAACTCGCGCATCGGCCTGCCCGACCCCCAGATCACCACCTCCCCGGCCCCGGCGGCCACGGCCTCGTGAAACCGCCGCATGAGCGCGGGCAGGACATGGGAATTCTCCGGGTGGAAATTGTCGCCCGGCCCGTAGAGGTTGGTCGGCATCACCGAGCGGTAATCGACGCCATATTGCCGGTTGTAGCTCTCACACAGCTTGATCCCGGCGATCTTGGCGATGGCATAGGGCTCATTGGTCGGTTCAAGCACCCCGGTCAGAAGCGCATCCTCGGCCATCGGCTGGTCCGCCAGCCTGGGATAGATGCAGGAACTGCCCAACTGCAGCAGCCTGCTGACCCCGGCGGCATGGGCCTGGTGGATCACGTTGCATTCGATCATCAGGTTTTCATAGATGAACTCTGCCGGGTAGCTGTTATTGGCGATGATCCCGCCGACCTTGGCGGCGGCCAGGATCACCTGGTCGGGGCGCGTGGAGTGAAAGAAATCGCGCACGGCGGCCTGATCGGTCAGGTCCAGCTCGGCACTGGTCCGGGTGATCAGCTCGATACCGGCCCCCGCCGCCTGGCGCGCCGCCAACTGGCGGCAGATCGCCCCGCCCACCATGCCGCGATGTCCGGCGATATAGATCTTCATGCTGCGCTCCCGCCTGTTCGCCCCTGCCCATAAAGCAGTTCGCGGCCAAGCTGAACCCTTGCCCGCACCCGGCGGGCACGAACGAAACCGGGCGCCCCGTTTCCGGAGCGCCCGTCTGTCTGGTCAGCCGTTATCCCGGGATCCGGGAGGTGGCTTATGCCAGGGCGATATTCGCAGCGCTTTCGCGGCCGTCACGGCCGGCTTCGATGTCGAATGTCACTTTCTGGTTGTCGGCCAGACCGGTCAGGCCTGCGCG
>CAYGNE010000384.1:0-2490 GCA_964351155.1 uncultured Rhodobacterales bacterium | reverse complement strand
CCCCGACCCCTTGATTCGTAGTCAAGTACTCTATCCAGCTGAGCTATCGGTCCACAGGTGGGGCATGTAGAATGGGTGCGGCGGGTTTGCAAGTGGAAAGCGCCAAGTCCGGAAAAAAACAGGCCAATCCGATAGGCTCGCTAACGTGAATTCACCATGTTCCGAACCAAGGGTGGCGTCACGCCGTCGCTTTTGGGCAGGTAGATTTCAAACACCGTTCCGGTCTTGAGTGTTTCCTTCAAGGACAGGGTGCCGCCGTGGCCACGCACCAGCTCGGCAGAGATCGCGAGACCAAGTCCGGAACCGCCTTTCCGTGCGCCTCCCTGAAACGGAGTGAACAAATGTTCCACCGCCCGCCGCGGGAGACCCGGCCCGGTGTCCTGGACGGTGATCCACCACGCCGCGTCATCTTCGCGGGATGCGACCGTGATTTTGCCCGGTTGCCTGGTCGCCATGATCGCCTGGCGGGCGTTTCGGACCAGGTTCTGCAATACCCGGAACAGTTGTTCGGAATCCGCGCGCACCGCCATTGTCGGCGGGATGTCGGCCTTGAACGTCAGGTCTTCGCATCCTTCGGCAAGCCGTTCGCTGTCGATCACATCGGTCACGATATCCATCAGGCGGACCATGCCCAGCACTGGCGCGGGTTCTTCGGCACGCCCGAAGGCCAAAGTGTTTTCGCAAAGTGACACCGCTCGGGTGATGGAATTGACCAGTTTGGGCGCAAGCCGCCGGACCAGCGGATCGTCCGAGGCTTCGATGCGGTCGGTGAACAGTTGCGCGCTGGTCAGGATATTGCGCAGATCGTGGCTGACCTTGGCCACTGCCCCGCCCAGCTGTGCCAGGCGCTCCTTTTGTTTCAACGCCTGGGTCAGTTCGGTTTGCATCTTTTGCAAAGCTTCTTCGGCTTCGCGCAATTCGGTGACGCCAGCCGAGGGCTGGATGATTCCGCGCGCGTCTTCGGGCGCTGCCGCGTAGCGCTGCATATGTCCGACAACGCCCTTGATCGGGCGCACCAGAAAGACCCGCACCGCCCAGAACAGCAACAGGGCGGTGATGATCGAGATAAAGGCCGAGAGCGCCAGGACCCGCAATCCATAGTCGATCATGGCCATCCGAAGCGGCTCGGTTTCCATCGTTACCTCGATGAGCAACCCGGCTTGGCGAACCGGGGCGCCGATTACCCGGATGATCTGGTTCCCCGGGGTAAAAAGCCGCCGCATCGCGTCGCGGATCAGCACACCCGGGCCAGCATCCCGCAGGTCATAGGTCTCGCTCACCGTGCGGGTCATCGGCGAACTCAGCATCAGTTGCCGCACCTCGTCGCGCAAAAGCACGACGTTGAAAACCCCGGCGGTTTCCAGCAATTCGGCTTCCAGCTCGGTGGACAGCATGTCATCGGCGAGAAGCGCCAGGGATGCGATCTGCGCCCGCTCCAGCCTGTTCAACAGGTAATCTTCGCGGAACCGCGCCACAGACGGGACAAAGATCAACACCTCGGCCAACATCACGAAAACCGTGGTCAGTATGAGAAACCGGCCCGAAAGCGTGTTCAACATGGTGTCCCTTCCAGGGTCAGGGAGTCCATTTCTGAACAAACCCGACCGCGCGTTTGACCATAGGGTTATCAAACAGTCTGGGCGAGAAATAGGCCCCCGCAACACGTTTGTTGATCTCGCCATATGTCGGATAGGGCGCCACCATGCCCGCGATCTGGCTCATCTTCAGGTTGTTCGCGAGAGCAAGCGCCCAGAGGCTGATCAATTCTCCGGCCCCCTGCCCGACGATGGAGGCCCCGACCGGCCGCCCCTTGACAACCATCACCTTGGCAAGTCCCGTGGTCTTGCGCTCGGCAATGGCACGGTCGTTTTCCCTGAACGGGAACCGCACCACCTCGACCCTGTCGCCGTATTCCTCGCGCGCCTGCGCCTCGGTCAGACCGACCTGCGCCAGTTCCGGATCGGTATAGGTCGCCCACGGGATATGGCTGGATCTCGCCTTGCTGGGCAGACCAAACAGCATGGACCGGATAATGACGCCGGCATGGTACCCCGCAACATGGGTGAATTGCAGCCCGCCGGCGATGTCGCCGATCGCATAAACCCGCCGGTTGGTCGTCCGCAGCCCCTGATCCACCTTGATGCCGGTGCGCGTTACATCGATCCCGGCGGCTTGAAGGTTCAACCGCCCGGTATTCGCAGACCGTCCAACGGCCATCAACAGATGGCTGCCGGAAAAGATACGCCCGTCCTTTGTCTCGACCTCAATTGTTCCGGCTTTTCCGCGAATCTCCGCCGCCATGGCGTCTTCGGCGATCTCGACGCCTTCGTCGCGCAACCGTTTCAGAACGACAGAAGCCAGCTCGGGATCATCCTTGCCCAGCGCCTTCATACCTTCGATCACCGTCACCCCTGACCCGAGACGCAGATGCGCCTGCGCCATCTCCATTCCGATCGGCCCGCCGCCGATGATCAGCAGGTGATCCGGCCT
>CAYGNE010000383.1:0-2523 GCA_964351155.1 uncultured Rhodobacterales bacterium | reverse complement strand
GGCTGGGAAGGCTACACCAATGTCATCGCCTATCTCGACCGCTTCCTTGAACGGCCTACGGTCCAAAAGGGTCTGACTATCCCCCCACGGGACTGACCTGAAAACCGGGCAACGGTGCCTCGGCGCCGCGCCCGCCTACAGGCTTAGCCGGGCAAGCGGCCCGACTCGACATAGCGAAGAATCTCCACGACCTGCGAAGGCTCCTCGGCAACGGCGAGCGCAGCAGCATCCACTTCTTTCAGGGCGTGCTGATGCTCCGGCGGGCTGAGCACGATCAGCGATTTGCCCAAAGCGGCGGCATATCCCGCGTCAAAGGCTGCATTCCACTGCTTGTACTTATCGCCGAACCGCACGACGACAACATCGGCATCGGATATTCCCTTGCGTGTGCGGATCGCATTGACCATCGCGCCCTTGTGGTCGTGCCAATACTTGTTCGGCTCCTCTCCAAGGATCGCGACACCGCAATCATCACTTGCCGCGTGATCGGTGACCGGGCTGCTGAACGTCACATCCAGATCCCTGGCGCCGTTCACGATCTGCTCGCGCCAATCGGTATGAATCTCGCCGGATAGGTATACTCTGAGTGTCACTGGCCATCTCCCACTTGCGTTCGGCAGACCTAGCGCAGGTCAGGTATTCCGGCAATCAGCAAATCGGCGAACCGTGATACATTGTCCGCATTCGAACCTGTCATTACGGAGGGCATGTGATGTCCGGACCCGACAAAGAAACAAAGAAGAAGATCACGGAAGCCAAGAAGAAGGTTCAAGGCGAAGTCAAAAAGCTCGCCAAGAAGACCAAGAAACCCTTGGAGGAAGCCCGCAAGCTCGTTCAAGAGGAAAAGGAAGCCAAAAAGAAAAAAGACAACTCGCCTGAGGCCAAGAAACAGTCCAAGGAAAGAAGCAAGAAGCTCAAGCAGTTGTTTACGGTTTGCAGGAAAGAAACCGAGAAGACCTCCAAGGCGATCAGCTTGCAGCTCAAGGATTATGTTCCCGAAGACAAAACGGATATTCCCGTCTGGCAAAAGGACATGGCGCCCTGGTATCGGGATATCGTCAACAAGGAGCCGGGTTGGGCCATCGGCGGCGGCCTTCGGGTCAACGGGGACTTGTCGATCAAGGACAAGAAGGGAGTGATCACTTTCTCGGGTAAATTCTGGGATCCCTGATACGTTCCCGGGTCGCCTTTTTGCGCAGGGAGGACGCTTAATTCAATGCGCGGGTCATCATGACCTTGTTTTCATCCCCGTGTGTTTCGCGCCTGCCATGATGTGCCTGGAAATCAACACCTTCGGGCAAGCATGAATGGCGAGGTCGATCCAAGTGGCGCCGGAAGCGGGCGGCCTTCCAATACCTTGGCCTGCGCAGGTCGGATTCCGCTGACCGGCAAAAGGCCGACAACTTGTTCTCGCGCCGGATAGGCCGCTTCGAAACAAGCGGCCAACCCGTCAGCGTCCGACGCAATGGCCCGTCAAAAATCAGGGCCATCTCCGATTACCCACGCAATTCACCGCCTGTGGCTTTTGTCACCTTCTCGATGATCCTGGCGCTGACCGCCTCTATATCGGCTTCTTTCAGGGTTTCCCGGGTGGGTTGCAGACGGACGGTGACGGCCAGCGATTTCTTGCCCTCGCCAAGGCTGCCGCCGATGAACTCGTCAAACACGCGGACGTTTTCGATCAGCGTCTTGTCGGCTCCGGCCGCCGCATTGACGACGGTCAGAGCCTCGATATTGGCGTCGACGACAAACGCAAAATCCCGTTCGACGGCCTGCAGGTCGCGCAGTTCCAGCGCGGCACGGGTGGCGCCGTTCTTGCGGGGTTGCGGTACCTCATCGGGCCAGATGGTGAACGCCATCGCCGGGCCCTTGATGTCCATCGCGGCGAGTACTCTGGGATGCAATTCGCCGAACACGCCCAACACCTTTTTGGGGCCGAGGCAGATCTTGCCATGCCTGCCCGGGTGCCACCAGTCTTGCGCGCCGCGCAGGATCTGCACCTTGGCCGGTGCACCGATGGCCGCCAGAACAGCTTCGGCGTCAGCCTTGACGTCATACACATCGACCGGTCGTGAGGCACCCAGAACATCCTTGGGTCCGGTGCGACCGACGAGAAGCCCGCTCAGCAATGTGTGCTCTTCCTCCGGCTCACCGCCATGAAAAGCAGGGCCGATCTCGAACAGGGCCAAATCCATGTAGCCCCGTGCCTGATTGCGCGCCGCAGCCTGAAGAAGACCCGGCAGAAGCGCCGGGCGCATGTGGCTCATCTCCGAACTTATCGGGTTTTCAAGCCTGGTGGCGTCATCGCCGCCGCCGAACAGAGCCGCGCTGGCCTGATCGATGAACGAATAGCTGACGCATTCATTGTATCCCAGTGCGGCGCAGGTCCGCCGCGCCGCCTGCTCGCGCCGCTGTCTTCCTGTCATGACCGGTTTTGGTATACCCGGCGTCAGGCGCGGCAACGGTCGTCCCTCCAGCTTGGTCAAAGATGCAATCCGGGCGACTTCCTCGACCAGATCAGCC
>CAYGNE010000382.1:0-2526 GCA_964351155.1 uncultured Rhodobacterales bacterium | reverse complement strand
CGACCCGGGGCACGTCGAGCCCGACCGCGATGACGATCGCCGCGACGATGCCGATGCCGGCCAATGGTGCGGGGATCGCGCGGGTGATGCGTGGCATGATCCAGATGATCACCATGGTCAGGGCCACGAGGCTGAGCATCAGGTAGAGCGGCGTGCCGCTGAGCCATTCGCCGCCACCCATGCCGTGGCCGGTGTTTTCCATGCTGCCGGGCACCTTGAACTGGCCCAGCTGGGCGAGGAAGATCACGATGGCCAGCCCGTTGACAAAGCCCAGCATGACCGGATGCGGCACAAGCCGGATGAACTTGCCCCATTGCATGATCCCGGCAAAGACCTGCAGGATGCCCATCAGGACCACGGTGGCGAACAGGTATTCGACGCCATGCTGCGCCACCAGCGCGACCATCACCACCGCCAGCGCGCCCGTCGCACCCGAAATCATCCCGGGCCGCCCGCCAATCAGCGCCGTGACCAGCCCCACGAGGAAGGCCGCATAAAGCCCCACCAGCGGATGCACACCCGCCACAAAGGCAAAGGCCACCGCCTCGGGCACCAGCGCCAGCGCCACGGTCAGCCCCGACAACAATTCGATCCGCAGGCGCGACGGGGTCAGGCCCTCGTCCGGCATCCAGCGCAGATCGGGAATGGCAAGTCGGTTGGCGAATGACGCCAGAATGGCACGGCTCATCTGTCGGGAATCCTGTTTCGGAAGTGCAGGTCATGCAGCAAACCCGTGTCATAGTCGGAAAACATCGGAAAGACCATGCCGCGGGGCGGGTGCCTGCCATGCGTTCAGGACATGGCGGAAAGCCAGCGGCGTGCCGGTGCCGGGCCGCGCCTAGCGCGCCGGGAGGTCGTCGGCGGCGGATTTGGTGCCGGGTGCCGTATTCCTGACCTGTGCGATGGTTTCGTTGTCCAGCCCCTTGAGGATCATGATGGCAACGTCGCGTTCCGCCCCGGTCAGGTTCCAGCTCTGGAAAAACCCGTTCATCACTTCGGCCATCTGCCCGCTGGCGGCGCGCAGCCCGGTGTCCATTTCGTCCATGCGGGTCAACAGCCGGCGCAGTTCCACCATGAGAACCACGACCCCGCCAAGCAGCGCGACCGCGGCCACGGTTTCCACGGAGAAATGCACGCCGCCGGACCCTTGGCTGTGGCGGAAATCGGCGACGACGTCGCCGATGAAGAACAGCGCGCAGATCGCCTGCAGGACGATTGTCCCGGCCAGCACCGCGGCGCGCCGTTCCTTTGAGATCAGTGACCAGGCCGGTCGCTTCATTCAACATCCGTTCCTAGAGGAATCCGCTTGCGCCCGGTTACCATGGATCGCGCCAGATTGACACCGGATCGCCAACTGTCAAATGCCACGCCGGCGACATGCAGCGCAACCGACAGGATCAGCCAGTTGAACAGCAGTTCATGCGCGTCTTCGACCCATTCGACGCCGAAGAAGGTCAAGGTCGTCATCATGTAGCCGGTGACGCCGAGCGCGATCACGGTCAGCCAGAGGTTATAGGCCATCAGCGCGCCAAGCGGATTGTGCGACAGGTGCACGGTCCGGTCACCTTTCAGCACCGCGCGCAGATGACGCAAGGCGCGGCCCGGGGCGGGCGGGAAGGCCGCGAACCGGGCGTGCCGGGGGCCGATGACCGCCCAGACGAACCGGAGGCCCACAAGGGCGAGGGCAACGTAGCCGATCCATTCATGCAGCTTGCTTTCGTCATCGACGATTGCGCCGTTCAGAAGGATCGCCAGGGCGAGCGACCAGTGGATCAGCCGGACCAGCGGGTCCCAGACGGCGATGTCGCGGGCGCTGACGCGCCCGCCTGTATGGGTTGGGGAAACCGACATCGGCGGCTCATTTCATTTCGAGCTTGGAGACAAGGCCGGTGGCGGTGTCGACATAGACCTCGCCCTTTTTGCCGTCCTTGACGACATAGGCTTCGATCTTGCCGTCTTCCATTTCGGTCTTGCGGAGCTCGTAGCCCATCCCGGTCAGGCTGGCCTGAACCTCTTCGACGGTTTTGCCGAGCATGGTGCCGGTGCCGAGTTCGGTGGCCAGGGCCGGGCCGGCGACGGCGAGAAGCGCGATAAGTGCCAGTTGTTTCATGTCATCCTCGATTCAGTTGAATGGCGCGGCAACAGCTGTTGTCGCTGCCTTTCAACTGGGGCCGCGGCGGGTGCGACACCATTTGCATCGGGCTTATTCGCGGTGAATAAGCCCGTGCTTAGAGCGGGAAATGGCCGGTTTCGCGCCGGTCAGGACGCCGGCGGGACGATTCCGACGATGTCATAGGTCCTGCGCAGGATCGGGGCGGTGATCTCGCGGGCGCGGATCGCGCCGGCGGACAGGATGCGGTCGATCTCGGCCGGGTCGCTCATCAGCCGGGCCATCTCGGTCGAGATCGGCGACATCCGCGCCACCGCCAGCTCCGCCAGCGCCGGTTTGAAGGCGCCGAACTGCTGGCCCGCGAATTCGGTGACGACCTGTTGCGGGGTCGTGTCGGCCAATGCGGCGTAGATGTT
>CAYGNE010000381.1:0-2527 GCA_964351155.1 uncultured Rhodobacterales bacterium | reverse complement strand
GGGGATACGCTGCACGACGATGTCCATCACCGGCGAGCGGGTCTGCCAGCTGATGACGCGAAGTTTGCCTTCGGCAAAGGTGGTGCCAAAGATGTTGTCGATCAGAACCTGCGGTTCGATCCAGAAGAATTGCACCAGCCATTTCCAGAACCGGATATGCATCGGCTCGCCCAGACCGAGCGCTTCGCGCATCTTTTCCTTGACTTCGATCGGGACCGTCAGGGGAACCTGTGCCATCGGGTCGCCGGGCGCCAGTTCAAGCAGCAGAAAGATGACAAGGCTGATGAACAGCAACGTCGGGATTGCCAGAACCAGTCGACGAATTGTGAAGGTCAGCATTCAGCGCGCCTTTGCAATCGTGAGGGGGTATGGTGAATGCGAACCGCGCCCCGGGCGTACCGGGGCGCGGTGTTGCGCAGAAGGGTCAGGAACCCTTCTTGCGATGCCAGTCGGCAGCATTCCAGAGTTCGGAATCCCACACGTTCATGATCACGCCGCCCAGCGAATTCGCATGGGCCGAGTTGCGGCCCCGGTGGGTCAGCGGCAGGATGTAGTACCCCTGCATCAGCATGTCGTTCATCGCCTTGGCCAGCTCGGCCCGCTTTTCGATATCACCGGTCGTGGCCATTTCCGCAACCAGGGCGTCATACTCTTCCGAGCAGAAGCGCATCATGTTGTTGCCCTGCCACTGGGTTTCCGGGCGCGGCGCCTGGTTGCAGGCCCAGTTTGCCATATAGGCCTCGGGGTCCGTGCCGTCGAAGTTGTTGGTGTACATTTCGACATCGGCAAAGAACTTCTGGAACGTATCCGGAGAACCCGGGTCAGAGCCAAAGAAGACCGAAGCGTCGATGCTGCGCAACTCGGTTTCGATACCGATCTGAGCCCACCAGTCCTTGATCAGCGCCTGATAATCCTGGCGCACCGCGTTGACCGAAGTCTGATAACTGACCGACAGGCGCACACCATCCTTGGCGCGCACGCCGTCGCCGCCCTTGACCCAGCCAGCGTCGTCCAGCAGCTTGTTGGCGCCCTCGATGTCCTGTGTCAGGCAGGAATCATTGGCCGTCGAGGCATAGATCGCCGGGGCGGGCAGAACGTTGCAGGTCAGTTTTCCGAAATCGCCATAGCCGATCTCCGTCAGCAGCGCGCGGTCAATGGCCATCGACATCGCCTGCCGCACGTTGATGTCGGTCAGGAACGGGTGGGGATGCTTGGCCGTACCGCGCTCTTCTCCCAGATCCGGGTTCACGTCGGTCTGGTTCAGCAGAATCCGTTCGACCGACGTTCCGAAAGACACAATGTTGGTTCCCTTGCCGGTCGCTTCCATCCGTTTAAGAACATCGGGTGCCAGCTGCAGGTTCCAGGCATAATCGAATTCGCCGGTTTCCAGAACCGCGCGGCCTGCCGCGTTGGCATCGCCGCCGCCCTTGAGCGTCATCGTGGCGAATGCGGGCTTGTTCGGGTCGCGGTAATTCTGGTTGGCCGCCAGCGTCACAACGTCATTGGGACGGAACTCGGTGACGGTGAACGGGCCGGTGCCGATCGGGTTGAAGTTGGCGTCTGTGCATTCCGGCGCCTTCGGGCCAAGGCAGTCCGCGAACTGGGCCTTCTGGATGATCGGGGCCTGCGCGCCGACAAACGGGCCATAGGGGAACGGCTTGGCCACGCCGAATTTCACCACCACGGTCTGGGCGTCCGGTGTTTCGACGGCGATCACGTCGCCGTATTTCTCCGACTGGGCACAGCCGCCACCCTCTGCCGTGCAATACTGCCAGGCTAACTCGACATCCTCCGATGTCACCGGCGATCCGTCCGACCAGACCAGACCGTCCTTGAGCTTCCACGTGATCGACTTCAGGTCTTCGCTGACGCCGCCATTGGCCACGGTCGGAACCTCCTGGGCCAGCCAGGGCACCATGTCGCCGTTCTGGTCATAGCGGGCCAGCGGTTCGATCACCAGCGAAGCGGCTTCCAGGTCCTTGGTGCCGCCCGACAGATACGGGTTCATGATCGACGGCGCCTGCCAGTAGATCACCTTGACTTCGCCGTCGGCACCTCGTTCCGCCATGGCCATCGGGGCCAGCGCTGTGGACGCGATTGCGCCGAGTAACAGGGTTCTGATTTTCATGTCTCACTCCTTGTTGGACACTTCAGTGTCTTATCGGTTTCGCCGGATTGGCGATGACCTGTTGAGCCGCGACAAGGGGCAGGCACGTATCAAGAAACGTGATTTGGATTTCCCGTCTGAAATGCGCACGATCTCCCCATCGGCGGTTACGGGGCGTATCGAAACAGAGTTTCAGAAAAATGCAAGCCTTGACTTTGCGTAAACCGATCGCGGGGTTTGACAGCACCCGCATGACCGCCTTAGCGTCTGTTTCCAGATGTATGGGGAGACGCAGGTGCTGGATCAGCCGATTGCACAGATCAGGGGCCTCCGGGTCGAGTGTCAGACCAAGGACGGGCCGTTCACCGGGGTCGAGGATGTTTCCTTCGAGTGGAATCCGGGTGAAACCGTCTTCATCTT
>CAYGNE010000380.1:0-2530 GCA_964351155.1 uncultured Rhodobacterales bacterium | reverse complement strand
AAATCTCTGCTGCTTGGATACCCATTTATCCGACCTCTTTCATTGCATTCTGGAGAGAGCTGAGCCTGGAGCGGATCGATGTGTCGATCATCTTCGAGCCCACTTTGACGACGAGACCGCCGATGAGGGATTCATCGACTGTCGCATTGATGGTGACGGTCTTGCCGACACGCGCCTTGAGCGTGCTGGCCAGTTTTTCGGTTTGCGTCTTGGTCAGCGCCTTGGCGCTGGTGACGTCGGCGGTGACCTCGCCGCGCTGTGCGGCAAGCTGTTCGCGCAGTGCCTTGATCAGTTGCGGCAGCACGAACAGACGGCGTTTCTGCGCCATCAGCGAGAGCGCGTTGCCGAGCACCGGGTCGAGTTTCATTTTCTTGGCGACGGCGGCGATCGCGGCTTCCTGATCGCTGCGCGAGATCAGCGGCGAGCTGATCAGGCTGCGAAGGTCGTCGCTGTCGGCCAGGGCCGAGGACAGATCGCCGAGGCCGGCTTCGAGGCCGTCCAGGTTCTTGCTCTCTTGCGCGATCGCGAAGATCGCAGTGGCATAGCGCTCGGCGATGCCGGCGGAAATCGAAGCTGGTTCGGACACGTCCACCCTTCCGATATTTGGCCCCGGTTGCCGCGTTTTTGCGCAGGTCCGGGGGCGTGAATACACCTTGCAGCCCGCAAGGCGTCAAAATCAGCGTGGATGTAGCAGAGCGTACCTTTGCCCGCAACAACCTATAGCGCTAAACGGAAAACGCGGAAAACCCTTGTTTCTAGGGCTTTAGGCGACCTGCGACGGTTTGCGCCCCAAAACCTGCTTGAAAAATGCAGCAAGATTGCAGGTTTGGGCGAATCCCGACAGGCGCGGCGCGCGATTGCACCATGCGCGGTTCCGGGCGGCGCGGACCGGTGGCGTGGCAGGGATCCGGCGGCCCGGGGCAGGCCCAGGGTAGGCCCAGGGCAGGCCGGAACAAGGGCGGCGCAACTCACCCCTCCACCGGGGGCATGGCGCGCCGATAGAGATGCCAGGTGGTGTGACCGAGGATCGGCAGGGTGAAGATCAGCCCCAGAAACGCCGGCAGCATGGACAACAGCATGGTGACCGAGATGATTGCCGCCCATGTCAGCATGACCACCGGGCTTTCCCTGACGACGCGCACCGATGTTATCATGGCGGTCACGAAATCGGTTTCCCGGTCGAGCAGCATCGGCATGGCGATGACGGTCACCGAGAACAGCACGGCCGACAGGATTGCGCCGGCGCAGGTGCCCACGGCAAGGAAGGTCCAGCCCTGCGGCGTGAAGAACACGGTGTTCAGGAACCCGTCGACATCCGAGAAGGATGCGTTCTGCAGGATGATCGCCAGCCAGAGCCGGATCTGGTAGATCCACACCCAGAAAACGAACAGGGTGACAAAGGCCATCCAGCCCATTTCGCGCTTGCGTTGATCGGCCATGACGGTGAGGATTTCGGACCAGCCGAAACGCTCTGCCCTGTCCAGCCGGCGGGACATCTCGTAAAGCCCGGCGGCGGCGAAAGGCGCGACCAGCGGAAAGCCGACGATGGCGGGAATGATCATCCAGATCTTGCCGAGCCAGACCAGGCTCCAGACAAACAGGATTCCGAAAACCGCGTAGAACAGGCCGAAGAAGCCGCTCATGAAGGGACGCGCCAGGAAGTCGGAAAACCCGGCTTTCAGCGACGCGGTGATATCATCCGCTGTCACCTTGTTGATCCTGGGCATGGCCTGCGGCGTCAGGTTGTCCGGTGGCGTGGAGCCCGAGGTTCTGGATGTCATGACATACTCCTTTCAAAGCATGGCACCGCGCTGGTCCGATTGCCAACAGGCCCAGCAGTGAAACAGACATCCCTCCTCCCCATGCAAGTCTGCATCAGCTGCGCCACAAGGGCAAGGGGGAGCCTGGTGGCGAAGCGGGCGTTCCGGCTTGCCGACACGGGGCCGGGGAGGCCCGTCGTGGTGATCCGGTTTGCGACATTCCGCGCCATGGGTCGGTGTTTCGCGGCGTTGCCCGGCCCGGTTGCGGTCAGGCCGGTTCGGGCAGCCCGTTCAGCGCCTTGATCGGGCGTTTGACCATATCCTTGACGATGGTCCCGGTTGGCGGCTGCACCCGCTTGCTGGCCTCGACCATGAAGGCGCCGCCGGGAAAGGCGCGCGGCAGGCGGCTGCCGTATTTTTCGAACAGGGTCGCCGATTTCAGCCAGAACCGCCTGGTCGAGGGTGGCTGGTAGAGTGCGGCGGCGTGGCGTTCGGGCAGGAACTGGTGCTGTTTGAGCTGCGATTCCAGCTGTCCCAGCGTATAGGGACGGCCATAGCCGAACGGCGTGCGGTCGCTGCGCGACCACAGCCCGGCGCGGTTGGGCACGATGAACAGCCCCTTGCCGCCGGGCCCCAGCACGCGCCAGCATTCCTCGAGCAGGCGCGAGGGCCGCTCGGAGGTTTCCAGCCCGTGCATCACCACCAGCTTGTCCACATGACCGGTTTCCAGCGGCCACATGGTCTCCTCGGACAGCACCGACACGTTGGGC
>CAYGNE010000379.1:0-2547 GCA_964351155.1 uncultured Rhodobacterales bacterium | reverse complement strand
TGTTGTGCAGCGGGCAATGGCTCTGGCAGTAAGGCACGCCGCATTGGCTGCACCGGCTGGATTGTTCCCGGGCCTTGGCATCGGCAAATTCCGCATAGATCTCGTCGAAATCCGCACGCCGCGCGCCCGCTTCACGCTTTGTAGGCATGTCGCGATCAATCTGGACGAACTTCAGCATGGGTTGTTTTGCCACGGCGCACCCTCCTCATTTCACGGTTCCGCGTGTGTAGGCGATTACGACACGGATGAAAAGTCAATTGTTCTGACCTACTTTTCAGAAAAAATTGCTGCTCTGCAGAAAGCGGGTTGCAAAAGAGTGGTTTTTTGTTCCGATCCGGACCTAAATCACGGCTTTTCTTTTGAAACAGGGCACTTATACCTGACGCCAAGACAACGCGCAAAACCGGATACCCCATCACATGCCCCTGTTTCAGCTTTTTCTCGTGGCGATAATCCAGGGCATTACCGAGTTTCTGCCGATTTCGTCCTCCGGTCACCTGATTCTGCTGCCCGGTCTCACCGGGATGGAAGACCAGGGGCAGCTGATCGACGTGGCGGTTCACGTCGGGACACTCGGCGCGGTCGTGCTCTATTTCTGGGCCGACGTGAAAATCGGCCTCCTGGGGCTGCCGCGCCTGTTGACCGGGCGGGTGGACACACCCGGCGCCCGGCTCGCGCTCGGCCTGATCGTGGCGACGATTCCGGTTATCCTCTGCGGCGCCGTGCTGCACTTCACCGGGCTGTCCGATGCGCTTCGCTCTGTCACGGTCATCGGCTGGACAATGCTGATTTTCGGGATCGTTCTCTACTGGGCCGATCAGACCGGTGCGAACACGCGACATGCCGATGAGTGGTCCGTCAGGCACGCCCTGATCATGGGTCTTTGGCAGGCGGTTTCACTGATCCCGGGCACGTCCCGGTCGGGGATCACCATCACCGGCGCACGAAAACTGGGCTATGACCGCACCGATGCCGCCCGGCTGGCCATGCTGATGTCGATCCCGACCATCGTGGCCTCGGGTGTTCTCCTGGGCGCCGAGGTGGCCATCAGCGCGGACTTCGCGGCGATGCGCGACGGGGCGATCGCCGCCGGTCTGGCATTCGTATCCGCTCTGCTTGCCCTCAGCCTGATGATGCGCCTGTTGCGCAGCATCAGTTTCACGCCCTACGTGATCTATCGCATCGCGCTGGGCCTGGTGCTGCTGATCTATGCCTATGGCGGCTCAGGTTCGCAGGTTGCGGGCTGAATCCTGGATTTCGTAATACTGGCCGGACGGACGGAACCGCCACAGATAGTCCGGCAGGATCGATCCCATCGTGACCGGTTCGATACCCATGTCGCCAAACCCTTTGGCCCCGTCGGACACCACATTGTCATGTCCGAGACTCTTCAGCTGGTCACGGGTCAGAACACCGTTGCTGACCAGACCAAGCGTCACTCCCTGTATCATGTCAAAGCCAAAGGCCACGATACGCGCGGCCCAAAAGGGCAGGTTGACGACCACGCGGCGACGGTGGATCACCTCAAGCATCTGCGCCATCAACTCGCGCAGTGATTTCACCTCCGGCCCGCCCAATTCGTAAATTCCGGGTTCCGCGGTGCCCAGAACGCCCTTGACCACGGCTTGCGCCACATCGTCAACAAAGACCGGCTGGAACCGGGTGTCACCGGCCGCAATCGCCAGGATCGGTCCGAACCGGGTCATGCCGGCGAACTTGTTGAAAAACCGGTCTTCCGCCCCAAAGATCACCGACGGTCGAAGGATCGTCGCGCCGGGCATATGCTCCAGCACGCCGGCCTCTCCCATGGCCTTGGTCCGGGAGTATTCGCTGTCGGCTTCGGCATCGGCCCCGATCGCCGACAGATGTACCATCTTCGTGATGCCCTGGCGCGCGGCCAGCCGTGCGATCCGTTCCGCCCCCTCGGCCTGAACCGCGTCAAACCGGTTCTTCCCGGACTGGTTCAGAATCCCGACGCAATTCACAACGGCATCCGCGCCACGCATCGCCGCCGCAACCGAGGCATCGTCGCGGATATTGCAGAATTCCGGTTCGACCTGACCGACAACGCCATAGGGTTTGACGAACAACGCCTCGTTCGGCCGCCGAACCGCTACCCGCACACGCCAGCCCTGCTGGGCCATCCGCCGCGCGACATATCGCCCGACAAAGCCGGATCCACCATAGATTGTGACCAGTTTGGACATGTCTGGGCTCCTGCAGCTTGGGTCCCCACCGATCTACCGCCCCGCTCACCCTTGAACAAGCTGCAAAATCGCCGCGTTTTGGCCAATTCACCCCTTTGCGGCCGTCCTTCATCAACGAAGTGTCGGGGATTCGGGAAATTCCGTTTGACACCCCAGTTCCGCCGTCTTAAAGGGTCGCTTCACGACACCTGCCCAGGTGGCGGAATTGGTAGACGCGCTAGCTTCAGGTGCTAGTGTCCGTATGGACGTGGAGGTTCGAGTCCTCTCCTGGGCACCATCAAGCACAAAAATAGCAAAAATAACAACGCAGTCAGATCATCTTGACGGCGGGCGTCCCGCA
>CAYGNE010000378.1:226-2556 GCA_964351155.1 uncultured Rhodobacterales bacterium | reverse complement strand
GTTGCCGATGGCGCGGGAATAGAGGTCGTCACTCATCGTACGGAACGCGGCGTGCAGGCCGTTGAAATCGTCAGCATCACACCGCCGACGCGCGATGACTCGCCTGTGCTCACCGATTTCGCGGAACTTGATGAAAACATGATCCGCAGCGCCCCTATGGAGCCGGCTCGGGTCAAGTGGTTCGACAAGGGCAAGGGGTTCGGTTTCGCCAATGTCTTTGGTCGCCCCGAAGATGTGTTCCTCCACATCGAGGTTCTGCGTCAATCCGGCCTGGCCGATCTGCAGCCTGGCGAGGCCCTGGCCATGCGTGTCATTGACGGCAAGCGTGGACGTATGGCTGCCGAGGTGATGGCCTGGGAAATGGCGCTGAGCACCGATCAGTAGCTTCTGAGCAAAAACCCATGAAATCGATATTCCTGGCGGCCGTGATGATCTTGTTCGGCGCAATCGAGTTGATCGCGGAATGCCGCGACAACCAGTTGCGGTTGCGCGGCGACTGGGGCGAGGCGCGTTTTGCAATCGAACTGGCGGATACGCCGCAGGAACGGGCGCGTGGTCTGATGTATCGTGAAACGCTTCCCCGTGGCGCAGGAATGCTGTTCGTCTATGAGCGGCCGCAAAGAGCGAGTTTCTGGATGAAGAACACGCTCATTCCGCTGGACATGATTTTCATCGACCGCTCTGGCAAGGTGTCTCGGGTGCATGACAGTGCAATCCCCGGCGACCTGACCGCCATCGAGGGGGGCGACCGGGTTTTTGCAGTGCTCGAGATCAACGGTGGCCTGGCAAGGACCTACGGGATCACGGCAGGCAGCGAAGTTCAGCATCCGGTTTTTGCAGGCGGTTCGCCGGTCTGGCCCTGTTAGGGCTTTTCAAATCGGATTTGCGCGGCTAGAGAGGCGCACGGTCCGGGGCGTGGCGCAGTCTGGTAGCGCACCTGTTTTGGGTACAGGGGGTCGTGAGTTCGAATCTCGCCGCCCCGACCATTTTACATTGGGTCTGACAGGACATCGGCCTGGCAAATCCGGTGCAATGCACGCATTCGAAACGACATGTGCATGCCGCGAGGGGGCGTTGCCCCTTTGTCTGCCGGTTTCTCTTTTGTCGCTTGTCGCGCGGCTCAGGGTTCCGGCGTTCCGCCCGCCCGCTTGTAGAGCTTGCCGACAACCCGGTTCAGCCGGGCATCGCGCTGAATCACATGCAGTGGATCGCCGTTTTTCTGGGGAACGTTCAAGAACACCTCATTCTCGACCACAAACCCGGGCGAATCTGCGCGGGTTCGGAAGCGGATGACCAGTTGTGGCAGATCCTCGGGCGTTCCGTCATAGGTCAGGATGATCGCGGCGGTTGGCTCAGGAGGCAGATACTCGCGGCACTCCACGGCGTCGTGACTGGGCCGGGTGAAGGTTTGGGCCGGTCCACTGCAGGCCGATTGAAAGGCGGAAATCAGCGAGTCGGGATAACTTGCGAAGCGAGCCTTTCCGTTGTCAGGTACTACATTTTGTGTGCTGCATCCACCAGACACAAGACCCAGCAGCAGTAGAATCAGGGTCGGTCTGGGTCGCATGATGCGGGACTCCAAAAAAAGTGTGACCGAATTGCGACGGGGCGCGACAGTCGTCGAAATCATCTCCGAGCCATGTGCCGCAGTGCAGCGAAATGCAATCAGCTTTCTTAGTATCGCAAGCCAAGCCCCATGTATATTGGCAGAAATCCGCTGCTTAAAAAATCGTTAACTTGAAGACCCCGCGCGTTAACCTTTTGTGGATGAATCACCCCTTCATCCTTCGAGGGATTTCGGTCAGCGAAGGTCAACAGAAAAGAGTCACAAATCTGTCAAAAATTGCGTTGACGGTATGGGTGCAGATACGTCAAGTTGTGTGGGCCGGTCGCTTAGCCACTAAATATGGTAGTGAAAGCCAGAGGCGGCGACTTAGGTAGGGACGGAGCAAAACCACTGGATATCTCGGTGCGCACGCCGAAACACCTCTGCCGGGCAGGGGACCAGGAACGTTTTGCCGGTCGCTATCCGGGCAATGATTGCGCCGGCAACGCCGGTGCGGGTCCAACAAGGGCCGTCGGGAAATGCTGAAAGACAGAGGCAGCGCACATGAAAATCGAACGTAAATTCACAAGAACCGGGCAGGATGCATATGCGGAGCTCGATTTCGTTTCCGCGACCTCGGAGATTCGCAACCCGGATGGCACAATCGTGTTCCGTCTGGACGATATCGAAGTTCCGTCAAGCTGGAGCCAGGTTGCGAGCGATGTCAGTGCCCAGAAGTACTTGCGCAAGGCCGGCGTACCCAGCCGCCTGAAGAAGGTGCGTG
>CAYGNE010000378.1:0-216 GCA_964351155.1 uncultured Rhodobacterales bacterium | reverse complement strand
CCTGGTGACCTGGGTGATCGATGGCGACACGGTCGATGTGGAAATGGGCGGCGAAACCTCGTCCAAGCAGGTTTTCGATCGTCTGGCGGGGGCTTGGGCCTATTGGGGCTGGAAAGGGGGATACTTTTCTTCCGAGGAAGACGCTCGCGCCTATTTTGATGAAATGCGGTTCATGCTGGCGACCCAGCGCGCCGCACCCAACAGCCCGCAATGGTT
>CAYGNE010000377.1:0-2560 GCA_964351155.1 uncultured Rhodobacterales bacterium | reverse complement strand
TTGGCAAAAGGATAGATCGTGACCAGCAGCAGCGACAGCACTCCCAGCGATATCGCCATACGGTTGAACGTCAGCAGGATACCGAATGCCAGCAGTGCCTGCAGGCACATCCATGCAACCGCGCCCTTCACGCTGACCTGGCCAGACGGGATCGGACGAGACCGGGTGCGCGCGACCTGACTGTCGAAATCCCGGTCCGTAATGTCGTTCCAGGTGCACCCCGCACCCCGCATCAGCCAGGCACCCATCGCGCAACCCAGGGCGATCCGCGCGTCTTCCCAGCGCGGCGACTGATCCGCCAGCATCGCCAGCGTCAGGCCCCACCAGCAGGGGATCAGCAAAAGCCATGTGCCGATCGGTCGATCCGCACGGGACAGCCGCAGATACGGTCGTGCGACGGCGGGCGCATATCGGTCAACCCAGTTGCCCGGCGGCGCATCCGAAACCTGACCGTCTGGCGTTGGCGCGTTGCCTTGCATATGTAGTCTCTCATGAGTGCGAAAATCAGGCTGTTTGTAGATCACCCTCTGGGGCAGGGGCAATCGGTTCCTTTGAACCGGGATCAGGCGCATTACCTGTTCGGTGTCATGCGACAGGGCGGCGGCGACTCGGTGCTTTTGTTCAACGGCCGGGACGGGGAGTACACCGCCCGCGTGATGGAGGCGGGCAAACGCGGGGGGGTGTTGCAATGCGATCGGCAAACCCGCCCGTTGCAGATGCCGCCCGACCTGTGGCTTCTGTTTGCTCCGATCAAAAAGGCGCGCACCGATTTCATCGTCGAAAAGGCCGCGGAAATGGGCGCGGCCCGCATCCTGCCGGTCCAGACCGCGTTCACCAATGCCGACCGCATCCGGCGGGACCGGTTGCAGGCCCACGCGGTCGAGGCGGCCGAACAATGCGGCGGCACCTATGTGCCTGAGGTCGCCGAATTGCAGAAACTCGACCGCCTGCTTGGCCAGTGGCCCAAGGGTCGCCAGCTGATGTTCTGCGACGAAATGCGCGCCGGGCAGGCGTCCGCGCTGCCTTTGGGCCTCGCCGGTCCCTGGGCCATCCTGATCGGTCCTGAAGGCGGGTTTTCTGACACCGAACGCCAGCGCCTTGCGGACCTTTCCTTTGCCCACCCGGTCAGCCTTGGCCCCCGCATCCTGCGCGCCGACACCGCCGCCGTCGCCGCGATGACCCTGTGGCAGCAGGCGCTTGGGGACTGGTCATGATCAATGAAAAGCCCAGACGCGGGTCGCCCCCATATCTCGCTTCCGGAAATTCCAGCGCTGTTGTTCAGCATCGCGCGAGAAACAGCCTGAACAGGTTGATCGGCCGGAATACGACCGGGGACGATTTCCTGCCGGGTCAATGGACAAAGACCAAGAATTGTGAAGGCGATCGCGCGCTTTCCCAAGGCGGGAGTTTCTTCCCGTACAGCCGAATATCGCAAGGCGAATGGGTGTCACCGGGCGCAGCGGCAGAAGAGAAGCGCGGAAAAATACTGGCGTTGCCAGCTTGTTGCCATTGCGAGGACACTCAACTTTGCCGCAAGGATGGCCTGACCTTGCTGTTGGATTGCGCGGATATGGCGTTTGAAGCCACCCCTGCACCTTGTGAAGGCAAGCCGGTGGAAACTCCGACATGAGTTTCATACGACCCGAAGCGCGTGCGACCATCTGGCGCTGGCGCGAGGCCTTGTGCGGTGCAGGATTGCTGCTTCTGGGGTTCTGGTGGATGAGCGGGCCGGGCGGTTTGCTGGGCTGGGTCGGGGGTGGTCTGTGTCTGGCCGGTCTTGCCCTGTTGCTGATCGGCACACAACGGGCGCGCTTTCGCGGCGGGGCCGGTGGGCCGGGCGTGGTGCAGGTCGATGAGGGCCAGATCACCTATTTCGGGCCGCTATCCGGCGGAACCGTGGCCGTGCCCGACCTGCGCCGCCTGACCCTGGATGCGACCGGGCGCCCGGCGCATTGGGCACTGGAACAGTCTGGCCAGCCACCGCTCTTCATCCCGGTCAATGCCGAAGGGGCGGATGCACTGTTTGACGTGTTCGCGGCCCTGCCGGGCATGCGGACACAGCGCATGCTGAACGAATTGCAGCGGCGCCGCGCTCACCAGGTCGTGATCTGGCAACACCCCACACAGACCGACGAAGCCAAAAGGCTGCATTGACACCCCTGTCAATTCACCGCACTTCTGACCGTCAACGAAATCAGGATCGGAGCGCAGCAATGTCCATTCCTCAGTCCGGCGGCGGCCCGATCGAGCGACACGAACAACTGGCAGGCTATCTTGCCGATGGGTGCAAACCCAAGGCAGATTGGCGCATCGGCACCGAGCATGAAAAGTTCGGCTATTGCAAGGACACGCTTTTGCCGATCCCCTACGAGGGCAAACGTTCCGTCCGGGCGGTGCTCGAAGGGCTGCGCGACGTGCATGGCTGGTCGCCGGTTCAGGAGGCGGGCAACCTGATTGGACTGGAAAAGGATGGTGCCAACGTTTCGCTGGAACCGGGCGGGCAACTGGAACTGTCCGGCGCGCCGCTGGATACCATCCACGAAACCTGCGACGAGGTGAA
>CAYGNE010000376.1:0-2566 GCA_964351155.1 uncultured Rhodobacterales bacterium | reverse complement strand
CGTCGACAAATCCGATGTCCAGCGGGTCTTCGCGCCGCTTCCAGCCGGTGATGAAATCCGATCCCCGCAATCCGGCGGCGGCCAATGCACCGGGGATCGATTTGTTGCCGGCAAAAAATGCCGCGGCCCGATCCAGTGCCTGATCCGTCAGACCTTCGATTTCGGGTCGTTCGCCATTCCCCGTCAGCCATTCGGCGATACGTTCGTATTCCGGGTCATAGACCGGCGTATAGAGGATGCGATGGATCGTGGTCGCCGGAACCCCGCGCAACCGCAGCACACTCGCCGCCTTGTTGGTCGGGGCGAGAATGGCAAGCGTGCGCCTGTCCTTGCGCCGGCGGCTTTCGTAATCGCCCGAGACGACTTCGACACCGGCCTGCGCCAATTCGTTGTAAAGCTCTGCCAGAAGCAACGTCTTGCCCGATCCGGCCTTGCCGATCAACGCCATGACGCCGGCACCCGTGTCCCGCGGCGGAGTCGTCAACCCGTCGTCGATATCCACACCCGCGCCGCGCAACAGCTCGGCCACCTGGTCGTGGGCAACGGCCTGATCGTCCGAATAGGTCAAGGTGGGTCCGGTCATGGCGCGACACTACAGCCGCGCCGGGCGGTTCACCAGAGACCTTCGGGGGTTGGTTTCAGGCAGACATTGCCAGTTGGCGGTGCCGCGACGGACCAAAAGCCCGGTCAAACCAGAGCCGCGACAATTCCGGCGAAATACCGGCGCGCTTTGCGATCAGCGCCTTGGCCTCGGCGGAGAATTCCCAAAGGCCGACGCTGATCCGGTCGCGCCCCTCACCCTCGCTGCCCAACACTTCGGGCGAAGAGCCGATGAGCCGGTAGATCCGGACCATTCTCGCATCAAACACGCCGACAAAATGACGGATACCAAACCCGGTCATGATCTCGCCGCCGGCCAGCATCAGTGCCGCAGCCACGTTTGATCCGGCCCCTCGCGCGAGGCAGAACCGGGTGCATTCCCAGATCAGCGGGCTGGAAATCGTCGTGCCGCCGGTCAGGTGACCGAAGACGTCATTCACCATGACCCGACCGGTTGTCGGCAGGAACCGCATGGAGCCGCCATGGCTGCCGTCCGGCTGTTCCCAGATCACATAGAGCGGGTTGAGCAAGTCATACTCGTCTGTCTCGTATCCGTTTTCGTCGATACGGACATCCCAGCCCACACGTGCCTTGAATTGGTCGGCCCGGTCCTGAAACATGGTCCGGGCCAGTTTCGGATAGTTGTGGAGTTCGTTCGCATATACATAGCGCAGCATGATTGTGTCCCCTTATCGTCCTGCTGCAATCAGCAATACGTCAGGGATGGTTAACGTCAGGTCAGCGCGACGTGCGATTGATCAAACCACGATTAACCCCCGGCTCATTGCGCGCGCGACGGCATGTGTCGTGTTGAGCGCGCCCAGCTTGAAACGGGCGCTTTCGATATAAACCCGAAGCGTATGTTCGGATATGGAAAGCGTTTCGGCCACCTGGGCCCTGCTGTAGCCCATCGCCAGCAATGTCATCGCATCCACTTCGCGCGGGGACAGTGCGCGGGAATGCTCCGGTTGCCGGCCGGGTTCAAACTCCAGGGCCTTGCGGTTGAAGTAGTGGGCAATCAGAATCAGGTCTCTGCTGTTTTCCTCTGTGAATGCTTCCCACGTGGCATCGTCGCAATTGTGGCTGACCGTAAACAGGGCGAACTGGCCATTTGGTCCGCGGATCGGGATTGAAAAGCCCTGGTTTCCAACGCCGTACTCCAATGCCTCCTTCAGAAACTGTTTCGCTGCTTTCCCCGACCAGTCCAGACGTTTCCAGTCAACCGGGTGGAACCTTTGAAAACACCCGATGATGACAGGATCTATCCTCAGGTAGTTCTGTGACGTGTAACGATCCCTCCATTCGTCCGAGTAGGTCCCGCAGCCGTATTGATCGCCGGCACTGTCGACCCAGTGATAGACCATATGATCGATGCCAAACGCATCTCTCAGTGCCTCGATGATCTCCTGAAGACCCTCAAGCGCGCTGGTGGCGTCCAAGTCCTCCAATATTTGATTCAAGCTTACCTGTGTCACCATTAATCTGCTGGCGCGCCTCTTCCTTTCGGGACGATATTTCGGCAGCGGCGATCAGTGTGGTGTCATCCAACTGCTCGGCCAACGCCCCAAGACCATTTGCGGTAGCAAATGATTTGAGATCCGCCAATACGTCCAGTATCCAGTCATTATGCGTCATCAGAATCGCTCCGCAGTAGTTAACGAAAGATTAAAACAACTCTAGCATGAGCGAGTTTGTTAGGAAATTCGCCGCTTTCATCTCCCCAGAAACAGCGAGGCGGGCATTCTCAAGCTGTTGATATTTCGCAAACGGGTCCAAAACGGCAAAACACCCGCGTCGCATGCGAGCGATTCGCGGGTGTTCTCTTTTACTGTTTGTTGACTTTTGCCGGGCCTATTTACCCGCGTCGAGAACCTCTTCGAGCGTCCGCAAACCGGTGACAGGCGATTGAACGAGTACCGACATGTTGCCCGGTTTGTGCTCGTTGCGCATCATCTTCATATGCGCC
>CAYGNE010000375.1:0-2574 GCA_964351155.1 uncultured Rhodobacterales bacterium | reverse complement strand
AGCGAAGGCACCGACAATCCCGAGATCAACCGGATTCTGGGCACCGAAGGTACCCTGGGCGAGATGCTGGGCCTCGATGCCGAGTGGGCCAAGCGCGCGATTCTGGCCGGTGGCAACTATGGCGAAATCTTTGCCAAGAACATCGGTGAAACCACCCCGATCGGGCTGGCACGCGGTCTGAACGCACAGTGGACCGACGGTGGTCTGCTGTACTCGCCGCCGTTCCGGTAAGGCATAAACCAGAAAGGGCGCAGGGTTTCCTGCGCCCTTTTTGCATAGGACGGAATACATAACAATTCGGCCTTCGGGGAGCGGGGATGAACCCTGCCGAAGGAAAAGGCCGGAAACAACAGGGACGAATGTCATGTCGACACTCACCGACCCGCAAAAGGAGCAGTTCCGGCTGTCGATGCTCCTTTACGATACGCGGTACCGATCAGCCACCATCCAGGTCATCGCAATGTTCGCGTTCATGCTGCTGGCGGCCTGGTTGATCAACAACACCATCATCAATCTCAATACGCTGGGAAAACCGATCTCTTTCGGGTTTCTGGGCGAGTCCGCCGGCTATGACATCAATCAGCGCCTGCTGGATTATGACAACCAGGACTCGCATATGCGCGCGGCCTTTATCGGCCTGCTGAACACGCTTGTGGTTGCGGTTCTCGGTTGCATCACGGCAACCATCGTCGGGGTGATCGTCGGGGTTCTGCGCCTGTCGTCCAACTGGCTGGTCGCGCGGATCATGACCGTCTATGTCGAAATGTTCCGCAACGTGCCTGTCCTGCTCTGGATCGTGCTGGCGATGGCCATCCTGATCGAGAGCCTGCCGTCGCCCAGGGCGTTCCGTGGCGATGAACCCACCGCCACCATGAGCATGTTCGATTCAATGGCGGTCACCAACCGGGGCGTGTACGTCCCGGAACCGCTCTTTTCGCGGAGCCTGGGCGATATCCACCTGTTCGGTGACAGCACGCTGCGCTTTGACGTGTCCCTGGATCTGATCGCCATCGTTATCGTTCTGGGTCTCAGCATCTTTGCGATGCGCCGGGTTGCGGCCAGCGCCGCGGCGAAACAGGAAGCGACCGGCGACCGCCCGACGATCTGGTATATACAGCTTGGCATTTTCTTCATCCCATTGATCGCTGTTCTGGTCGCGCTGGGCTTTCACCTGGGCTATCCGGAGTTGAAGGGTTTCAACTTTACCGGCGGAACGCATCTGCGGAACTCGCTGATCGCCCTGTGGCTGGCGCTGTCGCTTTATACGGCCGCCTTTATCGCGGAAATCGTGCGCGGCGGGATCATTGCGATTTCCCACGGCCAGACCGAAGCCGCATCTGCGCTGGGCCTGCGCCCGGGGCGGACGATGCGTCTCGTCATCCTGCCGCAGGCGTTGCGCGTGATCATCCCGCCGATGATCTCGAACTATCTGAACCTGACCAAGAACTCGTCACTGGCGATCGCGGTTGGCTACATGGACATCACCGGCACGCTGGGGGGTATCACCATGAACCAGACCGGCCGCGAGCTTGAATGCGTTCTGATGCTGATGCTGGTCTATCTGGCCATCAGCCTGAGCATTTCGGCGGTGATGAACTGGTACAACAAACGCGTCAAATTGGTGGAGAGGTGATATGAGCAAGGTTTCATTTGTCCGCACGGAAATGCTGCCGGAACAGGCGCCGCCTGCCACCGAGGTGGGTGTCATCGGCTGGGCCCGGCACAACCTGTTTTCAGGCTGGTTCAACTCGGTCCTGACGGTCCTGTCGCTGGGCGCGATCTATTATGTCCTGTCCGGGGTTCTGCCCTGGGTGTTCCAGTCTGTCTGGAACGCGGAGTCGCTCAATGAATGCCGTGAAATCATGAAGGCAACCTGGGGGGAAACCCATGGGCATGCCTGCTGGGCGGTGATCAGGGAACGGTGGTTGCAACTGCTGTTCGGGTTCTATCCCGAACACCTGTATTGGCGGCCAATCCTGGCGCTGGTGCTGCTCCTGGCCGCGCTGAGCCCGGTCCTGTTCGCGGACAAGGTGCCGTCCAAGATGCTGATCCTGACGGCTGCCTATCCGTTCCTGATGCCCTGGCTGCTCTGGGGCGGGACCATCTGGGGCCCGATCTGTGTGGCGCTCGGCTTTGTGATCGCCTTCCTGATCGTCAAGCATGGCAACAAGTACACCAGCGAACTGATCGCAATCATTTCGGCCGTCGTGGCGGCGGTGATCTGGTGGCTGTTCCTGTCGGGGCCGATTGCCAGCGGGTTGTCATCCATCCTGCCGATCGGGATCGAGGCGGTGCAAAGCCGTCAATTCGGTGGCTACATGCTCGCGATTCTTCTGGGTGTGGTGGCCATTGGCTGTTCCCTGCCTCTGGGCATCGTTCTGGCGCTGGGGCGACAGTCGGATCTGCTGATCGTGAAATCGCTTTGCGTGGGCTTTATCGAGTTCATCCGGGGCGTGCCGCTGATCACGCTGTTGTTCGTGGCGTCGCTCTTGTTGAACATCTTCCTGCCACCGGGGACAAATTTTGACATCATCCTGCGGGTGATGATCATGATGACCCTGTTCTCGGCCGCCT
>CAYGNE010000374.1:0-2582 GCA_964351155.1 uncultured Rhodobacterales bacterium | reverse complement strand
CCCGCAGCTCGACGCGCTGACGACCGAAGGCATGCGGATCGAGAACGGGCGGGCCCCGAAGGCGGTGGCGTAATCGGTGAAATCCGGGTTGATCAGGTCGGTGCCGGAAATCCGCCCCGGATAGTGCCCCTCCTGATGGGCGCGGATGGCACCATAGCTGCGGTTGTCGGCCAGGATGATCACCGGCTTGGCGCCATACTGAAGCGCGGTGGCCAGTTCGTTGCCGGTCATCAGCAGGCCGCCGTCGCCGACGATGCAGATCACCGGACGGTCGGGGTGGCGCAGGCTGGCCGCGACGGCGGCCGGCACGCCAAGGCCCATCGCCCCGCCCACGGCGCCGATCAGGTCGTTCCGGGGGCCGAAGCAGGTATAGGCATGGAGCCAGGACGCGAAGTTGCCGGCGTCCACCGTGACGATGGCGTCGTCGGGCAAGCGGGCGGACAATTCGCCCACCACCGCGCCGAAGTCGAGCCCGTCGTCGGCCCGGCGGACCGGGGTGGCGGCCAGCGTGTCGCGCGCGGCGGCAAGGGCCGCGATCCAGGGCGTGCGGTCGACGACCGGTGTCGGGCCGCGGGTGGCGAGGCCGGTCAGCAGCGGCGCCGGGTGGCAGGTCAGCCCCAGCGTCGGGCGGATCACCCGGCCGGGCACATGCGGATCCGGATAGGCATGGATCAGCGGCTGATCCGGCAGCGGCGCGCGGGGAAACCGGAAGCCCTGGGACGAGATGTCGCCCAGCCGGGTGCCGATGGCGAGGATGAGGTCGGCCCGGGCCAGGACCTGGGCCATTCCCGGCGGGACGAGATAGCCGATATGCCCCATCCAGAGCCGGTGGTCGTTGGGAAAGACGGTCTGATGCTTGTTGGTGGAAAACACCGGCACATGCTGCGCCTCGGCAAAGGCCAGAAGGGCGGCGCGCGTCTGCTGCGGCTCGCACAGGCCGCCGGCCAGAAGCACCGGGCGTTCTGCCCCGGCCAGCAGGGCCAGGGCGGCGTCCAGATCCTCGGGCGCGGGGCGGATGGTGCGGGGCAGGGCGGGGGCAAAGGCCGGCGTGGCGCAGGCGGCGGTCAGCACGTCCTCGGGCAGGGACAGAACCACGGGGCCGGGGGTGCCGGCCATGGCCTCGTGCCAGGCGCGGGCGATGAATTCGGGGATGCGGGCGGGGTCGCGCACTTCGACCACCCATTTCGCCATGTCGGAGAACGTCTTAACGTAGTCGACCTCCTGAAAGGCGCCGCGCCCGAGGTTTTCGGTTTCCGCCTGGCCGACGATCAGGATCAGCGGCACCGCGTCCTGCTGGGCCACATGCACGGCCAGCGTGGCGTTGCCGGCGCCCGGCCCGCGGCTGACCAGGGCCACGCCGGGGCGATGGGTCAGCTTGGCGTCGGCAACGGCCATCAGCCCCGCGCCGCTTTCGTGTCGGCAGGAGATCAGGTCGATGCCCGAGCCGACCAAAGCGTCGAGCACGGCGAGATAGCTTTCGCCGGGCACGCAGAACACCCGGTCGGTGCCGGCCAGACGCAGCCCGTCGACCAGCGCCTGGGCGGCGGTGCGGGCGGGCGAGGGGGAGCCGTCGGCGCTCATGACTCGGCCTGTTCCGAGGGGACATAGACGACCAGCCCGTCCATCTCGTCAGTGACGGTGATCTGGCAGCTGAGGCGGCTGGTCTCGTCCGCCTCGGGGGCGAATTCCAGCAGCATCTCCTCGACTGCCGCGGCCCGACCGACGATGTCCAGCCAGTCGGGGTGGATGCGCACGTGGCAGGTGGCACAGATCGCCCCGCCGCCGCATTCGGCGACGATGCCGGGCACGTCCTGTTGCCGGGCCGCTTCCATCAGGGTCCAGCCGGTGTCGATCTGGAGTTCGGTCTTGGTGCCGTCGGCGGCGATAAAGGTGGTCTTTGGCATGTCTGTGATCTCTGTTCGGCTGGCCGTCAGGCAAGGCAGAGCCGGTCCGCCGGCGGTGACAAGGCGTTTGAAAACGGGGCTGGGCCCGGCGGGTCAGCGAATGAATCGGTCTACGTAATCGGCCCCCAGACCGCATTCGGCATAGTATTTCCGGCACATGTCGATCTTGGTGAAGACATCGTCATAGCCGGTCACCTTGCCCCAGGGATCAAGATAGATCATCGCGCCGGTGACGTTGAACAGCGTGATCATCTCCTCGACCCCCTCGGGTACGATCAGCGTGTGGGTCTCGCCCGGGGGCTCGAAGGCATAGCCCATCTCGGTCGCCTCCCAGTCGTGCTCCAGATAGTGCCAGCGCCCCTTGAGAACAAAGGCGTGGACCGGGCCGGGATGACGATGGCACGACAGCACACCGGATTTGCGCACCCGCAGGAGGTTCACCCAATAGCCCTGAACCGTGTTCAGGCACAGCGGACGAAACCAGACATTCGGCTCCTGCGGCACCCAGATGCGCTCGTCCTCGGGCAGGGCGTCGGGGATCACCAGATCGGGAACCAGGCCGGCGGGCTGGCCCATCTGGAATGGGATGATCTCGTGCGTGTCGTTGTTGCGTTATAGCTCGGTCATGGCTGGGGCTCCGTCTGGCCTGTGCGCTGGAGGGGCCAGCGCGGGGGTCGC
>CAYGNE010000373.1:0-2582 GCA_964351155.1 uncultured Rhodobacterales bacterium | reverse complement strand
CAGGTGAGCGCCACCATCGCCGCCTCGCATCAGGAGGTGGTGATTCTGCGCCCCGACGGCACCGAAGTCACCGATATCCGCCCGATGACCCGGGTGAATGTGGGCGTCATCGTGGAACAGGACGGGCGCCGCGAATCCGGCCATGCCGGCGGCGGAGGGCGCGTGGGGCTGTCGGGCCTGCTCGACCCGGCCGACTGGCAGGCCAAGACGCGCGAGGCGCTCCGGATCGCGCTGGTCAACCTGCGGGCCGAGGCGGCGCCCGCAGGCGTGATGGACGTGGTGCTCGGCCCCGGCTGGCCCGGCATCCTGCTGCACGAGGCCATCGGCCACGGGCTGGAGGGCGATTTCAACCGCAAGGGCGCCAGCGCCTTTGCCGGCCTGATGGGCCAGCGGGTCGCCTCGCCCGGCGTCACGGTGCTGGACGACGGCACCATCCCGGACCGGCGCGGCAGCATCACCATCGACGACGAAGGCACCCCGTCGCGCCGCAACACCCTGATCGAGGACGGCATCCTCGTCGGCTACATGCAGGACCGCCAGAACGCCCGGCTGATGGGGGTCGAACCGACCGGCAACGGGCGGCGGCAGAGCTATGCCCACGCGCCGATGCCGCGCATGACGAATACCTACATGCTGGGCGGCGAAGCGGACCCGTCCGATCTGGTGGCCCAGATCAGGGACGGCATCTGGGCGGTCGGCTTTGGCGGCGGTCAGGTCGACATCACCAACGGCAAGTTCGTGTTTTCCTGCACCGAGGCCTATCGCGTCCAAAACGGCAAGGTCGGCGCCCCGGTCAAGGGCGCGACCCTGATCGGCGACGGCGCCACCGCCCTGACCCGGATTCGCGGGCTGGGCAATGACATGGAACTCGACCCCGGCATGGGCAATTGCGGAAAAGAGGGCCAGTGGGTGCCGGTCGGCGTCGGCCAGCCGACGGTTCTCATGGACGGTTTGACGGTCGGCGGTTCGGCGGCCTGACAGGAACCCGCCCGGATGTGAGCGGCGGATCGGTACGCCGCGTATGTACGCAGTATGCACGCGATCTGTACGCCCTGCACAGCCCGTCCGCGACGCCGGATCCCGAAAAACAAGGGCAGGTCCGCAGAATTTTGCGAAAACTGCAAAAAGATTTATTTCGCTTTACGTGCTGTTAACCTCGTCGCCTTTACACCGGTCCTGCAAGCAGGCGGAGCGACGGATGACCGAGGAAAATACTTCTTCCACTCACCCCCCACTCCCACCCACCACGGAAGACGATCGGTTCGCGTGGCTCCGTCTGTTGCGCTCGCGCAGGGTCGGTGTAACGACGTTTCACCGCCTGCTGGCAGAGCATGGTACAGCGCAGAACGCGCTGGCCGCGTTGCCCGAAGTGGCGCGCGCCGCCGGAGTAGACGGGTATGAAATATGCCCTGCCGGTGTGATAGACGCCGAAATCAAGGCCGCAAAAGCCGCGCGCGCGCGGCTTTTGTGCCTTGGCGACGCGGAATATCCCGACCTTCTGGCCCAGATTTCCGACGCGCCCCCGCTATTGTGGGCGGTCGGCGATACGGCGCTGTTGTCCCGCCCGACCATCGCCCTTGTCGGTGCCCGCAACGCCTCTTCGCTCGGCACCCGAATGGCGCGCGGTCTGGCGCATGATCTCGGCGCGCGGGGCAATGTCGTCGTGTCCGGCCTGGCGCGCGGCATTGACACCGCCGCCCATATCGCCGCGCTCAAGACCGGCACCGTGGCCGTGATGGCGGGCGGCGTCGATGTGGTATATCCGTCAGAAAACACCAACCTTGCCAATGACTTGCGGCAATGCGGCCTGCTGATTTCGGAACAACCCATGGGTGTCGCGCCGCAGGCCCGCCACTTTCCCAGCCGCAACCGGATCATCTCGGGCCTTTCCCGCGCCATCGTGGTCGTCGAGGCCGCCGCCAAGTCCGGCAGCCTCATCACCGCCCGCGACGCGCTCGATCAGGGGCGCGAGGTGCTGGCCGTTCCCGGGCATCCGTTCGACGCGCGCGCCGCCGGCAGCAACATGCTGATCCGCGACGGCGCCACGCTCGTGCGCAACGCCGACGACGTGATCGCGGCCCTGCCGGCCGCCGATCGTCATGACGCGCCCCCGGCACAGGCGGACCTGTTGCGGGACCTGCCGCCGCCGCCGCCGGAAAAACGCAGCCTGCGCCAGACCGCCGCCCTGCATCAGCGGATCCTGGCGCGCCTTGGCCCATCGCCGCTGGCCGAGGATCAGCTGATCCGCGACCTCGCGGTTCCGGCCGGACATGTCGGCCCGGCGCTGGTCGACCTCGAACTGGACGGCAAGATCAGACGCCAGTCCGGTGGACTGCTGTCACTGGAAAAGTGACCGCCACCCGACCGCCGGACCCGCGCTGATGATCGCGCCGCGCCGGGCGGTTCACCCACGCCAGGATCGCCGGGTTTGCTTCTGTCGGCGCCGGCGCAAACCCGGTTCCCGGATGCGCCAAAATCGCATGGATTGACAATATGCGCTTGCACCCCACATGTTGCGCCGCCATAGAACGCCCAATGTCCGCCGAATGAGGTTTTCCGTTAAATGCCTGTTGTTGTTGTAG
>CAYGNE010000372.1:0-2582 GCA_964351155.1 uncultured Rhodobacterales bacterium | reverse complement strand
GCGCGATCTTCTTCGAGGTGATCTTGTCGCCCATCGCCTCGATCGCGCCCTTGGGGGGGCCGACAAAGGCAACGCCTTCGGCTTCCAGCGCCTCGGCAAAACTGCTGTTCTCGGACAGGAACCCATAGCCCGGATGCACCGCCTCCGCGCCGGTCTTGCGGATGGCCTCCATCACCTTGTCGATGACGATGTAGGACTGGTTGGCAGGGGGCGGCCCGATATGCACCGCCTCGTCGGCCATTTCCACGTGCAACGCCTGCTTGTCCGCATCCGAATAGATCGCCACGGTGGGAATACCCATCTTCCGGGCGGATTTGATGACACGGCAGGCAATTTCGCCCCGGTTGGCGATCAGGATCTTCTTGAACATGGGATGTCCTTCGTCTGGGTTGATGTCGCACGCAAAAATCCGCCAGGGGCAGGATGGCCCATGGCGGTGATTGCAGGTGAGTAGGCCCCGCGCGGCCTGCGCGGGTCGGTTTCAGTGTTGAAAGCAGATTTCGCAGGCCCGGTGCCCGCAACAGCGGCAACCGGGCTCTGCCATGCGGTCATGCCCTGCCCTGACCGCGAAGGGCACGGCGCACGAAACGCGCCGGTCCGCCCAAAGCGTCCGGTTGATCGGTTCAGCCTTTGACAGTCGGCAAAGCCGTGATCAGTTACACTTGCCCGGGTTCTGCTGACAGTAGACGACGTTGGCCGCGGCGCCGGCCGCCGCACCGGTGTAGACGTTCCCGTCAAGCACCGCCGCACCGAGGAATCCCGCGCCGGCGCCGTAAAGCGCCTGTTCGCCAGCGGTATCGCCGCAGGCCGCAAGGCCCCCGCACAACGCCAGTACAACCCAAAGATGATTTGCTCGCATTTCGCCCCTCCTTCTATCGGTCTGGTGGCCTGAGGCATCAAATGCACTGCCGACCGAGTCCGGCGCAATGGCAAATCTGTCGCAGTCAGCCGGTCGGCAATTCGGCGCCGATCACACAGCGAACTGAGATTGCAAAAAGAAACGGGCAGGCAATCGTCGTTGACGAGAACCTGCCCGTTCAGGGAAGGGGTACGGAATAGGTAGTCCGCAGACAGCGCGGGAATAGAAACGCTGCCTACAACCTGAACGGTGGTGCATCGTGCCCTGTTCGCCAAGGACAACTTTGCCACTTCGGGGATTTGAGCCGATTTACGCCGATTTTGGGGGCTGCACTGCGGGATCATGCCGAAAATCCCGCGAAAATGTCGGGAAAACTGCCACGTGCAACGGCAACGTCGATTCTCAGCAGTGACTCGTAACACTCGGGATCAAAAGGATCTTCTGCGGCCACCACCTCGCGACCAAACAACCAGCCCAGTCGCCCGGCATCCAGGTTGCCCCGTTCAAAAACCTCTTCGCCGAAATGCGCCCAAAGTGCCGCGAGAAAGGCGGCATCCGCCCGCCGGTCGGCCGGTTTCCTGTCGGCATATCGTTCCCGCGACCGGATCGGCGTGACGCCTTTCGGGTTGGGACGGCGAATGGTGAACTGGTAATCCGTGCCCGGCAGCCGGCCCGGGAAACCGCGATGTTTCAGCATGGGCGCACCTCATCTGCGCCCCGGGGCGTCGCGCAACAGACCGCTGAAAAACGCCGGTTGCGTCTAGTATTTACCGGTATATGTCGGTTCGACCGTGATCGGTTCGGGCTCGGCGACCACGAACTCTTCCTGGGGTGACATATCGCACGCGGCCACGGTGGCAACCAAACCAATCGCGACCCATCTTCTGATGGTGCAAGACATAGGTGTCTCCTGACTGCTCTCAATTCAAAGGCGGGGCCTGCGACCCTCACCTGCCCCTCGTTGGAGGCTGCGGCCGCTTTTGCGCGACCAGTGTCAAACATAGTGCAGGATGAACCGGAATGAAATCCGCAGACGCCACATGCGCCGGTTTTCGCTGTGCGCGGCGTCTTTGAAGCTGGTTTTGAACTGATTGCCGCAACATGTTGTGCCCTCATCAGAACTCCTCCCAAATGCAGTCGGCGTTTTCAGGCCGATAGGCCTCGAAGAACTGGGTGGCATCGGGGTCGGAACTGCCAAAGGGAACCGCGCGATCGGACAGCGAAATCACGATGCGCACCGGCGTCAGCGCATAATCCGCGAGATAGGGCAGAACCAGGTGGCGGCACAGATGATCCATGTCCGCCGCCGCCTGATCATAACCCACGGCCCCGCTGGCGCGGGCGATCTGGGGCGCGACAAAGCGGAACCGGACCAGCGAACCGCCATTGCTCTCGTCCACCAGGACCTCCGCCAGCTCCACCGGCTGGCCCGACGGAACCGAAATGCCCTGCCCCGCGCTCACGACCAGCGGCGCCGCGCATATCACCGCGGCCACGGCAGGGCCGATGCTGAATGCCTGGTTCTTCCAGAGCTGTCTCATCCGTTCAAAGTCCCTTCTGTCGCAGCAGCCTCAGCCCCCTGGCCGGGGCGCGGCGGGCGATACCGGATTCGCCGATGTCAGAGCGGAATGTTGTCGTGCTTCTTCCACGGGTTCTTCAGCTTCTTGTTGCGCAGACTCGCAAACGCGCGGCTGACGCGCAGGCGCGTGCTGTGCGGCTGGAT
>CAYGNE010000371.1:381-2592 GCA_964351155.1 uncultured Rhodobacterales bacterium | reverse complement strand
ACATGCTGGCTGGTCAATACCGGCTGGACCGGCGGGGCCTATGGCGTCGGCAGTCGGATGCCGATCAGAGCCACCCGCGCGCTGCTAACCGCGGCGCTCGACGGGTCACTGAGCGAGGTGGAGTTCCGCAAGGACAACAATTTCGGGTTCGAAGTGCCCGTCAACGTGCCCGGCGTCCCCGAAGTCCTGCTCGATCCCCGACGCACCTGGGACGACCCGGCCGCCTATGACCGGCATGCCGCGGAACTGGTCAAGATGTTCTCGGACAATTTCGAACAGTACCTGCCCTATATCGACGAAGACGTAAAAGCCGCCGCAATCGGCTGATCGTTGCAATTTCAGGCGCATCAGGGCCCCGGGTTATGCCGGGGTCTTTGGTGTCCGGTCAGATAGTCAATCCGCGCCGGACGAGGTTGAGCCCGGCCACCAGCAACACAACAAGCGTGACACGCTGGAATGTTCTCTGATCAATCCGGTTTTGGAACAACCCGCCGAGCCACATGCCAAGCAACGCCGGCAACACGAGCGCAAGGGACAACGGCACTGTGTCTTGCCGAAGCACGCCTGAACCGACATGTGCCGCCATCAGCGCCACCGATCCCAGCCCGTAGATTACCCCCTGTACCCGCATCTGGTCGGCCTTCGGCGTGTTCAGGGCGGTCAGATAGGCGACGGTAGGCGGCCCCCAGATGCCGGACATGCCACCTATCGATCCTGCTATCGCCCCGACCAGGGCCTCGATGCGACGACTCGGCTTTTTCAGCGAAAACCCGATACCCGTCAGTTGAAACAGGGAAAACAGGGTGACCGGAATACCGACGACCAAAAGAAACGCCGCATCCGAAAGAACCCGAAACAACTGTGCGCTCGCCAACAGAAACAACAGCCCGACAAACAGAAAAACACCAAACCGGCGAACCGAGTGCCATGCGGCGCGCGGCCCCTGCCGTAAGGCCTGGACACCATTGGTGGCCATTGTTGGCAGGATCAAACCCGCAAGTGCCAATTCGGGCGACAGAAGCACGCCCAGCCCGGAAATCGTGATCATCGGCATCCCGAATCCGACAAGACCCTTGATCAATCCGGCCAACGCAACAACGGCAAATGCCAGAAACAGGTCGATTGGTGACAGAAGAGAGAAAAGCGAGCTCATGGACGTTACTTATCACTGTCGTCTTGCGCTGCACCGCAAAAATTTCCACGCAACAAACGATCCAATCCGGCGCATTTCCTGTATTTTTGTTGCGCTGCACCTGCGAAATGATTAGGACCGTCCCGACAGCAAGAGGACGCGATTCATGGCCCATGACGGACAGGACCAGACGATGACAACCCAGGACAACGGCACGGCGATCCTGCCCGATCTTTTGATACTGACCGGCGCGGCAATTGCCCCGGCAGAGGCGTTGCTGGAATTGGCGCGCACCAGCGTGCGCAGCTTGGTCACCGAAGGCGACCGGGTGTCGGGCATCCTGATCGAAGCCAATCAGACAGCAGCCCACGGGCTGGCGTGGCTGACAACCTATGTCGAAAGCCTGCGCCAGATGCAGGGTTGGGCCGAACGGCTTCAGGAGGATGGCAAGTTCGGCGAGACCGAACAGCTTATCCAGCAGATCGCCTTTGGCGAGTATCTGCACCAGATCGCTGGCGGCATTCCCATGAACCAGGGCGAAATCCTGCGCCTGCAGGATATGGGTTTGGGCTGGGACGCGCTTTCCGGCTTCCAGTGCCCCGAGGTTCAGACCCTGATGAGCAGCGCCAACCCCCAGGCCGCGCGCACCCGTCTGGTCGCGTTGATGCAGGAGCATTCCGCCAACATCATGACCGGTGCATCCGGTTTGGATGACGAGCGGGAGATGATCCGCGAACAGTTCCGTCGCTATGGCGTGGAAAAGGTCGAACCCTTCGCCCATGACTGGCACCTCAAGGATGAACTGATCCCGATCGAGATCATAGAGGAATTGGCCGAAATGGGTGTGTTCGGCCTGACCATTCCGGAAGAATATGGCGGGTTTGGATTGTCCAAGGCTTCCATGTGCGTGGTCTCCGAGGAACTGTCCCGGGGATACATCGGTGTTGGTTCGCTGGGCACCCGGAGCGAGATCGCCGCCGAGTTGATCCTCTGCGGTGGAACTGACGAGCAAAAGAGCAAGTGGCTGCCCCGTATTGCCAGCGCCGAAACCCTTCCCACGGCTGTGTTCACCGAACCCA
>CAYGNE010000371.1:0-371 GCA_964351155.1 uncultured Rhodobacterales bacterium | reverse complement strand
CCGCGCGGTCAGGGACGGCGACGATTACCGGGTCACCGGCAACAAGACCTGGATCACCCATGCCGCGCGCACCCATGTGATGACGCTGCTGGCAAGGACCGACCCGAACTCCAATGATCATCGCGGGCTGTCGATGTTTCTGGCGGAAAAGACCCCCGGGACCGATGATAACCCGTTTCCAACCGACGGAATGACGGGCGGCGAGATCGAGGTTCTCGGGTATCGCGGCATGAAGGAATACGAGCTCGGCTTTGACAACTTCCACGTCAAGGGCGAAAACCTGCTGGGCGGCGAAGAGGGGAAGGGGTTCAAGCAGTTGATGGAAACTGTTGAACCCGCGCGCATGCAGCCCGCCGGACGGGCCATCGGTG
>CAYGNE010000370.1:0-2594 GCA_964351155.1 uncultured Rhodobacterales bacterium | reverse complement strand
GGCCGCCGGCATTGTTGACCAGGATGTCCACCGCGCCCGCCGCCGCGATGACCGCGGCCTGCCCGTCACTTCCGGATACGTCGGCGGCCACGGTTGTCACCTCGACCCCATACGCCTCGCGGATCGCCTGCGCCGAGTGCTCCAGCGCCTCGGAACCGCGCGCATTCATCACCAGGTTCACCCCGGCTTCGGCCAGCGCCTCGGCACATCCAAGCCCCAGCCCCTTGCTGCTCGCGCAGACCAGCGCACGTTTTCCGGCAATTCCCAGATCCATCGTCATCCTCCCATCCAATTCTTTCGCCCGATTAACACCGGTCCTGTGAACAATGCCAGCAATTCACCGGCGAATTGACCGATCCGCGCCACAATCTCGGCCTAGCGTTAACCAGAATCGGGACAGTAAAGCGACACGATCCACATGACCCTGACCCTGAACGACCACCCGGTCCAGACCATCCGCGTCTTGCACGCCCCGGCGTTTCGTGCCGTTGACGGTCCCAATGCGGGAACCGCGCTTGGCGATGCCGGCCAGCCGGTGCCCGGCGACACCTATGCACTGGACGCCGACGCCGCACCGGCGCGACTGACCTATGCCGCCTTGCCCGGCGGCGACCTGCGCATCGTGGAGCAAAGTGAAACCGGCGCGCCCGGCGCGCTGCTCAGCCTCGTCGCCACCCTGTCGCTGCTGTCCTTTGACGGCAAGACCGTCAGGGCCCTGCTGCTCTGCACCTCCACCGGCACAGACCGGGCGTTCCATATCCTTGCGCTGGACGATTTGCCGGCGCAAACCGGTCACACCCTGGTCGCCGTCGACCGGCAATCGGCGCAGCGGCATTTTGCGCATGTCCCCTGCGTTTCCTTTGCTCACGGCACCCGCATCACCATGGCCACCGGGGCGCAGACCCCGATCGAGAAACTCCGCGTCGGCGCGCGCGTGCTGACCCGCGACCATGGCCCGCAGACCGTGCTCTGGATCGGCCATCACCGGATGCTCGCCACGGGCGACCTTGCCCCGATCGTGATCAAGGCCGGCACCCTGAACAACGAAGGCGACCTGGTGGTCGGCCCGAACCATCGGATTTTCGTGTCCCGGGACGATTCCCGGCACCGCGCGGGGCGCCCGGACCTGCTGATCAAGGCGCGCCACCTGGTCAATGGCGACACGATCCATGTGCGCGAAGGCGGCCCCCTCGATTATTGCCAGCTGCTGTTTGACCGCCACCCCGTCGTCTATGCCGAAGCCATCGCCGCCGAGGCGCAGATCTTCGGCCCCCGCGCCCGGCCGACCCTGCCCGCCGAACTGCTGGACCGGGTCACGCCGCTGCTGCCGGCCGAGGACCGCGACGGCCTGCACATGCCGGACATCCAGGCCGCGCTGCTGAACCGGCCGGATGTCATCGACCTGCTGCGGCAGGCCTCCATGCGGTAACGGCACCGTCCGCCGCCCCGGCCGGGATCAGTAAAAGAACTCTTCCCGCACGATCTTGCCATCGGCCGTATGGTAAACCGCGACCTCCTGCATCTCGCTGGTCTTGCCGGTCGCCTTCTCGCGCACCTTCATGGCGAAAATCACCGCGAACCGGTCATCGCCATGCAGCATCGGCCCCTGGATATCGCCCTCCAGGAACTCCATCGCCCCTTCCCACCAGTCATGCTTGGCCTTGATCGCGTCCAGCCCCCGGGCCTCGCGCCCCCCGCCCATGTCGGTGGCTTCGACAGACACCGCATCGGCGCTATACAGTTTGTCCAGGTTGGCCCGTGTCCGGTTTTCACGGCATCCGGCGACCAGTTCCTCGGCGATTTCCTTGAGAGTCATGTTCAGGTCCTCCACAAATGTTCTTGTTATGTTCTATTTGTGGCACGACGCTCCGATTCGGGCAACCCGTGTTGCGTCACCGGTTGTCCGGGACCGTCACCTCCTGATCCGCAAGAGCCGCGCAAACCCCGGATGATCGCGGATGGAACTTGTGTCGGTTCTCCTGGACCCGTTGGGGTATCACACGTCCCGGGTGCAGTCATCCAGCCGGGAAAACAGGCGAACGCCAACTTGCGCGCGCAAAACCGGCATGGCGCCGGGCTCTAGCGGTCCCGACTCGCCAGCTCCTTTTCCATCGCCCGCGCGCTCTGCAAGAGTTGCGGCAGCGTGTCGTCCTTGAGATGGCTGTCGATCTCGCCCGACAGCAGCGCGGTCCAGTAGATCCGGAGAATCATGTTGATGCGCGGCCCGTAATTCCGACTCGTCTTGCGGAACCAGCGCACCATGTCCGAATCCAGCCGCAGCGTGACCCGCGTCTTGTGCGGTGTGACCGGGTGCCAGTGATCCAGCGCGTTCCAGTCATCGGGCAGGCTCTTGTCCAGCCATTCGAATTTCAGCTTGTCCTGCAATGCGCCCAGCGAGTGGACCAGCTCGGTATGGGCGCGGGCCTTGCTCATGCTCATCTGCGTCTCCGGTTTGTGTTTCGCCGGACACTCTGCGCGCAAAAGGTTAACAGCAGCCAAGACCGGCGCTCGGTGGTGTCGGGGGTGTACCCGGGGTGTACCGGGGGTGTACGCATGTCACCCCCCCGATTTTCTTGCGCTTGCCTCAAACCTTA
>CAYGNE010000369.1:1985-2638 GCA_964351155.1 uncultured Rhodobacterales bacterium | reverse complement strand
GTTCGAAGATGCAGAACCGCGGCTGCTGCGGCCGGAACGGGAAATGGCTCTGCACACCGTTGTCGGTGATCACGACCATCTCGCCCGGTTCGATCTCGCGCACGAAATCGGCCCCGATGATGTCCAGCGCGCAGGTTTCCGAACTGAGCGCCCAGCCGTCGCCGATCTTGCCGAGAACCAGCGGGCGCACGCCCAGCGGGTCGCGCACACCGATCAGTTTCGTGCGGGTCATCGCCACCACCGAAAAGGCGCCCTCGACCCGGCGCAGGGCGTCTTCCATACGCTCTGGGATGTTGCGTTGCAGCGATCGCGCCATCAGGTGGATGATGCACTCGCTGTCGCTGCTGCTCTGGAAGATCGATCCGCGCTCGATCAGTTCGCGACGCAGCGAATTGGCGTTGGTGATGTTGCCGTTATGGGCAATCGCCGCGCCACCCATCGAGAACTCGCCGAAAAAGGGCTGTACGTCGCGGATCGCCGTCTGGCCCTTGGAACCCGACGTCGAATAGCGGACATGCCCGATCGCCAACGGCCCCGGCAGGGTTTCCATTATTCTCTGCGATGTAAAATTGTCACGGACATAGCCGAACCGGCGCACGTGGTTGAAGCCCTGCTCGGGATCGTGGGCCACGATCCCGCCCGCTTCCTGACCG
>CAYGNE010000369.1:0-1975 GCA_964351155.1 uncultured Rhodobacterales bacterium | reverse complement strand
ATGTTGCAGGGCATGCAGCCCCAGCGCGACAAAGGTCGAGGCGTCCTGAACGCCGACGACGCCGAATATCCCGCATTCTTCGCGCAATTTGTCATCATCAAAGGGGTGTGCGGGCGGCAGGATCTTGGTGGACAAGGCGGGGCAGCTCCGAATCCATTGAAGTGTCGCGACCTGACATAGTGCCTCTGGCGGGCCGTGTCACCCGTTGCGTCATGAAACCGTTGCACAAGGGCATGCGGCAAAGGGCGCGCAGACCGGGCAAGCCAAAGGCCGCCTCTTGCCGGAGGCGGCCATTTGCCGGGCGGAATTGCCGCGCAGGTCTCAGGCGGCGAGCGCCGGTGCGAAGCCTTCGTGGTCCAGACCGCAATGACCGCCGTTCATCATCGCCAGCAGGGCACGTGTTTCGCCATACCCCAGGGTGCGGAAGAACGGGTCGGTGACGCCCGACGGCACATGGATCAGGGCGCCGGTCTGGGCATAGACCACTTCTTCGGTGGCGAATCTCAACTCGGTGACCTCGGCGTCGGCATAGCCGTTCTTGGCGGCGATTCCACGAAAGCCGATCATCGCCGCGGCCGGGACAAGAACACAGGGTGTCTGGAACAGGGTATCGCATTCAGGTTCGAGCATGGCGACATGTTGGCCGGAGGTCAGCGTCATGTCCGAGCAATTGTTCAGGCTGCCTGCCGGAACATGCAGTGCCCGGGCCGGGGCAACGTGGCGGCGAATGCCGGTGATTTCGGCGAAACCGCCGTCCAGCGTGAACACCTGGTCGCCCGTTTTCAGGCTTTCGGCAGGGCGCCATCCGGACGGGGTTTCCAGCAGTGTCCCGGCGCGAAAGGCGCTGATCTCGACACGCTTGGGCAGCGGCAGTCCGGGCTGCGCGGAGATGTCAGAAGGCAGGAACTGGGCGAAATCTTGGCTGTGGTTCAGAAGCATGGCGTGGGTCCTTTTGTCAGCGTGGTTCGTTTGTCTGGAACCAAGCAGGCATCGAAATTTCGCCGTTTTTTCGTCACTATTGAGGCTTTAATGTTCGACTTTTTCCACATCCGGGAAAGAGCACCGGGTTGGCGGCCCATTGCGCCGCATTCGAAAACGCGGGGTAAGGTTCTGTTAACCAGGAGCCGGAAATTCCGGAGTCAGGATGGGTGTCCGCCGGGGCGATTCGATGCGTTTGGGGCTCGCAATCTGGGCGATTCCATGAAAAATCGCGGGCGCGGCGGGGCTGTTGGGGGGGCTTACTGGCCGCAGCTGCCGACGAGGTTTTCGTATTGCTGGGTGATCCAGCCGAGTGCCTCTTCGGGGTTGCGCTCTTCGATCGTGTCGGTCAGGCGCGAGAAGACCTCTGCCGAGCGGCTTTCATCGACCATGGTAAAGGTCTGCTCCGTGATCACGGTCTTGTAGACGAAGAAGGCAATCGCGATCAGCAGGATGCCGCGCGCCACACCAAAGAAGAACCCCAGCCCCTGATCGATGCCGCCCACCGCGGAGCGCTGCACGATCGAGGAAAACAGCGGTGTAAAGAACGACACCAGGATCAGCGCCACGGCAAACACCGCGGCAAAGGCGGCAATCATGCTGAGTTCGCAGCTGTCGGCGACGAATTCGCCCAGAACCGGGACCTCCTTGATCAGCGGTTCGACCTTGGGCGCGAACAGAAAGCCCAGTACGGCCGCCGCGACCCAGCCGGCGATGGCCATGGCTTCGCGCACAAAGCCGCGTGAATAGGCCAGCAGCGAGGACACGACGATGATCAGGGCGACAACCCCGTCTATGATGGTGAAACCTTCCATTGCTTTCCGCCTGTCCTGTTTCCGACTTCTGCGCGTTTGCGCGACTCTATCCAGCCCCGAACACTTCTCCAACAAAACCTGTCAAATCTGAGGCGCGGGTTAACGCAATGCCATCAGTTGTGCCGGTTTTGCCACCCGCCGGGGCAATGGCGGCGGTAAAACCAAGTTTTTGCGCTTCTTTC
>CAYGNE010000368.1:0-2642 GCA_964351155.1 uncultured Rhodobacterales bacterium | reverse complement strand
CGGGCGATGACCTGCCCGAACCGCGCCTGTCGCCGGTCACCGACTGGCTGCCCGCCGAACGCCTGTCCGAAGAATTCAAGGCGGTTGGTTTCTACCTCTCCGGCCACCCGCTGGACGACTATTCCGCCTTCCTGAAACGCAAGGGTGTCCTGACCCTGGACGAGGTCCGGCAAAAAGCCGAACAAGGCCCGATGGTGGCCAAGCTGGCCGGCGTCGTCGCAGGGCGTCAGGAACGCAAATCCGCGCGTGGCAACCGGTTTGCCTTTGCGCAGCTGTCCGACCCCACCGGCGCTTACGAGGTGACGCTGTTTTCCGATACGCTGGAAAAGGCGCGCGAATATCTCGACACCGGGTCAAAGGTCGTGATCACGGTGGAGGTGACACTCGAAGCCGATCAGCTCAAACTGCTGGGCCGCTCCGTCGCCCAGATCGACGCCGCAATCGCCGATGTCGGCGCCGCCGGGCTGCGGGTGTTCATCGGCGACACGACCGCCGTGGACACCGTGGCCAGCGTGCTGGACCAGGCCCAGACCGCCGCGCGCAATGCCGGGCGCGGGCCGGTGCGGTTCTGCCTGATGGACCCGGCCCTGCCGGGCGAGGTCGAAATGGAACTGGGCCAGGACTATGCCATCAACCCGCAGGTCAAGGGCGCGATCAAGAGCCTGGACGGGGTGCTGGAGGTCGAAGACCTCTGACGCCATCCGCGGCCCTTGCAGGTTCAGTAATGCGGCGGGCGCTCGTCGCCCAGAACCACACCGCCCCCGCCGGCGCTCTCGCGCTCGGCTTCGCGCCGCATCAGCATCTCCACCCGCCGGTTCAGCGTGTCGATCTCGGTCTGCTGCGCGGCGACCACGTCGCTGAGTTCATCCACGGTGCGCATCAGGTGGGCCAGTTTCTCTTCGAGGTGCTGCATGGGCAGGGCTTTCACAGGGTCTGGGGCCTGATACAGTCCGAACCGGACAATGCCAATGCTCTTGCCGGGCCAATGCGCTTCCGGGGCCTGTCCCGGGACGACCGGCCTTGCACCACGAAACGGGAAACACAGCATGACCATCACCACCGGAACCGAACATGGCGTGACCACTGTCACCATCAACCGGCCCGACCGGCGCAATGCGGTTGACCCGGCCACGGCGCAGGCGCTGTTTGACGCTTTCCTGGCCTTTGATGCCGATCCATCGGCAAAGGTCGCCATCCTGACCGGGGCAGGGGATTTCAGCGAGATCTGACAGCGCCGGGTCCGGCCGTGGGATTCGGGTATTTGAAACCAGAAAGAAACAGGAGGTTTGCTTGCCCCTGTCCGGCCCTTGGGCTAGACCGCGCGACGAGCCGGTTACCCAAGGACGCCCGATATGGCCAAGCCCAAGAAACAGCCTCGCCCCAAGGCCGAAACGCCCAAGGGGTTCCGCGACTATTTCGGTGCCGAAGTCACCCAGCGCAGCGAAATGCTGCGCACGATCGCCGCCGTCTATCATCGCTATGGCTTTGACGCGCTGGAATCCTCGGCCGTTGAAACGGTGGAGGCGCTGGGCAAGTTCCTGCCCGACGTGGACCGGCCCAACGCAGGCGTCTTTGCCTGGCAGGAAGACGATGCCGACTGGCTGGCGCTGCGCTATGACCTGACCGCCCCGCTGGCGCGGGTCTATGCCCAGCACCGCAACGCGCTGCCGACCCCCTATCGCCGCTATGCGATGGGCCCGGTCTGGCGCAACGAAAAACCGGGGCCCGGGCGGTTTCGTCAGTTCTATCAATGCGATGCCGATACGGTGGGCAGCGCATCCATGGCGGCGGACGCGGAAATCTGCGCAATGCTGTCGGATACGCTCGAAGCCGTCGGTATTGCCCGCGGTGATTACCTCGTACGGATCAACAACCGCAAGGTTCTGAACGGGGTGATGGAGGTCGCGGGCGTTCTGGATCCCTCTGACCCGGCCCGGTTCGCCGAGGAACGCGGTATCGTGCTGCGCGCCATCGACAAGCTGGACCGGCTGGGGCCGGACGGGGTACGCGCGCTGCTTGGTGCGGGGCGCAAGGATGAAAGCGGTGATTTCACCGATGGGGCCGGGCTGGATGACAGGCAGGCCGAAACCATCATGGGCTTCATGGATGCGCTGGGCGAGTCCGGCGCCCAGACCGTTGCCCGGCTGAGGGCGCTGGTGGCCGGCTCCTCGATCGGCGAACAGGGTGTCGGCGAACTGGAACAGATCGCGGCGCTCCTGGACGCCCAGGGCTATGGCCCGGACCGCATTGTCATCGATCCCTCGGTCGTGCGCGGGCTTGGTTATTACACCGGCCCTGTCTACGAGGCGGAACTGACCTTTGAAATCTTCGATGAAAAGGGCCGCAAGCGTCAGTTCGGTTCGGTCGCGGGCGGCGGGCGCTATGATGATCTGGTGAAACGCTTCACCGGGCAGGCGGTGCCGGCCACCGGGGTGTCCATCGGTGTCGACCGGCTTCTGGCCGCCCTGCGCGAAAAGGGCCGGATCACCGCCATCGACAACGGCCCTGTCGTGGTCACCGTGATGGACCGCGACCGCATGGCGGACTACCAGGCCATGGTCGCCGAGTTGCGCGGCGCCGGTATCCGCGCCGAGGTCTATCTCGGCAACCCCAAGAACTTCGGCAATCAGCTCAAATATGCG
>CAYGNE010000367.1:0-2667 GCA_964351155.1 uncultured Rhodobacterales bacterium | reverse complement strand
CTGGTTGGCGATATAGGGAAACGCAAGGATGAAGCCGCCCAGCAAAGAGACCTTGATCGCCACGAAGAAGCCTTCCTGCGGGCTGATGAAGATCAGGTCGCAATCCTGGCCGCGTTCGGCCAGCACCTGGCACAGCGGCGCGGTCAGGAAGTTGAAGATCGGGGTCGCGACGGTGAAACAGATCACCATGCCGATGATGAACGCGACCACCGAATGGATCAGCCGGTCGCGCAATTCGGCCAGATGCTCGATCAGCGGCGCGCTGGAATCGTCGATCTCATCTGTCTTGCTCATGATTTGGGATCCGGTGTCTCGGACAGCGCCGCCTCGGCCGCGGCCGCCTTGGCCTGTGCCGCCTCGGCTTCCCGGGCCAGCCGGTCCGCCGCGCGCCGCGCCGTGGCGGCCTCGATCTTCTTGGCCTTCTCGGCCCGTTCCGCCGCCAGCTTTCCGGTCGCGCTGTTGGCGTCATACTTGTCCGGGTCGAGCTTGGCCGGGTTCATGCTGTCCGCCAGGTCGCGGGTCGCATCCTTGACCCCGTCCATCGCGCTGGCCACCGGATTGGTTGCCGCCTTCAATCCCTTCGCGACCTCATGGACACCCGATTCCTCGGCCGCCTCATGCATCGCCGAACTGAATTCACGCGCCATCCCCTTGGCCTTGCCGACAAAGCGTCCGACATTTCGGAACAGCACCGGCAAATCCTTTGGGCCCACCACGATCAGCGCAACCACGCCGATCACCAGCAGCTCGGACCAACCCAGATCGAACATCGCAGGTTATGCCTTGTCCTTGTCGGACTCCGGCGTGACATCCCTGGCCTCGGCCAACTTGTCCTCTTCCAGTTCCTTCTGACCTTCGTTGATGCCCTTCTTGCACGACGTGATGCCCTAGCCCCCCTCGCCCATCAGCGAACTGATCTTGCCCCGTCCAAACAGGACCAGAACCACAACGGCGATCAGCAAAAGGCCTGGCAGGCCGATATTGTTCAACATGTCCGTCTCCTCGAATTTGCGGACGCGCCACGCGCAACACGGGCGCTCTGAAAGCTCGGGTGTTTCTACGCAGCCCGCCGCACAGGGAAAAGCGGCAAAGCGCGCCGCATCCCTGAAAACCCGCCACAAATCCGCCCGCCCGGACAGGGCCCGCCATATCCTGACATGTTTTTGGCAGTTGCATTGGACTGTTCACCAATTTCATGCCATCAAACCCCATGTCCAGAACCGACCGCCTGATCGATCTCATCCGCATCCTGCGCGACGGCGACCTGCACCGCGCCGAGGATCTCGCGCGCCGGTTCGGGGTGTCCATCCGCACGATCTATCGCGACATGGACCGGCTGGCCGCCGGCGGCGTGCCCGTGACCGGCACCAGAGGCAGCGGCTACCGCGCCGCCGACCATGTGGCGCTGCCGCCCCTGACCCTGACACGGCAGGAACTGGACGCCCTCAACCTCGGCATCGCCATCGTATCCGAAGCCGCCGATCCCGAGCTGAAATCCGCGGCCCTCGCGCTGGCCGACAAGCTCGACGCGGTTCTCCCGGCCGAAACATCCGATGACGCCGACGCCTGGAAAACCGCAATCACCCCGCTGTCCGATCCGGCACGCGGCCTGTCGCACCTGCCCGCCCTGCGCAACGCCCTGCGCGGCAAACAGAAACTGCAACTGCGCTACCTGCCCCCCGCCGCCGACGCCTTCACCTGCACCGTGCGGCCCCTGCAACTCGACAGCTGGGGCCGGGTCTGGACACTGACCACGTGGTGCGAAACCGAAAACAGGTTCCGCGAATTCCGCCTCGATCTGATCGAAACGGTCACGCCCCTGCCCGAACTCTTCGTGGATGAACCGGGCCGGCGGCTGGCCGACCGCCGGCCCTGACATGGCTTCTTTCTGGTTGGAAATACCCCCGCCGGAGGCATGGCCCGCAGGGCCGTTTCCGGCTTCAGGCCGGAAACACGAAACACTTGTCGCGACGGATCGTCAGCCACATCACCGTGCCCTCGGCGGGCAGGAACACGTTGGGCACCGTCGCCTTCAGGACCGACCCGTCGTAATCCATGCAAAACTCGACCAGGCTTTCATGCCCCATGAACCTTGCGCGCTGCACCACGCCCCGCGCCGCCACCCCGTCGGTCGGCGTCGGCAGCGGCCCGGTGCCATTCCGGTCGAAATCGATACGCAGATGCTGCGGGCGGAACACGATGTCCACATTGGTGCCATCCGGCACGCCCGGGGCGAGAAACTGGCCGAACGGGGTTTTGGCCAGGGCCCCGTTCACCTGCGCCCTCAACACGTTGGCATCGCTGAAAAACGCCACCGCCGCGCGGTCCACCGGGCGGGTATAGACATTGTACGGCGCGCCCTGCTGCACGATCCGGCCATCCCGCATCAACGCGATCTCATCGGCCATCCGCATCGCCTCTTCCGGCTCATGCGTGACCAGCAACACCGCCGTGTCCTCTTCCTTGAGGATGCTCAGCGTCTCGTCGCGGATGCCGTCGCGCAGCCGGTTATCAAGCCCCGAGAACGGCTCATCCATCAGCATGATCCGCGGACGCGGCGCCAGCGCGCGGGCCAGCGCCACCCGCTGCTGCTCACCCCCCGAAAGCTGATGCGGATAACCGTCGATGAACCGCAACAGGTCCACCCGCTGCAACAGTTCCTCGACC
>CAYGNE010000366.1:0-2686 GCA_964351155.1 uncultured Rhodobacterales bacterium | reverse complement strand
TTCTACGGTTAGTGCGGGATGCCCGCAACCCCTTTTTTACAGAAACGCCATTTTTTTTGCATTTTTTTGTTTTGTATATATTTTTCATATAGTTACCCGGGAAGAATTTTGCCGATCACCCGAAATACCGCAGCTTTTCTCGGGCATTCAGCCGAATCCGGGGCGACTCATTCTGGGCGCTAACACAATATCTTGCGTTGTCCACAGACTTATACCCAAGCTGGCCCGATAGCAGGCCGATTTGCCCTGCTGAATCGGGGCGATTCCGAGTCGATTCCACGCGACTCTTCCCGTTCCGTGCCGCGCAGCACCGCACGCCCGGGACATTTCATGCAACGCTCCACAGTATCGCCCCATTTTTTGGCGATATCGTGCCTCGTCGGCGAGTATTCCCCCAAGCGATTCCCACCGGTCCGCAACATCCCGCCCGTCGGCGCCCCGCCCAGGCCGCCGTGTTGACTTGGTTCCGGAGCAATGCTCGCTTCGACACGGAACGAGACCTCTCCGACAGAACATGAAAGATGAACAATGCCCGGTCTGAACTATATACCGCCCAGCTCCATTCCCGACGATACACCATACTGGCTGCGCGCCTATGGTCTGTCCTCCTCCTTTAGCCCGACACCGACGCAGCCGGTGACGGTAAACTATGCCCTCAAGACAAACGGCAGCACACCGGGCGGCGACGCTTACCGGGCTCTCACGTCAGGTGAAATCGCAAATATCGAAACCTCGCTGGCCGCTGTTGCGCGAAACAGCGGGCTGACTTTCGTGGAATCGGCCCCGGAAGTCGCTGACGTGCTGATCGGCGCAACATCCGATCCCAGCGGATCGGTTTACGGGCGGACTTGGTCCTCGTTCAATCAGCCGGTTCAGGTGGTTGCGTATGACGCGGTCTACAGCACATCCAGCGGGCTGGCGAACAATGGCTATATATATATCCACGAACTGATGCATGCGGTGGGCCTCAAGCATTCTACCCGCGCGTTCGGAAGCACGCTGGATTACGTGATCCCCGACGATGAGGACAACGGAACCACCCTGTTTGGGTCATGGTCATCCGCCTGGAACGGCGAGATCCAGTTGTTTGACCTGGCGGTGATGCAGTTTCTCTATGGCCCGGACACCAGCAAGCGCGCCGGAGATGACGTCTATACCCCGATCTTCAATGCCTTTGACCCGGGATCCCCGAACCAGAACAACCCGCTTTTGTGGGACGGTGCCGGTCAGGATACGATCGATCTGTCCGCCGCCGGTGGCGGGGCCGTGGCAAGCCTTGCTCCCGGCTTCATCTCGCAAGTGAACACCACCAACACCGGCATTCTCGATGCAGGCACGTTTTCGATAAACTACGGGTCACAGTTCGAGACCCTGATCGGGACCGGGTATGCCGACACCCTTTACGGCCATACCGGCAAGGAAAGGATTTCAGGCGGCGGCGGGAATGACCGGATCGAGGGTGACAAGGGACATGACAGGTTGCAGGGCGGAAACGGAAAGGACACGATTCTCGGTCAGGCGGGCAAGGACAAGCTGTTTGGCGGAAACTGGCACGACATCCTGAAAGGCGGCGGCGGGAACGACATCATCTTTGGCGGAAATGGCAATGATCGAATGTCGGGCGGCAAAGGCGCAGACATGTTCGTCTTCAACAGTGGCGCGACAACCGGTTCTGACCGGATTACCGATTTTCAGGATGGCGTCGATCTTCTGAAATTCAGCGGCGGCGCGCGCTTTGCGGATTTCTCCATCACGCCCGTCGGCGATGATACCCGCATCGATTGGGACAACGGGAGTGTATTTCTCGTCGGCGTCAGCAGCGGTGCCATAACCGAGGCCGATTTCATTCTGGTCTGACACCGACCCCGCTGACAAACCGGCTCTGGCGGCGCGCGCGCAGGGGCACCCTGATCCGCGCCGCCAAAAGGGCAGTGATGATCGCCATGTAAACCAGCGGCTCGATCTGAAACCCCTTGACCAGCATCAGATAGTGCAGCCCACCAAGAAGCGCGACCGCGTATACCAGCTTGTGCAGGCTGCGCCACTTCGCGCCCAGCCTGCGCACCAAACCGTCATTGGAGGTCAGAGCCAGCGGAACCATCAGGACGAATGCCGCCATACCAACAGTAATATACGGCCGTTTGACAATATCCGCCCAGATCTGGCTGACGATCTGCACATCCAGCACCAGCCACACCAACAAGTGGCAGGACACATAATAGAATGTCAGCAACCCGATTGCCCGGCGAAAGCGCAACAGGTTGAGCCGCGTGAACCGCCGCAACGGCGTGACCGCAAGGCCCAGAACCAGAAACTGCAGTGACAATTCGCCAAGCTCATGTTCCAGCGCCTTGATGGGTTCAACGCCCAGACCACCGGTCAAGCCCATGATGAAGAACGCCACCGGGGGCAGAGCGCCCACCAGATAAACCGACCATATCGGCACTTGCCGGAACAGCGAATTCAACTGATCGATCATCGCTTCAGTAATTTCGCGCCAGGTCCATGCCTTCGTACAACCCGGCAACGTCCTTTTCATACCCATTGAACAACAGTGTCGGTTCTTTCCGCGCGAACAGCCCGCCGCCCACCCGGCGTTCGCTTGCCTGCGACCACCTTGGATGATCGACATTCGGGTTCACATTACTATAGAACCCATACTCCCCTGGCAGCAGCGTGTTCCAGC
>CAYGNE010000365.1:0-2702 GCA_964351155.1 uncultured Rhodobacterales bacterium | reverse complement strand
ACGCCGATTCAGAACAACTGGTCCAGTCTGGATCAGGTGCCCGCGTCAACACCGCTTTCCGAGCAGATTTCCAGGGATTTGAAGAAGGCCGGGTTCAGGTTCTGCGGCCCGACGATCGTATATGCGTTCATGCAGGCCGTCGGAATGGTCAACGATCACCTGACAAGCTGCCCGCGCCATGCAGAAGTTGCCGCACTGGCCAAGGGAGGGTGCGCCTAAGCCGCGTCAGTGCACACTGCGCCGGTGCCGAAGCGACAGCAGAAAGCTCAACAGGCTGCCGAGAGCGCCGATTGCCATAAGCGACATGCCGAGCGGGATCAGAAAGAATGGCTCGGAAAGGAACCCGTTTCCATCCACGGCAGGGGCGATGACGGAATATAGCAGTTCACAGCCGAGACCCAAAAGTCCGACCATCAGAAAAACAAAGGTTCGGGAATCGATCATGATGGCACTCGTCAACTCTGGCTGAAAACTCGCAACTCTGCCGGATATGGGCCGCTTGCCGATTCCAATCAAGCCCGGTGACGCAAGGTCACAATGCGGTCATGCGCCAAATCCGGGGGTGCCGCGGTCCTCGGGATGGCGGACCAGGTGACGGTGCTTGATGGTTTGGGACGTGTCGCGGGAGCCGTCATGGCTGTACCCCGGAGGACCAAAGGCATAGAGCACGCGTTGCTTCAGCGTGAGCCCGGGCTGGGCAACATCACGGATCAATCCAACCCATTCATGAAAGGCGACGCGTAAAGGATTGAACGTTCCGATATTTTGCACAAGCCCGTAGTCGGGTTTCTCGCTGTTCAGTTCCGGGACGAAGGTGCCGAACAGCTTGTCCCAGATGATGAAGACACCGGCATAGTTGGCATCCAGATAGCGCGGGTTGCGCCCGTGGTGGACACGGTGATGGCTGGGCGTGTTCATGACGGCCTCGAACCAGTGGGGCATCCGACCGATTGCCTCGGTGTGAATCCAGAACTGATAGATCAGGTTCAGGCCGCCCACGAACAATACGATGCCCGGGTGAAACCCCAGCAGGATCAGCGGCGCCCGCACGATCATCATGAATGTGAACGTTCCGGTCCAGGTCTGCCGCAATGCGGTGGTCAGGTTGTAATGCTGACTGGAATGATGATTCACATGGCTGGCCCAGACCCAGCGAATCCGGTGCCCGAACCGATGCACCCAATAGTACCGCAGATCATCCAGCACGAAACACAGCAGGATCACCCACGCGGAAGACCCCAGATCAAAAGGTGTCAGCGCCCAGAGGAACATGAAGAACCCGTACGCGATAAAGCCCAGAAGGATGCCCGACGCAACGCTGCCTGCACCCATGACGAGCGAAGTGACTGCATCGCGGGTTTCATACCGTCCGCCGCGCCCCTTGATCGCGATCCAGAGGAACTCGATCAGGATCGCGGCGATAAAAAAGGGAACCGCCAGCTGGGTGGGGTCGGGAAAACGTAGGATGTCTGTCATTTCGATGAAATCAGGTCCTGCCAGAGACGCGTCTCGTCCTTGTTCAGTTTTAGGGTGACTTTTGGCGCCGAGAAGTCGTGAAAGACGATCCGTAAACCGCTTGCCTCTTCGGCCAGATCAAACTCCTGCAATCTGCGCCCGACAGTGTCGGTTCCCATTGCCCACAACAGACCCGGTCCCCTGTCCGTCTCGACAATTGCCGCATGTCCGTCATGTCCGAGCGTGATGTCCAGAATCCGGTCGTCGGGGAAATGCCGTTGCCACTGTGCACGGGCGTCGTCGGAATTCATGTGCCGCTGTTTCGACCGCCCGGTCAGGTGCAGCAGAGCCGCGATTGCGGCAATCCCAACGACAACCAGGATCAGCAGGATTTCAAGCGGCATGGTTCCTCTCTTCAGACCACAGTCTGGCGCGGGACTGTTGCCGCTGTCAAAGGCGGCGTTACGTCAATATGCGATGTCCCCTGGGACGGGCTGTCTCCGATGCTCGTTCCATCCCCGGCATGGCCCGCATGCGCGTCCCGACACCGGCGGATGGTCGTGCCCAGGGTGCAGCGCGAATTCTTGACGGTCGATATCGGATGGACCGGCCTGCGCCGGGCCAGGAACAGTTTCCCGGTGCCGATCAGCTGCCGTCAGCCTGCGCCAGAAGCGCGGTGATGATGGCGCGCGCGCTGTCCGAATTCCAGTCGGCGTCACCACGCAACCGGGCAATTTCCCAACCTTGCGGATCGAGAATTACGGTTATCGGCAAACCCAGAACCGCCATGTCCCGGGCGATGGCCTGTTTGGGGTCCTGGTGGCGGGGCAGGTTCGTGACTCCGATTTCGTCAAAGAACTTCTGAATGCCAACCGGCGAATTCCGGCCTGTGGCCAGCGTCACAACCTGAAAAGCCCCACCGCCATATTCCGACTGGAGGGCCGAGAGCATCGGCATTTCCAAGGCGCACACCAGGTCGCCCAGAAGTTCAGCAGAACATACTTGCCTTCGTAGTCAGCCAGAGTCCCTTCGCCCGCGCCATCGGCCAGTTGAAACACCTTGTCGGATGCTGGTTGCGGTTCGGCATGAAACACCAGTTTTTTCATGTCGCCTTCGCGCAGGGCTTCAAGCTGAGCAATGTCTGCCACCACCGTATTTGCACAGAACGCGAGGGCCGTATAAACGAACGCCAGCAACAGTTTTCTCATGTCCCCTCCGAAGGGTTTCCAACGATGACCGACACGACC
>CAYGNE010000364.1:0-2708 GCA_964351155.1 uncultured Rhodobacterales bacterium | reverse complement strand
GCGTGCCGCCCTCCCAGGAACAGCGGATATCGACCTCGGCCGAGGGTTCGGTGAAGGGGAAGTGCGAGGCGCGGAAGCGCAGCTCGACATTGTCGACCTCGAAGAACGCCTTGACGAACTCCTCGAGGCACCACTTGAGGTTGGCCATCGAGATGTCGGTGTCGATCGCCAGCCCCTCGACCTGGTGGAACATCGGCGTGTGGGTCTGGTCGTAATCGGCGCGATAGACGCCGCCCGGGCAGATGATGCGCAAGGGCGCGCCGCGCGCTTCCATGGTGCGGATCTGGACCGGGCTGGTATGGGTGCGCAGCACGTGGGGCGCGCGATTGTCGCCCTCGGCCCGGTGCATGTAGAACGTGTCCATCTCGGCCCGCGCCGGGTGATGGCCCGGAATGTTCAGCGCGTCGAAATTGTACCAGTCGGTGTCGATGCGCGGCCCTTCGGCACCGGTAAACCCAAGCTCGGCAAAGCGCGCGCGGCCCTCTTCGGTGACTTGGGACACCGGGTGCAGCGTGCCCTGGCGGCGGTGCCGGGCGGGCAGCGTCACGTCGAGCCATTCGGTGCGCAGCCGTTCGTCCAGCGCGGCATCGGCAAGCGCCGCCTTCTTGGCGGCCAGGGCGGCGTTGATCTCGTCCTTGAGCGCGTTCAGCGCCGGGCCCGCAACCTGCCGCTCCTCGGGCGTCATCCGGCCCAGCTCGCGCATCTTCAGCGACACTTCGCCCTTTTTCCCGACGGCGGTCACGCGGATGGTTTCCAGGGCGGATTCATCCGCAGCCTCTGCGATTTGCCCCAGGTATTTGGCCTTCAGCTCGTCCATGCCGGTCTCCGTTGCGACTTTCCGCCGTGCTAGCGGCCCTTCTGTGCGATTGCAAGGCAGGGATAGACTCCGCGCCCGCCCGGACCGTAGGTTGTGTCCATTCATCTGGGAGGACATGATGGGCAATCTGGACAATGTACTGCAATCGGCCGTTGATGCGCGGGACGTGCCATTCGTGGTCGGCATGACCGGCAACGCGGAGGGTATCACCTATAGCGGGGCGGCCGGGAACGCCGCGCCGGGCCGTGCGGCCGCCGAAAACACCGCGTTTCGCATTTTCTCGATGACCAAGGCGATCGGGTCGCTGGCGGCGATGATCCTGATCGACCGCGGCAAGCTGAGCATGGATACCCCGGTCGGTGATGTGCTGCCGGCCTGGAACGATCTGCAGGTGCTGACCGGATGGGACGGGGATACACCGATCCTGCGGGCTCCGAACACGGTTGCGACCGCGCGGCACCTGGCCACCCATACAAGCGGCATGGAATATGAATTCTGGAATCCGGACGTGCCCAAGTATCTCGAAGTCACCGGACATCAGACGATCCTTTCGGGCCTCAAGGCCGCGATGGCCTATCCGCTGACATCCGACCCCGGAACGCGCTGGGGCTATGGGCCCAGCATCGACTGGCTGGGCCAGATGGTCGAGGCGATCGACGGGCGTCGGATCGATGCGTTCTGCCAGGCCGAGATTTTCGACCCGCTGGGCATGCGCGACACGGCCTTTGAACCGGATGCCCTGTCGGACCGGCTGGCCGAGGTGTCGATCCGGGGCGAGGACGGCGCGTTCGGCCCGTTCGAACTGGCCCCGCCGCCGCATCCGGAATTCTACGGGATGGGCCACGCGCTCTATTCAACCGCACCCGATTACATGCGGTTCCTGCGCATGGTGCTGAACCGGGGTCAGCTGGATGGCAACCGGATTCTTTCCGAGGCCGCACTTGAACAGATGCTGGCCGACCAGATGCAGGGGCTGACATTCCAGACCATGCACACCGTGGCCCCGCCGATCACCGCCGACGTCGAGCTGCCGGCGGGCACCACGCACAGCTTTGCCTTTGTGCGCAGCGAAGCGGACGTTCCGGGCAAGCGCAGCGCCGGCACCCAAAGCTGGGCAGGCGTGTGCAACACGCATTACTGGGTCGATCCGGCCAAGGATGTCGCCGCCGTCATCATGACCCAGTCGCTGCCCTTCGTGGAACCGCCCCTGCTCAAGACCTACGACGCCTATGAACGGGCGGTTTACGCAGGGTTGTGACGATCAGGCCGCCAGGCCCTTGGCGCCCATTTTCAGAAACTTGTCGCGCCGGTCCGCAATCAGGCCGGCGCGGTCCTTGCCCTTGAGGTCTTTCAGCATCGCCTTGATCGCCGCGCCCACGGATTTCATCGCGCGTTGACGGTCGCGATGGGCCCCGCCCTTGGGTTCGTCGATGATCCGGTCGATCACACCAAGCCCCTTGAGATCCTGCGCGGTCAGGCGCAGCGCCTCGGCGGCTTCGCGCATCTTCTCTGCGTTCTTCCACAGAATTGACGCACAGCCCTCGGGGCTGATCACGGAATAGATCGAGTGTTCCAGCATCGCGACCCGGTTCGCGGTGGCAAAGGCAACCGCCCCGCCCGAGCCGCCCTCGCCGATGATAACACTGATCAGCGGCACCCCGATCTGCAGGCAGGTCTCGGTCGAACGTGCGATTGCTTCGGATTGGCCCCGTTCCTCGGCGCCCTTGCCGGGATAGGCCCCGGCCGTGTCCACCAGCGTCACCACCGGCAGGTTGAACCGGTCGGCGATCTGCATCAACCGCACGGCCTTGCGATACCCTTCGGGCCGGGCCATGCCGAAATTGCGCTCGATGCGCGATTTGGTGTCGCTGCCCTTTTCATGGCCGATCAC
>CAYGNE010000363.1:2481-2721 GCA_964351155.1 uncultured Rhodobacterales bacterium | reverse complement strand
GGGCAGGCGCATCACGTGATCCACAAATCCGATCACATCCTGGGGACGGCGCTGCATCCGGAGGGGCGGGTGAAATAGGCGCGCGCCCTAGTAGTCGGACACAAGCAGGTAGAGGGGCGGTTCGTCTTCGGTAACGTCGGAGAACCGCCCGATCTGCATTTCGAACACGTTGTCGGTGTGATCGTCGTTGACGGTGGACACTTCGCCGATCAGGCAATCCTCGCCCTCGGCCCAGACGGC
>CAYGNE010000363.1:0-2471 GCA_964351155.1 uncultured Rhodobacterales bacterium | reverse complement strand
GTGCCAGTCGCCGGGCATCAGGGTGACGCTCTGGCCCGGTTTCAGGCGCAGGTGGCCGCCGGCGTCCAGCGTCACGGGCAGCCCGTCGGACAGCACCGAGACGCGGGCATGGCGGTCGATGCCGCCGCTTGGGTCGGACGCGAAGAGTTCGATCACCAGGTCGCCACCGCCCCGGTTGATGATATCCTCGGCCTTGATGTTGTGCCGGTGCATCGGGGAAAGCTGATCGCGGCGGGAAATCATCAGCTTTTCGGCATAGAGCATGCCGCGCCCCTGTGTCAGGTCGGCGGCGGTTCCGTTGCGGACGGTGAACAGGAACAGCCCCATTTCATCAAAGCGCCCAAGGCCATAGTCGGTGATGTCCCAGCCAAGGCCACGGGCCCGGATCAGGGCGCAGTCGTCAGAACGCAGGCGGGCGGGCTCCCAGTAGGCGAAGGGCGGCAGGACAAAGCCGAAGCGGCGCAGGAAGGCATCGCCGTCGCGCAGGATCCGGTTGATTTCGGATCGTTTCATTTGCCGTCCTCCTTGCGGTCCAGTTCGTGCAGCCATGGCGGGTTGGCACCGGCGCGCGACACGGTGATGGCGGCCGCGCGCGCGCCGAATTCCAGGCAGGCGCGCAGGTCATTGGCAGAGATGTCCGCAAGCGCGGGCCCGGTCAGCAGGTCCAGCCGGGCGGCCTGTGCCAGAAAGCCGGCGTTGAACGTGTCACCGGCCCCGACGGTGTCGGCGAGCCTTGCGGCCGGCGCGGCGACCGACACGGGTTGGCCGTGGCGCGGATAGCCGGTTGCCCCGTCGCCGCCGCGTGTCAGCAGGACGAGGCAGGGACCGGCGCGCATCAGCCGGGCGATACCGGCTTCGGTGTCGGCGGCTTCGGGATACATCCAGTTCAGATCCTCGGTCGAGACCTTGACGATGTCGGCCAGCGCCAGCATCCGCATCAGCCGGGTGCGATAGGCGGCGACGTCCCCGGCGAAATCCGGGCGGATATTCGGGTCGAGCATGATCGGGACGTTGTCCGCCTCGCGTTCGGCCAGCGCCAGGTAGGCGTCCGCCGCCGGCGGATTGCAAAGGCTGATACCGCCGAAGAACAGGCATTGAAGCGCCGGCGAAGGCGCGGGAAGGTCGGCCGGTGCGATCATGCGCCCGGCAGAGTTTTCGTCGTAGAACGTATAGGTGGCCTGCCCGTTCACAAGCTGGACAAAGGCCAGCGTGGTGGGCCGGGAGCTGGTGACGACGGGGGCCGTGTCGACATGGCTGGCGGCAAGTGCCGAGGCCAGCATGGTTCCGAACGGGTCCGTGGACAGGCCGGTGAACATCGCGACCGGCGCGCCCAGCCGCCCCAGCGCGATGGCGGTGTTGAAGACCGAGCGGCCGCAATGGGGCACGAAGCCGTCCGGGCCCGAAACCGTCGGGGCGGGGATCATGTCGATCAGGGCCTCGCCGCAGCACAGGATCATTCTGGTGTTCCTTCGTGGATGATGTCGGCGGGCAGGGCGGCGGTGCGGATGCGCTCTGCGTTGGCCATGTCGTTCTGATCGGTGCGGGTCATGGCCGCGTTCCGGGGCAGGCCATGGGACAGCCAGCGCGCGACCAGCCGGTCGCGCAGGGTTGCGGAGGGCACATCCAGGTAAACGGAGATGTCCCAGTGCCAGGACAGGTCGCGCCAGCCGGGTTCGTCCAGCAGCAGGTAATTGCCCTCGACAATGGCGATTTCGCAATCCGGCCCGGCATGTCCGGCGGCGGCGATGGCGATGTCCCGATCGCGGTCGAAAACCGGGAAATAGACGGTTTCGTCCCGTGCGAGCGCGGCCACCATGCGGGCGAACCCGGGCAGGTCGAAGGTTTCCGGCGCCCCCTTGCGGGCCAGAAGTCCGCGTTCGGCCAGCAGACGGTTGTCCAGGTGAAAGCCGTCCATCGGTATCAGGCGGGCAAGGGGCGCATCCGCGTTGAGCCGGTCGGTCAGGTCGGCGGCGAGCGTGGATTTGCCGCTGCCCGGCGCACCGGCAATAGCGACCAGCAGCCGGCGGCCCGCGGGTTTGGCCGCCCGGATGCGATCGGCCAGCTGGTCCGGCGTTTTCGTGCGATGCGTCATGCGGCGGATGCGTCGCCGCCCGGTGTCTTGGCACCGGTCATGTAGGCGACGGCGTCGGACATGCTGTGTTCGCGGGGGTCGATGACGCAGAGCCGCTTGCCGAGCCGGTGAACGTGGATGCGGTCGGCGACCTCGAACACGTGCGGCATGTTGTGGCTGCGCGATTTCACGTCCTGGATCAGTTCCAGCACGCGGCGGGATTCCTTGACGCCCAGTGCGGCGGTGGGTTCGTCCAGAATGATCACCTTGGAGCCGAAGGCGGCGGCCCGGGCCACGGCCACGCCCTGGCGCTGACCTCCGGACAGGGTCTCGACCGCCTGGTTGATATTCTGGATCGTCATCAGCCCCAGTTCGGTCAGCTTCTCGCGCGCGATGGTTT
>CAYGNE010000362.1:1710-2725 GCA_964351155.1 uncultured Rhodobacterales bacterium | reverse complement strand
CCACGACCTGACGAGCCATACGGCGGATTATGACATCGTGCGCAAGATGCGCGCTTCGAACCTGGTTCTGGGTCCGCTGCTGGCGCGGATGGGACAGGCCGTGGTCTCTTTGCCCGGTGGCTGCGCCATTGGCGCGCGCCCGATGGATCTGCATGTGGAGGCGCTGCAAGCCCTGGGGGCCGAGATCGAACGGCGCGACGGGTACCGGCATGCCAAGGCCGCGAACGGCCTGAAGGGCACGGTGCACGAGATGCGGTTTGCCTCGGTCGGCGCCACCGAAAACATGGTCATGGCCGCGACGCTCGCCAAGGGAACGACGGTGTTGAAAAACGCGGCCCGCGAACCCGAGATCGTCGACCTGGTCCGGTGCCTGCGCAAGATGGGCGCGCAGATCGAAGGTGAGGGGAGCTCTGTCATCACCATAGAAGGTGTCGACCGGCTTCACGGTGCGACGCATCAGGTCGTGACCGACCGGATCGAACTGGGCACATACATGATTGCGCCGGCCATAGCCGGCGGCGAAGTCGAGTGTCTTGGCGGCAGGATGGAGCTGGTTGCGGCATTCGCCGAAAAGCTCGATGAAGCCGGCGTCGATGTCACGGAAACCGAAGCCGGAATCCGCGTGTCGCGCAAGAATGGGCAGGTCAGGGCCGTGAATGTCCGAACCGAGGTTTTCCCGGGGTTCCCGACCGCTGATGTGCACGGCAGATGGCTGTTCTGTTCTTGACGAGACCATTTTCGCGAACCGTTTCATGCACGCGCCGGAACTGACCCGGATGGGCGCGCAGATCGAGGTGCATGGCGGGACCGCCAAGGTGACCGGGGTTGACCGGCTGAAAGGGGCGCGGGTCATGGCGACGGATCTGCGGGCGTCGGTTTCCCTGATCCTGGCCGGTCTGGCGGCAGAGGGTGAAACCACGGTCAGCCGGGTCTATCATCTTGACCGTGGTTATGAGCATGTGGTGCGCAAGCTAGAAGGCGTGGGTGCAAAACTCGAACGGATCAAAGAACCGTG
>CAYGNE010000362.1:0-1700 GCA_964351155.1 uncultured Rhodobacterales bacterium | reverse complement strand
AGTGACACGTGACGCAACATTCGAAGACGGCCGCGAGGCACCGCTCAACCTCGGGGCGCAGGAAGAGGATGATCTGAAGATCATTTCCTCGCTCGTGCAGGACTCTGTTTTTCCGGTCACCGAAATGGCATGGCAATCCGGAAAAAGACGTTTCGTCCTGCTGCTCAACCGGTTCCGCTGGGAAGACGAAGCACGCGAACGTCATGCGCCGGAGCGCGTGCAGTCACTTCTGGTGGTGGACAATGTGATGCGTGTTTCCTCTCAGGGGGTCGACCGTACAGACGCCGACATCATCCTGTCCCTGTTGTCCCTGGCATTCCATCCTGGCGAAGATGGGCAAGGTGAACTGTTGCTGACACTGGCGGGGGATGGTGCGATCCGGCTCGAGGTCGAGGCGATGGAAGTGACGCTCAAGGACGTAACCCGGCCCTATCGGGCGCCATCTGGGCAGGCACCGGCGCATCCGGAATGATCAGCGCGCGCGAACTGACCCGTGAAGACGTACAGCTCTGGCGGGACTTGCGCGCAGAGGGCGTGCGCCTGTATCCGAATGCATTTCTGCCAACATTGCAGGAAGTCCAGAACGTCACCGAGGCGCGGGATGCCGGAATGCTGGCCGAAGGCGGCCGGTTTGCGGTGTTCGAGGGTGAAACCCCCGTCGGGATCGCAGCAATCCGCCCCGAATTCTTTGCCCGCAGCCGCCATCGCGCCAGCATCGGACCGTTTTACCTGTGCCCGGATGCCCAGGGCTCCGGAGCGGCGGATGTGCTGATGCAGGCGCTGATCGATTATGCGGTGGCCCGCGGAATCTGGCAGCTGGAGCTTTCGGTGGCGGAAACCAATCCGCGCGGCATCGCCTTTTACAAACGCCATGGGTTTGTTCTCATGGGGACGTTTCCCAACGCGATCATCACCGAAGCCGGACCGGAACACGATCTGTTCCTTGTGCGCCAGATGCAGAAGTGACCGGGGCGCGGCGATTCACACCTTGAGAGCACGGGAACGCAGGGATATGTCGCTTGGCCAAAGACATGAGGTCCGACATGCCCCTATTCCTTGATACGACCGATAACGGCTTTGAACGTGCGTTTGTCGCGTTGCTATCCGCAAAACGCGAGGACAGCCCGGATGTCGATGCGGTTGTCGCCGGTATCATCGCCGAGGTGCGCGAAAGGGGCGACGCCGCGGTCATCGAACTGACGTCGAAATTCGACCGGATCGCCCTGACCCCGGAATCCCTGCGTTTCGCGCCCGAAGATATCGCTGCGGCGGTCCGGCAGGTGCCAAGCGAGGATCGAGCGGCACTCGAATTGGCGGCTGCGCGAATCCGCGATTATCACACCCGCCAGTTACCCGAGGATCAGCAATGGACCGACGCCGCGGGCGCGACGCTGGGCTGGCGGTGGTCGCCGGTTTCGGCGGCCGGGCTATACGTGCCCGGCGGGCTGGCCTCTTATCCATCGTCGGTTCTGATGAACGCAATCCCGGCCAAGACGGCCGGGGTGGAGCGTCTGGCCATCACGGTTCCAACGCCGGACGGCGCGATCAACCCACTGGTGCTGCTGGCGGCCCAGATCTCCGGTGTTGACGAAATCTATCGGGTCGGGGGGGCGCAGGCGATCGCGGCGCTTGCTTATGGCACCGAGACCATCGCGCCGGTGGACAAGATCACCGGGCCGGGCAACGCCTATGTGGCCGCC
>CAYGNE010000361.1:0-2751 GCA_964351155.1 uncultured Rhodobacterales bacterium | reverse complement strand
GACGGCGACGCACCGCGCCGAGGCCTTCATGCGGCAGAAGCGGTTCGACGCGACGCTGATCCACACGCACACTTTCGACATGGCCGACCTCAAGGAAGCGCTGCGCTACGCGAAAGACCGAGTGGAGGATGCAATCAAGGTGGTCGTCAAGAACCCGCAGGAACAATCCAAGAAAGTGGCGGCGGAATAAGCCGGGACAAAGGAGGCGAACCATGCTGACCTGTGACAACTATCACCTGCCGACGAACTTGCCTGAAGCGCTGGCGATTTGGTCCAATGCGAAGGCAGGCAGCCGGCTCGTCTCCGGCGCCACAGATATCTTGCCCTGGGCCCGTGAAGGGCGGGCCGGGGATGTCCATCTGCCCGAGCTTGTCGATGTCACGCGCATTGCAGAATTGGACGGCTATTCGTTCGAGAACGGTCGTGTGCGGCTTGGGGCCAACACCGTTTATCAGGATTTCCTGACCGCCCAGACACTGATGCGCAGCCTGCCATGCATGCCGTTTTGCGCGATCTGGTTCGCCGATGACCAGATCCGCGAACAGGCTTCTGTCACCGGCAACCTCGTCAATGCGTCCCCGGTCGCTGACGGCACACCCGCAGTGGTGGCTTTGAACGGCGAAATCGAGCTGGCCCGCCTGCACGATGGCAACGTGGTCAGCCGCCGGGTTCCGGTGGTCGATTTCATCGAAGGCCCCGGCAAGACACAGATCGGCGGAGACGAGATCGCGACCGCGGTCATTCTGGATACGGCCAACGGATATGGGGGCTCCTTCCAGAAGGTTGGCCAACGGCGGTCGCTTGTGATTTCGGTCGCGTGCAGTGCGGCACTGGTCAAGGCGGACCGTGATGGGCGTGTCTTTGAAGACGTCCGCCTGGCTCTGGGCGGTGTTGGCCCGCGCCCGATCCGGATGCGCGAAGCAGAGGGTTTGCTGCGCGGAGAACGGATATCGCATGCGCTGATCGAACGTGCAGCGCAGACCGCCGCCGACACCGTCGGATCGCGCAGCCGAAAAGAGTACCGGCGCGAGGTTGTCGTCAACTTCGTTCGGGCCGCCCTTGAGGATGCGCTGGCGGATCAACCCGAAGTCCAGGTGGATTTTGCTGATGCGAAGGAAAAAGCACATGCCTAAGCTGAGAATAGACGCTGAAGTCAACGGTCGGAAAATCTCTCGTGAGGCGCAACCGCATGCTCGACTGTTGGATTTTCTCCGCGACGAGCTGAACCTGACCGGAACAAAGGAAGGCTGCGGCGCAGGGGAATGCGGAACCTGTTCTGTGTTTGTCGATGGCAAGCTGGTGAAGTCCTGTCTGATGCCGGTGGCCAAGGCGTCGGGCGCGAAGATCGAAACGATCGAGGGCCTGGCAAAACCGGGTGATCTGACCCCGGTTCAACGCGCCTTTCACAAGACCGGTGCCAGCCAATGCGGATACTGTATCCCCGGAATGGTGATGGCGGCGACTTCGGCGCTGCGTGAAAACCCGCAGGCTGACATAGAAGAAATCAAGGAACGTCTGGGCGGCAACATTTGCCGTTGTACGGGCTACACAAAGATCTTTGAAGCGGTCGAGATCGCGAAGGCCGTGATTGCCGGTGACATGCCGGAAACTGTGCTGGAAGAAGATAGCGTCGAGGACAGTTATATCGGCGCCAATGTGCGCCGTCTGGATGCCCCGTCCAAAGTGTCGGGCCGTCTGAAATACGCCGCCGACATGAAAATGCCGGACATGCTGCAAATGCAGGTCCTGCGCTCTCCCCATGCTCATGCCCGTATCATGTCGATCGACACCAGTGCGGCGGAAGCAATGGACGGTGTGGCCTGCGTAATCACAGCGGATGACGTTCCGGGCAAGGATGGCTTTGGTGTGTTTGTGCATGACCAACCAATCATGGCGCGTGGCAAAGTGCGTCATGTAGGGGAAGCTGTGGCTGCCGTTGCCGCCGAGGATCTCGTGACCGCGCGTCGGGCATTGGCGATGATCAAGGTGGAGTACGAAGAATTGCCGGGGCTATATGATCCCGCGGACGCCCTGAAACCGGGCGCACCTGTGATCCACGACTACGCCCCGGACAATCTGGTGAAGCACATCCCTGTTCGGAAGGGTGACGTCAAAAAAGGATTTGCCGAGGCCGATCTGATCCTCGAAGACGACTTTGGGACCCAACAGGTCGAACACGCCTACCTGGAGCCCGAAGCGGGCATCGCCTATGTTGATGCGGATGATACAGTTGTGGTGATCTCGCCATCGCAGAACATCACCCACCATCGCCATATGCTGGCCGAGATCATCGCCAAACCGATCAACAAGGTTCGGTTTATTATGAGTCCCGTCGGCGGTGGATTTGGCGGCAAGGAAGACATGATCTACCAGGGGATGCTGGCGCTCTGCGCGATGAAGACGCATCGGCCGATACAGCTGAACTTTACCCGCGAGGAAAGCCTGATCGCCTCGGCCAAGAGGCATCCGAGCCGGGTGCACTACAAGATGGGCCTCAAGTGGAGTGGCCAGATTACGGCCATCGAGTTCGACATGCTGTCCGACGGCGGCGCCTATGGCATGTCGAGTGAAGGTGTGATGCGCAAGGCGGCGATTCTGTCCTGCGGCCCATACGAAGTGCATAACCTGTCAGTCGATACACGGGCAGTCTATACCAACAACCCACCTTCGGGCGCGTTCCGGACCTTTGGCGGCATGCAGGCGCAATTCGCCACTGAAAGCATGATGGACATGGCCGCAGAAGCGCTGGAC
>CAYGNE010000360.1:0-2765 GCA_964351155.1 uncultured Rhodobacterales bacterium | reverse complement strand
AGAGCCTCGGTCACTGACCACGCGCTTGCGATCAGGAACCGGCCCTCTTCCGCCTGCCGGAAGGGGGCTTTTTCATGGCAATCAGGCTTCCGGCAATTCGCGCGGGACGACGAAGTCGAGCACCTCGCCGGTGCCCGGTTCGATGTCGTCCCAGTCATCGATGTCAAACCGCATGACGGTGGTTGCCCCGGTCGGATAGTCGCTGAACCGGGAATGGTTCGGCGGGGTGCGCACCATCTCGCGGGCAAAAAAGCAGATACCGGGGTTGTGGGCAATCATCAGAACGGTTTGCCCATGCGCCATTTCGAGCATCAGTTGCAGGTCCGTCGGGCTGGCGTGGTAGAGCGATCTGGAGAACTCGGCGTCCAGCGGCAGACCGAGTCCGGCAAATGTCTCGCGGGTCCGGGTGGATGTGGACACCAGCGCCTGATCGGGCTGCCATGGTTTGTCGCGCAACCAGAGTCCCAGCGCCCTGGCCGAGCGCTGGCCGCGCTTGTTCAGGGGGCGGTCATGGTCGCCGAGGGACGCATCGTCCCAGCTGGATTTGGCGTGGCGCATCAGGATCAGTGTTCGGGTCATCGCGGGTGAAAAGCCTTCATATGGTAAGCCGATTGGTCGGAACAACGCGCGGCACCCGCGCTGATGGGGCATGCGCGTCTGGCGGCGCAACCGGTTTCCATGCACGCGCGGCCGGCCGTTGTCGCCAGATAAGCATGACAGGCCGAAACATCATAGGGTTGAGTTGCACCAAGTGCGCCAACCGGGCAGGCCGTGGTGCAGGGCTGCCCTTTGCAGGTGTGGCAGGGCGACACGGAACGCCCGGCGGGCAGTGACAACTCTTGGTCGAAATGCAGCGCGCCGCGGAACGATATCATCAGCCCGACGGTGTCATGCACAAGCATCCCGGTCGGGCTGCTGAACGAGCGGCCGGATTTCAGAGCCCAGTCGATGAATGGCGCATAGGGAGGACCGCCAAAGGGGAAAACCGGGTCCGCACCGAAACGATCGGCGATGTTACCGATCACGCGTCCGGACCACCGGTCAACCGCGTCTGCCGCGCCGTCCCGGTACTCTGCCGCGGTTTTGAAACCGCTCCAGAAACCGGGCCCGGTCCCCAGCAAGACAATCGTTCCGGCCAAAAGCCCCTTGGCGCCGACGCGGCGCGGGTGCAGGGCGCCCATCACCAGCAATCCGTGCGGTTCTGCCGCTGCCTGGATATCGTTCAGTGTCATTTGCGATGAAAGGGCAGCAGCAGACTCCACCCCAGCCGGCCCGGGCGGTCATCCTGCCAGCGTAATCCGACGGTCATCCCGTCATGACCTTTGGCGGGTTGCGCGATGTAGGTGCCCATCATCCTGTCCCAGATCGACAGGCTGAAGCCATAGTTGCTGTCATGTTCGGAGCGGTGCACGGAATGATGCACGCGGTGCATGTCCGGTGTCACGAGAACCAGTCGCAAAACCCGGTCGAACCCCACGGGCAGTCGCATGTTGGAATGGTTGAACATGGCGGTTCCGTTGAGAATGATCTCGAACAGTATGACGGCCAGCGCCGCCGCGCCAAGCATGTAGACGAGGCCGATCTTGATCAACATCGACAACGCGATCTCGACCGGGTGAAACCGCACCGCCGTTGTGACATCCATATCCCGGTCCGCGTGGTGAACGCGGTGCAGGCGCCACAGGACCGGCACCTTGTGGGTGACCAGGTGTTGCGCCCAGATCGCAAAATCAAGCACCAGGATGGCAAGAATGATCTCGACCCATTCGGGCCAGGCCAGTTGATTGAACAGTCCGTAATGCTGGGCCCCGGCGTCCAGCGCGGCACCCACGGCCAGAAAGGGCAGTGCAAAGGCCAGAAGGCGCAGTGTCAGCGTGTTCAGAACGGTCATCGAGATGTTGGTCAGCCACCGCTTGCTGCGCGGCAACACGCGGGCCCGTCGGGGAATGCGCGATTCCACAAGCGCGAGGATCAGGAAAAGCCCCAGAAAAACTCCGAAGCGAATAAGCAGTTCATGTTCCATTCATTCAGAGTTGTGCATGTGATTTGGCTGCGCAACCCCGCATACGACACATTCGCGTCAATCCGGTCGAATAAGCGATCCCGCGCCATGTTCGGTGAACAACTCCAGCAGACAGGCATTGGGGGCCCGCCCGTCCAGGATTACGACTGCGCGCACACCGCGCCCGATCGCATCCAGAGCGGTTTCCGTCTTGGGAATCATTCCGCCCGCGATCACGCCATCCCGCGTCATCTGGCGGATCTGTTCCGCCTTGAGTTCCGTCACCACGTTGCCATCGGCATTCTTGACACCGGCCACGTCGGTGAGCAGCAGCAGGCGATCCGCCTTCAGCGCCCCGGCGATGGCGCCAGCGGCGGTGTCGCCGTTGACATTGAAGGTCTCGCCGTTTCGCCCCGCACCCAGAGGGGCGATGACCGGGATCATGTCGTTGGCAAACAGAGTGTGCAACAGGCGCGGGTCCATGTCCGACGGCGTTCCGACATAGCCCAGAGACGGATCGGTCTGATCGCAGGTCATCAGGTTGGCGTCTTTTCCGGACAGCCCCACGGCCCGTCCGCCCTGGCGATTGATCGCGTGTACGATGCGCTTGTTCACGAGTCCGGACAGCACCATCTCGACCACTTCGACGGTGGCCTGATCGGTCACCCGCTTGCCGCCGACGAAATCGGACTTGATATCCAGCTTGTCCAGCATCGCGTTGATCATCGGGCCGCCGCCATGCACGATCACCGGGTTCACGCCG
>CAYGNE010000359.1:0-2784 GCA_964351155.1 uncultured Rhodobacterales bacterium | reverse complement strand
CTGAGATCGGCGTTGGTGATTTCGTCGCCCACGATCCAGTCGCGCCGGTCCAGATGACGGTTCAGGACGTCATAAGAGGCCTTCAGGCGGCCTTCGTAAAAGCCAATGACCTGTTGCGGTCGTTTGTCTTCGGGCAGAAAGTTCCTGATGAAGCGGGCAGGGCCGGCGACTCCGCTCAGTTTGTGGTTATCCCAGAGAACCCAGCGGAGGATTTCACGCCGCTCCGCCGGGTCGCGCCCGCCGAACCGGCCGGATTTCTCGCTCACATAATCCTGAATGACGCCGGACTGCGTAAGGGTCAGGTCGCCGTCGACCATGGCCGGGACTTCGCCCATCTCATTGATGTTGGCGCGAAAATCGTCCGATCGTGCTTCGCCGCCGAAGAAATCGACATAAATCGGCTCCCAGTTCAGTCCGCTGAGTTCAAGCGCCAGTGCAGCCTTGTATGCATTGCCGCTTTCCCCGAAACAGTAGAGCTTTATGGTCATTCTTTCCCCCTGGCCCAAGCGGGCAGTTCATTGATCCGTTTCACGCTGCTATACGGCAACTCCCGCTCGGCGAGCACGGGATAAGCCGTTCGGACCGCGCCAAGGCTCGTCGGGTCGTTGACCTCGGCAAAACGCCAAGCATCGGCGGACAGCAGCCAGACGGATGTCAGGCTGTGCTGCAGCAATTCGCCATTCAGCCCATAGACATATTCTCCGGGCACGAGTGCCAGCGTCTGCCCGTTTTCAAGGTCTATGAAATCGGCCGAGTCGATATCGAACCGGCGCAACAACGGGTCCAGCGAACCAAAGGTGAATGCGGCGAGTTTTGGATATGCTTCGCGAAAACTCTGTACCGACATGCCGTTTCCTGTGGCGATTGCTTCGGTCACAATGGGCATCTGGCGGTCGATCAGCAGGGCATAGTCCTCGGTTTCCCACGCATTGTCGTAGGCCGCAAGCGACTGTTCCAGCAAAAGGCGGGACCTTGGATCGGCGGCCTGCGCAGCAATTGACATCAGACAAACGGCGAATGCGCCGAGCAACGTGGCGAAAAGGGGGAAATGCCGTTTCATCGTTTCAACTGGTGCCCTGTCCATGTCACAGGCTCCGTCCGATCAGCTCTTTCATGATTTCGTTGGTGCCACCGTAAATGCGCTGAACCCGGGCATCGGCCCACATTTCGGCCACGGCGTATTCCTGCATGAAGCCGTACCCGCCGTGCAATTGGACGCATTCATCAAGTACTTTTCCCTGCATGTCGGTTGTCCAGTACTTGGCCATCGCCGCCTTTTCGACCGTCAGCCTGCCTTGCAGGTGTTCTTCGATGCATTCATCGAGGAAGGCGCGCGCGACCTTCCAGTTGGTCAGGCATTCCACCAGCTTGAAGCGGGTGTTCTGGAACTGCGTCAGCGGGCCGCCAAAGGCTTCGCGTTCCTTGCAATAGGCGATGGTGCGTTCCACCGCACCCTGCATGGCGCCAACTGCCCCGCAGGCGATCGACAGGCGTTCCTGCGGCAGTTGTTGCATCATCTGGTAAAAACCCTGGCCTTCTTCCTGTCCAAGAAGGTTTTCAGGCGGGATTTCAACGCCGTCAAAAAAAAGTTCCGAGGTGTCGGCAGCATGCAGTCCGACCTTGTCCAGATTGCGTCCGCGGGTGAACCCGTCAGCCTTGTCGGTTTCCACTGCCACAAGCGAAACGCCCTTGGCCCCCTGGGCCGGGTCGGTCTTGGCGGCCACCAGAATGAGACTGGCGTGCTGACCGTTTGAGATGAATGTCTTCTGGCCGGACAAGCGATAGACGTTGCCATCGCGTACCGCCTTTGTCCGGATCGCCTGTACGTCCGATCCCGTGGTCGGCTCGGTCATTGCCAGCGCGCCCACCAGTTCACCCGAAATCATCTTCGGCAACCAGCGCTGTTTCTGATCTTCGCTGCCATAAGCCAGGATATAGTGCGCAACGATGGGTCCGTGAATCGCCGTGCCCCAACTGGCCAGATTGGCGCGTGACGCCTCGATCAGAATGGCCGCTTCGTGTCCGAAATCGCCGCCGGGTCCTCCGTATTCTTCGGGTATTGACGGGCAAAGCAGACCAACGTCACCCGCCTGTTGCCAGATTTCACGGTCCATCTGGCCCTGTTTGCGCCACTTCTCGAATTTGGGAGCCCATTCGCGATTGATGAACTGAGCCGCCATGTCGGCGATCATCTTGTGCTCGTCGGTCATCCAACGCGAAGCGGTGTGGAATTGATCCTGCATTTTTTCCCGTCCCTTCAGCGTTTGCGGCTTTCAAGTTCGGAATTGAACAACCGCAGCCGGTGGCCAAGATTTTCAGAATCGATCACGCTGTTGAAATTCTCGAACAGAAAGGACAGCGCCTCGCCTTCGTCCAGTCCGGCCTCACGTGCAAAAGATTTCAGGCGACGATAGCCGTCTTCGGTCATCGCAACGGGAAATCGACGGGTCAGGCGGAAGCGTTTGGGCATGTCGACCTCTTGTCTGGAAAAAGGGATCGCGGCGAAGCCGGGGGTTCGCCGCGATCATGTTTCAGAAGTTGGCAGCGTCCAGTGCCATTACCGTTTCCGCGCCGCTCTGGATGCGGGACAGGTGCATGCCGGTCGCAGGCAGTTGCCGGGCCATGTAGTAACGACCGGTGGCCAGCTTGGTTTCATGGAATGCAACGTCGGATGTACCCGCGTCCAGCGCGCCCTGCGCGGCCTTTGCCATCCGGGCCCACATCAGGCCAAGGCAGACATGGCCGAACATGTGCATGAAGTCATAGGAACCGGCCAGCGCGTTG
>CAYGNE010000358.1:0-2800 GCA_964351155.1 uncultured Rhodobacterales bacterium | reverse complement strand
GCGGAGATGGTCAAGGCGGATGTCACGGCCTTGCGCGCGGTGGGCTGGGAGGATGGCGAGATTCTCGAGATCAACCAGGTCTGCGCCTATTTCGCCTATGCCAACCGCACGGTTCTGGGGCTGGGCTGTTCCACCGATGGCGACGTGATCGGGTTGTCGCCGAACAATTCGGACGATCCGGATGATTGGGGGCACAGGTAGCGGCTTGTCTGATCGCCCGGTCGCGCGCGGGGAAAGGTGAGGCTTGCTGTTTTTCATGGTGCTTTGGCGTCATGTGATCGGTGACTCAGGCGCGCGATGCCTTGCCTTGTTGCCCCGGAAACCGGAAACTCCGGTTTGTCTGCCTGCCTTGTCGGCGGTGTGACCTGTTCGGGAACCGGAGGTATCGACATGGCGATCCGAGGCATTTGCATCCTTCTGACCGGCGTTTGCCTGGCGGGCCCGGTTCAGGCCGGTTCACTGGCGGGCGAGTGGAACTGCGGGTTCGATCAGCAGGGCCCGCCGGTCGACCTGGCGGTGACGTATGACCCGGATGGCGGGTTTCAGAGATTCATCCTTGTGAACGATTATTTCGAGGGCAGGGAATTCGCCGTCGATCTGGTCGCGTCGGGCCGCTGGTCGATGAAGGGTGCGAAGCTGACCGAGCGGCTGACGAAGGTCGAGGTGCAGCGGATGTACCTGGAGGGCGAGGACGCCACCGACGATCCGCAGCTTGCCGGGCTGCGATCACAGATCGAGGCGATGGCCGGTGAGCAGCCCGCCCCGGTCCGGCTCAGGTTCGATGGTCCCGACCTGTTCCGCAGCGAGTCGCAATGGGGGGCCACGGAGTGCCAGCGCGTGGAAATCGTTGAAGATTGAGGCCGGGGCGCGCGTGGCCCGCCGGTCATCGGGGAGGGCGCGGCGACGGTCCGGTCATGCGTGGCGCGATGTCCAGGTCAGGATTGCGTTCGCCACCGCCTGCGGGTCCTGGTGTATCAGCCAGTGGTTCAGGTCGGGCAGGGTGACACGGGTGAGGTCGGGGGCGAATTCTTCGAGCCCTTCGGTGGCGACCGGCAACAGCGCGGTGTCCTTGTCGCCCCAGATCAGCAGATGCGGGCAGCGCACCATCAGCCGGTCCAGCGGCAAGGCGGGCAGGTCGGTGAGCGGTGTGCCGGGATCGGCGATGCGCAGGGGCGAGGCGCGGTACCAGTGGATCATGGTTTTCAGCCGTCCGGGCCGGGACCATTCGCGCAGGTAGTCCTGCTTGCGCGCCTCGGTGAGCCAGCCGGTGTCCATCTTGGCCATGAACAGCTGTTTCATCCGGGCGAAATCGTCGGCGGCCAGAAGGTCGTGGCTGTCGTCGCGGCGCAGGAAGTTGATGTACTGGCTGGCCGCGGATTGCGCGCCGCCGGCGGCCATGGCGCGCTGAAACGGGACCGGGTGCACGCCGTTGGCGATCATCAGCCGGCTGACCAGGCCGGGTCGGAACATCGCCAGCCCGTAGGCCACCGCCGCGCCCCAGTCATGCCCCAGCACGGCGAGCGGGGCGCCGGTCTGTTCGATCAGCGCGGCCATGTCGCCGACCAGCGCCGAGGTGGCGTATTGGCTGACGTCATCGGGCGCCCAGCTCTGGCCAAAGCCGCGCTGATCCGGGGCAATGCAGTGAAACTGTTCCGCCAGGTATGGCGCGAGATCGGCCCAGGCCCCGCCATATTCCGGGAACCCGTGCAGCATCAGGAGCGGCGGGAGCGCGGGATCGCCCCAACGACGGATGAAGAACGGGTTGCCGTTCAGCAGGATGGTTTCGCTGTGCATGTCGGGTCCTATCGATGGGGGGTGGCCGGACGGCCACGCCGAAATCCGAAACTGCCAAGAGTTTTGACACGGATCAAGGCGTTGGCGCGCCTGATCGGCTAGGCGAATGACGCAAACCAAGCAGAACCGGAGACGCGCATATGACAACGACCCCCCAAAACAGAACCAATGCAAAGCAAGCGCCTGTCAGGGCGGCCAAGGCGGCAGCCCCTGACGCTGCCAGGACCGAAACCGCCGCCGTCGAGAAACCCGCAGCAAGCACCGGTGCGCCGACCCCGGAACAGGTGCGGCGCGCCTTTGAGAGCGGCAAGTACCCGTATTCGCAGAAGCTGAGCCGGCGCGGTTACGAGGCCGACAAGGCGAAGTTGCAGGCCGAGTTGCTGAAGGTGCAGCTGTGGGGGCAGGAGACCGGGCAGAAATTCGTGATGCTGTTCGAAGGCCGGGACGCGGCGGGCAAGGGCGGCACGATCAAGCGGTTCACCGAGCACCTCAACCCGCGGGCGGCCCGGGTCGTGGCGCTGAACAAGCCGACCGATGAAGAGCGCGGGCAATGGTATTTCCAGCGCTACGTGACGCATCTGCCGACGCTGGGGGAAATGGTGTTCTTTGACCGCTCCTGGTACAACCGCGCGGGCGTGGAGCGGGTCATGGGGTTCTGCGATCCGACCGAGTATCTCGAATTCATGCGCCAGACGCCCGAGCTGGAGCGGATGCTGGTGCGGTCGGGTATCCGGATGTACAAATACTGGTTCTCGGTCACCCGCGAAGAGCAGAAACGCAGGTTCGACAGCCGGGCGGACGACCCGCTGAAGCGCTGGAAGTTGAGCCCGATCGACAAGGCGTCGCTGTCCAAGTGGGACGACTACACCGAGGCCAAGGAGGCGATGTTCTTTTACACGGATACCGCCGATGCGCCCTGGACGGTGATCAAGTCCAACGACAAGAAACGCGCGCGCCTGAACTGCATGCGGCATGTCCTGTCGTCGCTGGATTACACGGACCAGGA
>CAYGNE010000357.1:0-2836 GCA_964351155.1 uncultured Rhodobacterales bacterium | reverse complement strand
ATGGCGCGGCTTGGCGACGAATTTCTCGACCAGAACCGCGTCATTGCCAAAGGCTGTCCTAGCCTCGCCCCGGGCGCTGGCCAGCGCATCGGCGAAATCGGCCGGCTTCTCCACCAGCCGCATCCCCTTGCCGCCACCCCCGGCCACCGCCTTGATCAGAACCGGATACCCGATCGCATCCGCAGCCCCTGACAGGTGTTCCGGATCCTGGTTGTCGCCGTGATAGCCGGGCACCACCGGGACGCCGGCCTCTTCCATCAGTTTCTTGGCCGCATCCTTCAGCCCCATCGCGCGGATCGCATCCCCCGAAGGACCGATGAAGGTCAGCCCCGCGGCCTCGACCAGATCGACGAAATCCGGATTCTCGGACAGAAATCCGTATCCGGGATGGATCGCCTGCGCACCAGTGTCCAGCGCCGCCTCGATAATGGTGTCGCCCTGCAGGTAGCTGTCCGCCGGGGCCGGGCCGCCGATATGCACCGCCTCGTCCGCCATCGCCACATGCTTGGCGCCGGCATCGGCATCGGAATAGACCGCGACACAGGCGACGCCCATGCGCTGCGCCGTTTCGATCACGCGGCAAGCAATCTCGCCGCGATTGGCAATCAGGATTTTCTCAAACATTCTTTCGGTCTCCTACCACCACGACCCACTTCTTTCATCTTTCAGATGTTGGCGGACAAAATCCGGCAGCGGCCATGCATCGCGGTCCATTCCGCTGATCTTGCCAAGATGACCATCCCGATAGGCGTGATGGTAAAGTTCGGGATGAATTGTGATTTCAATTCCGGCCAGAGCTTTCTCGACTTTTTGCTTCGTCCGGTCAATTTCGTCTGACAGCCTGGCTTCATCGCTTTTTTCCGTCAGCAGACGGGGCAAAGACACATCCCCCAGTATTTTCCGCCCCGCAGACAGTGCAACGGCAAGTACGAGATTGCCAACCAATCCAGCGACAACATCAACTGCCGAATTCAAGCCAAAACGCCAACTCAGCCAGCCGCGTTTGCCTTTCCTTGCGGCAAGCTCGGCGCGCATCCGGTCGAACTCACGCGCAAAGACCTCCCGAAATTCACGCGCGAACCGCGTCCGGCCAAAGTCGTCTCTACCTGCAAGAATTCTCAATACCGGACGCACAAAGTAGCCTCCGTTGGATCGTTCCACGAACTCTTCGAAATCAAACAAAAAGAAGTAATCTTCGGGATCGCGGGAGTTATGGATCAAAAAAACGGAAATTTCGGCCCGCTTGGTCAAGTCCGGCATTTTGATTTCAGGAAGACTATCGAGAAGCTTCTTTCGCAGTTCCATTGTCGTCACATCCGGAACACGCCGAAACGTGTCTCCTCGATGGGCGCGTTCAGCGCGGCGCTCAGCGACAGGGCCAGCACATCGCGGCTCTTGCGCGGATCGATGATGCCGTCATCCCACAGCCGGGCAGAGGCATAAAGCGGGTGCGACTGGTGCTCGAACATCTCCAGCGTGGGGCGCTTGGGTTCGGTCTCTTCCTCGGCCGACCAGGTGCGGCCCTGCCGCTCGATCCCGTCGCAGTTGGCAATCAGGATGGTGTCAAACATCTGCAAAGTCCTCGATCACGTCGAAGCGCTCCCAAGTCAGCATCATGTCAGGGTCAAACACCCCATGGCGCTCGAAAAAGGCCTGATGGTCCCGCTGCCATCCCTCCAAGGTATCATTCTCGCCTTCCATCAAGGCCATTTCCTCGGGCATGTCGCGGAACCGGACCTCTCTCAGTTCCGTCGTTTCGATCACAAAAGCTGGCGAACCATCCCAGTTCAGCGCGATGTCGCGGCGGCCGAGTTCGGGCATGGCGTTTCCGAGTTTCGCGTTAAGGACAGAAGAGCACGTGGCGCGTTTCCTACCGGACCGCACAAGAGCGATCAGCGCGGAACAAAGCTCTTCCGTGTCACCGAATTTGAAGGTCTCGGCACCGGGGTAGCGTTTCTGCACGTCCTGAAGAGTTTCGGCCATGGCTACATCCTGAACACGCCGAAACGTGTCTCTTCGATCGGGGCATTCAGGGCGGCGCTCAGCGACAGGGCCAGCACATCGCGGCTTTTGCGCGGATCGATGATGCCGTCATCCCACAGCCGGGCAGAGGCATAGAGCGGGTGCGACTGGTGCTCGAACATCTCCAGCGTCGGGCGCTTGAACTCGGCCTCTTCCTCGGCCGACCATCTGCCACCCGCGCGTTCGATCCCGTCGCGCTTGACGGTGGCGAGAACCCCCGCCGCCTGCTCGCCCCCCATGACCGAGATCCGCGAATTTGGCCATGTCCACAGGAACCGCGGCTGATAGGCGCGGCCCGCCATGCCGTAATTGCCCGCCCCGAACGAGCCGCCCACCAGCATGGTGATCTTGGGCACGCTGGTGCTCGCCACGGCGGTCACCATCTTGGCCCCGTGCCGCGCGATGCCCTCGTTCTCGTATTTGCGGCCCACCATGAAGCCGGTGATGTTCTGCAGGAACAGCAGCGGGATCTTGCGCTGGCTGCACAGTTCGACGAAATGCGCGCCCTTGACCGCGCTTTCCGAAAACAACACGCCATTATTGGCGACAATACCCACCGGGCAGCCCCTGACATGCGCAAAACCGGTGACCAGCGTTTCGCCGAACCGGGGCTTGAACTCGTCAAACCGGCTGCCATCGACAAGCCGTGCGATCACTTCACGGATGTCATACGGCGTGCGCAGGTCGGCCGGAACAACACCGGGGATTTCCGCGGGATCATAGGCAGGCTCTTCCGATGGCTCCAGCCGTAGGGCGGGGTTCACCCCGCCGCCCCCGCCGGCCCGGTTCAGATGACCGATCGCCCGCCGCGCCA
>CAYGNE010000356.1:0-2841 GCA_964351155.1 uncultured Rhodobacterales bacterium | reverse complement strand
CGTTTCCGACCAACGTGGACGAAACCGGGCGGCTGGTGCTGCCCGCCAAGCTGAGAAACAAGATCGATCTGGACGGCGAGGCGTTCTTTATCGCCGCCGGTGACACGTTCCAGATCTGGAAACCCGAAACCTACGAAACCGAAGAATTGGCCAAGACCGAGGCCTGGTTGGACGATCTGCCTGATGATTTCGATCCCCTTGTCTACCTGGATGGTGCCGGACCGGCTGCGTCGGAAGAGCGCTGACAGCATGGCTGCTGCAGCCCATACCGACCCAGCCGATCCACATGTTCCCGTGCTGTTGCGTCCGCTGCTGGCGGCCGTTGCGCCCGTTCGCGGGGTCTGGCTGGACGGCACGTTTGGGGCCGGAGGCTACACGCGGGCCCTGCTGGATGCCGGGGCCGAAAGGGTGATCGCGGTGGACCGCGATCCCCTGGCCTTTGAGATGGCGCGGGACTGGGCCGGGCAGTACGGCGACCGTTTGGTGATGCAGCAGGGTGTATTCTCGCAGATGGACGCATATGCCACCGGGCTGGACGGTGTCGTGCTCGACCTCGGGGTGTCCTCGATGCAGCTGGACCGGGCGGAACGCGGGTTTTCGTTCATGAAGGACGGGCCGCTGGACATGCGCATGTCACAGTCCGGACAGACCGCCGCCGACCTGGTCAACGAGGCCTGCGAAAGCACGCTGGCCGACATCCTGTTCCAGTTCGGAGAAGAGCGCGCCAGCCGCCGCATCGCGCGTGCGATCGTGCGGGCCCGGGCCGAGGCGCCGATCACCACAACGCTGCAACTTGCCGGTGTCATCGAGGCCTGCCTTCCGCGCCCCAAGCCGGGACAGTCGCATCCGGCGACGCGGAGTTTTCAGGCCTTGCGGATCGCGGTGAACCATGAATACGAAGAGCTTTTCAACGGTTTGATGGCGGCCGAACGCGCGCTGCGCCCTGGTGGACAACTGGCCGTCGTGACGTTTCATTCGATTGAGGATCGGATGGTGAAACGGTTCCTGACCGCCCGTGCCGGTCAGGGCGGGCGGGCAAATCGCTATGCCCCCGAAGCGGAACTGCCCGATCCGCAATTCGTTCTGAAATCGCGCAAGGCGATTGGCCCGGACGATCTGGAACTGGCCGAAAACCCACGCTCGCGGTCGGCAAAGCTGCGAGTCGCAATCCGCACCGACGCCGCGGCCGGCCGCATAGAAGCGGATGCCATCGGCATGCCCAGACTGCGCGCGGTAAAACGATGAGAAGCGTTGCCTATATCCTTGCGGCGCTGGCAGTGGTCGGGCTGGCCTTCTGGGCCTATCGCGAAAACTATGCCACCCAGAGAGTGGTCTCTGAAACCCAGCACCTGCAACGCCAGATCGGCGAGGCGCAGGTGCGGCTTTCGGTGCTGCGCGCGGAATGGGCCTATCTGAACCGGCCTGACCGTTTGCGGGAACTGGCCGAGATAAATTTTGACCGGCTTGGCCTGTTGCCGCTGCGCCCGGACCAGTTCGGCCGCGTGGACGAGGTCAGCTATCCGGCGATTTCCTCGTTTTCCATCGTGAACCCGGTCGACGTGTCCACCATGTCCGAAGGTGAGAGCCCATGAGCCGGATTCCGCTGCGCCCGCTGGCCCGCATCCTCTCGGCCCGGGCCAAGGGCGAAAACCCGGACGCGATCGAACGCGAGAACATCCGACGCCGCCACGAAGAGATGCGCGACCGTGCCCGGTCCCGCGCCGAGGGCCGGCTGCTTATTCTCGGGCTGTTCTTTTTCTGTGCGTTTGGCGTGGTTGGCGGCCGGATGGGATTGTTGGCGACATCCGAAGCCACGGAGCCCGTGGCGAGTGCGTCCGGCACGGCCATCGCAACCCAGCGAGCCGATATCGTGGACCGGCGCGGCCGGATTCTGGCGACCAATTTCGAGACCCATTCGCTCTATGCCCAGCCGCCTTTCCTGGTCGATCCCGAGGCCGCTGCGGACGGGTTGTCAAAGATATTTCCCGATCTGGACAAGGACCGGCTGATCCGGGATTTCACCGGCAAGCGAAAATTCGTCTGGATCAAGAAGAAGATCAGCCCGGAACAGAAACAGGCGGTGCATGATCTGGGCGATCCCGGGCTCTTGTTCGGCCCGCGCGAGATGCGGCTTTATCCGAACGGAAAACTCGCGGCCCATGTTCTGGGCGGGGCGAGTTTCGGCAAGGAAGGCGTCAACGCGGCAGAGGTCATCGGCGTTGCCGGGGTGGAAAAGCGGTTTGACGACTATCTGCGTGATCCGGCCAATGGCGGCGCACCGCTTCAGTTGTCGCTGGACCTGACGGTGCAGGCCGCCGCCGAGCGGGTTCTTTATGGCGGCATGAAGCTGATGAACGCCAAGGGTGCCAGTTCGATCCTGATGGATGTGCATACCGGCGAGGTGATTTCGGCTGTGTCGCTGCCGGATTTCGACCCCAACGACCGACCGCGCCCGCCGACATCCGGGTTTGACCCGTCGGTCAGCCCGCTGTTCAACCGGGCGGTTCAGGGAGTCTACGAGCTGGGCTCGACCTTCAAGATTTTTGCCGCAGCACAGGCGATGGACCTGGGGCTGGTCAGTCCGGAAACCATGATCGACATTCGCGGGCCGCTGCGCTGGGGCAAGTTCCGGATCAAGGATTTCCGCTATTACGGCAAGGAGTTGTCGGTTTCCAAGATCATCGTCAAATCCTCCAACATCGGCACCGCGCGGCTCGCCCAGCAGATCGGCGCGTCGCGTCAGAAACAGTTCATGGCGGCGCTGGGAATGCTTGATTCAACCCCGTTCGAAGTTGTCGAGGCGCAAGGCGCCGAACCGCTGTTGCCCAAGAACTGGTCCGA
>CAYGNE010000355.1:0-2882 GCA_964351155.1 uncultured Rhodobacterales bacterium | reverse complement strand
CCCAGGCGTCGCCGTTGCCGCCGTCGATCACGGCGAAGGGCAGGTTCTTCTTGTCCTTGGCGAGGTCGGCATCGTCGAACCGGCGGCCGATCAGGCGCTTGACGCCGAAGATGGTGTTGTCCGGGTTGGTGACGGCCTGACGTTTGGCAGGCTGGCCGACCAGACGTTCGTTATCGGTGAAGGCGACGATCGACGGTGTGGTGCGGGTGCCTTCGGCGTTTTCGATCACGCGCGGCTGGCTGCCGTCCATGATGGCCACGCAGCTGTTTGTGGTACCCAGGTCGATTCCGATTACTTTGCTCATAGTGTTTGATCCCTTTTTAGTCACAAGGCGATGTCCCGAGGCCGGAACCCGTTATGGCATCCCGGCCCCGATTGATAGTAAAGGATGGCACGTGCGGCCACCAAGCTTCCCGGCGTATATAGGGAGCGGACAAAGGGCCTGCAACCGTCCTTGCGCGGCGGAATTCATGAATCTGTACGGATATTCTAAGGGGTTCGTTAAGAAGCGGAGATCGGTGGATGAAACCGGTGGAACTGCGCGGTGTCGCGATCTGGAAATCCTGTCTTGATCCGGACGGGCAGGCAGGGGTTGTCGAGGCGCTGCGGCACGTGGTGAAGGCGGCGCCGCTGTTCTCGCCGCAGACGCCATACGGGCGGCCGATGACGGTGCGCATGACCTCGGCGGGGACATATGGCTGGTATTCGGACCGCGCCGGGTACCGTTACGTGACGCGGCATCCGGATGGCGGGCCGTGGCCACCGATCCCGGGGTGCGTCATGGATATCTGGGACCGGGTGACGGGGCTGGCGCGCCGGCCGGATTGTTGCCTGATCAACTGGTATGGCGAGGGTGCGCGGATGGGGATGCACCAGGATCGGGACGAGGCCGATTTCTGCTGGCCGGTGGTGTCGGTGTCGCTTGGCGATGACGGGCTGTTTCGGGTCGGGTCGACAACGCGGGGCGGGCGGACCGGGTCGGTCTGGTTGCAGTCGGGGGACGTGGTGGTGTTGGGTGGCGCGGCGCGGCTGGTCTACCACGGGGTCGACCGGATCCGGTTCGGGTCATCCGGACTGTTGCCCAATGGCGGGCGGATCAACCTGACGCTGCGGGTTGTGGACTGATCGCGGGATCAGCGTGGCGCGATGGAACAGCAGCCGGAATAGAGCCTGCCCCCGCTGAGCGGGCCGAAAAGGTCGATGGCGATGCCGAAACTGCGGTCGGACATGCCGTCGCCACAGAGTTCACGACGCAGAAGCGCCGTGTTCCCGCCGAGGTCCAGCAGGAAGCGGTCGATGTAATTGGCACCGGGTTGCGGCGCGCCGGCGGGCAACGCGATGGTTTGCGCGTCGGGGGTCGAAAACGTGGCGCCCTGGCCATCGATCACGTCCAGTGACCAGAACGGTTCGGTTCCGAAACACCAGAATGTGTTCGTCAGGACGGCGCTGCCGGGTTCTTGCGGGCGCAGGTAGCGCAGGGCGACCCATCCGGATTGTTCGCCAATGTTGACCAGCCCCCATTTGCCGCCGGGGTCGCGGGCGATGACCTCGACATTCACCTGAGCAGCGGACAGCGCCCCCAGTTTTTCCGAGGATGCGTTCGGCTGCCGGCGGACGTTGAGCACGTCACCGGCGGAAACGCCGGTCACGTCGTAGAGCGCCGGGAAACTCTGTGCGGCAAGGCCCGCGGCCGCGAGCAGCCAAAGCGCGGCGGCAAACATCACAAACCTCATCGGCGCGCGCCCCAGCTGACCGACACGTGGCGGCGGGTATAGAATTCGCCCATCAGCCCGATCATGATCAGCACGACCCCGACCCAGAACGCGTATTCCCACGAGCTGTAATGCGGGTTGTAATTGATGAACACATAGCCGCGCGCCTGGTCGATGGCGTGAAACAGCGGGTTCCAGTCGAACATCGCCAGCATGAAGCCCGGCAGCGTGTTGGCCAGGAACATCTTGCCCGAGGCGATCATGTTGGCGCGCTGATAGATCGTGGTCATGATGCCGACCGCCGTCGGGAACCACGGTTTGAGCACCATGAAGATCAGACCGACACCACAGCCCGTGAACCACGCCAGCAACATCATGGCGTAGGCGCCGACCGGGTCGTCGATCTCGATCGGGGTAAAGGCGATGTGGTAGATATAGAGGATCGCCAGCATCGACAGGGTCTGTACATAGAGCGAGCCCAGGCCCGCCGCCGCGAGCGAGATGAACGTGTTCATCGGGGCGTGCTGCATCATCGCGGAATTGGGCCCCTCGGCCCCGACAATCGCGCTGACCGCCTTGGTATGGCACATGAACAGGAAGATCCCCGACATGACGTAAAGCAGGAAATCGCCCCGCACCGCGGAACTGCGCAGGCCGAGCACGACGAACATCACGTAGAACACACCCACGAACACCACCGCCTGCAGCATGTTCAGGCCGATGGCGATCAGAGCATTGTTGTGCCGTCTGCGCACGCTGCGCACGATCGAGTGAAAGATCAACTCGAATATCTGGACGGCGCCGCCCAGCCTGGTTCGCCGCTTGGTATAGGTGAACATAGACCCGTGATCCTGTGACGCCGCCGACATTGGCACGGAAATCTTGCCGTTCCGTTGCTTCCGCAGCATAAGGGGGCAAAACCGGCTAATCAACAAACCTGATGCGAAACGGAGTGCCCGCGTGACATATGAGAGTCTGATACCCGTGATCCGGAGCCTTGCCATCGCGGCCGGAGAGAAGATCATGGAGATTTACAATTCGGACGATTTCGACGTGAAGGTGAAATCCGATGACAGCCCTGTGACCGAGGCCGACGAGGCGGCCGACGCGATCATTTCGGCGGGGCTTCGGGCGGCGTTTCCGGACGTGATGCTGGTGACCGAGGAACAG
>CAYGNE010000354.1:1882-2897 GCA_964351155.1 uncultured Rhodobacterales bacterium | reverse complement strand
AGCGTTGCCAGATGAGTGCGGCTTTGTGGCTGATCCGTCAGGGCAAGATAGATCAGCAAGGCCTGCGACTTCTTGTTTTTCAACTCGACCGCCTCACCGTCTTTGGTGAGGGCAAAGGTTTCGGTCAGGTCTAATTCAAGAGCCAAAATGCGCACCGTGGTTGGGCGAATTAATCAGAAAAATAATCGGATGCACAGGATTAACGCAGCGAAACGCCGTATTAACAAGCGCTGATACGCTCAAAGAACGCCGAAATGACGGGCCGGGGGCACATTGGGATCACCAAACTCGATTTCAGTGTAAGGAGCACGAGAATGTCTTTCCAATCACAGGTTTCCCCGCATGTTGCAGATCATGTGCCCTCCTGGCCTTCACTGCGAAAACTGTTCACCTGGTTGAAGCAGTCGCCAAATCCCGAAGCCGAAGCGCCAAAGTCTGAACGCCTGCGCCGGGATGCGAGGCTGCCAATGGATTCTGGCGAAAACGCAGACCGCAGGGCGGCACAGGTCTACTGTGACCGCCATATGACCCTGCTTTAGGGCCAGTACCGATTGATTGCTTCCAGGTCGAATGTCGAAGCGCATCCGGCGCCATCAGTCGAGCATTCCAGCATCACGCAGGGCGCTGAAGAAATCCTCCTTGATGTGCTGATCTGCGATTGGCAAAAATTCAAACTGGGACAGGCACGGATTGGTGAATTCCATGCGCATTTCGCTGATTGCAGCCACAGCGTCATCGTGCCGCCCCAACCGTTCCAGCGCCGCAATCCGAACGAGGTGGCTTAGGTAGAATTCGGTGCTGACCGCAAGCGCGTTGTCGGCTGCCACCAACGCCGCCGCAAAGTCGCCAATCATGAGGCGGCCAAGCCCCAGTATCGTATAGCGATAGAACAGAAGCGGAGTGCCCCTTTCCAGTTCGATGGCGCGGGACAGATATGGCAGCGCCTCTTCCAGTCGTCCGCGAAAAATCAAGGAAACCGCATAAATACCGAAGCGGACATGAAAAGGTGAATCCA
>CAYGNE010000354.1:342-1872 GCA_964351155.1 uncultured Rhodobacterales bacterium | reverse complement strand
TTGGCAGCGTCAACGGCCTTGAAATTGCCCAACCAGGATCCTGTGAAAATCCGTGCGCCAAGGGCCAGACCGTGACCGGGATCAATGGCCAGTGCACGGTCGACCACATTTGATGCTCTCTGATACCACTCCACCCTGTCCGCGACATCCTGCAGGTGGCCTGTGTGAAAAAGGGTGTAGGCATACCAGGCGAGAACGTCTGGTGAGTCCGGATACCGATCATAGGCCATCGTCAGGGTCTTGTAGTATTCCGATTGGCCAACCCTGTTATGCTGCAAGAAGAACCCGTACCAGATCAGGTTCTGCAGATCGTTGTGGAAAGCCTCGGGGTCGTCGAGCAACTCCCGCAGCCGCGCCATTTGCCCATCCATCGAGCGTATGCCACCTGCGAAGCGGGCCAAGGCCTGGGTAACGGTTGTGGCGAACCGCCCAATTGCATCAAACGCGTCCGCTTCTTCGATGATCAGCGTGTCGTTCCAGACCATGCCGCCATCGCTGACAGACAAAAGGCTCGCCGAGACACGAATTTTACTTCCGATCTGCCTTGCTGTCCCGCTTATGATGCTCTTGGCACCGCGTTGGCGGGCCTCCTCCAACAGCCAAGCGGTATCTTCGGCCGGTGTGGACAGATACTCGGCGGGTAGGATCGATACCAGATTGATGGCACGGGTCCGGAAATTGATCTCTGTTGACATTTCCGAAGCGAAAAAACTGGCCAGATCACCGCCGCCGAGATCCGAAAAGGGGGCGATCAGAGCGTGCGCAATGGTGGGCGCGTCAGGTGCGGCACTGGCATCCGTGGGTGCAACACGGTCTTGCCCGGAACGTAACCTTTCTGCGAGGTCCGAGGTTTCCGGTGACGGCGCCGTGTCCAGTTCCGCAGCCAGCCGTTCGACAAACCGGGTGTAGGATGCCAACGCATCCGCCCGCCTGCCGTCCGCCGCGAGTGCCTCCATGAGACTGCGCTGAAACACCTCGTTCACCGGATCCAGTGCCAATGCCTCGCCCCAGAGCAAGATTGCAGTCGACAAATCGCCTTCAGCAGCGGCATCGCTGGCGCCTGTGGCTCGGTTAACTGCGGCGTGGTCGCGGTGTTTCATTCGCTCTCGCGCCAGCCATGTGTCGAACTCCTCTGCACCGGTCTGAAATCCGCGCAACAGGTCCAGACCGGTCGTAAGTGTCAGCGCTCCTTCGGCCAGCGTCAGCGGGTCGTCGCCCATCACGACGCCCTCGCCGACCGCCTTGCGCAGCGCAAACAGCGCTTGTCGCAATGAACTGCGCGCCTGTTCGTCCAAGCGGTCTCCCCAAAGAAGCGTGGCGAGATGTTCACGGCTTTGCGGCTGATGTGTCAGAGCAAGATAGGCGAGTAACGCCTGAGCTTTTTTGTTCTTCAGCGGGATTTGCTCGCCGTTTCTGGTAAGGTCGAACGCAGGAGACAGGGACAAGTCTAACATCATTCCGGCATCCCGGCATCACGAAGGGCGTCGAACAAGGCTTTCTTGCGGTCTGGACGTGTGAATGGCAGAAAAT
>CAYGNE010000354.1:0-332 GCA_964351155.1 uncultured Rhodobacterales bacterium | reverse complement strand
GTCATCCAGTGCCTGCATTGCGTCCATATGCCGTCCAAGACGTTCAAGCGCGGCAATCTTCATCAAATGGCCCATGAAGAACTCGCGCCCAGTGTCCAATGAACTTTCTGCCTGCCGCAGTGCCATGGCAAAGTCACCCCTGTTAAAATGGGCAAGGGAGAGGTAGGAAAATCGAAAGAACAGTAGCGGTGACCCCGCTTCGTTCGACATGACCTTGCTGATCGACGCGATGGCCTCGTCATTCTTGTCCTTAAAAACCAGTGATGGCAGACGCAGACCCGGCGCAGTGTGCATCAGCGATGCCTCGTCCAGCATGGTCCGGTAAATCGGAT
>CAYGNE010000353.1:0-2907 GCA_964351155.1 uncultured Rhodobacterales bacterium | reverse complement strand
TCGATCATGGGAATACATTCCATGACAATGGGTGTACCGATCCTCCTGGAGGAAGCCGCGAAAGCCGCGGGCGATTGAGATGGTCGCCGCGCTGCGGCGGTGTACCCGGGGTGTACCGGGGGTGTACCGATGGCACCCCCCGGTTTTGTTGGGTTTCCTGCGCCGTTCCGGGTGGGATGAAACGCCGCCGCCATGCCCGGTTTTCGGCGGTTGATTTCCCCGGCCTTCCCCGTCACCCTGCCGTGAAAACAGCTGGCAGGAGACCTCATGACACAGACCAAGATCGGCATCATCGGCGGCTCTGGCCTTTACGACATCGACGGGCTGAAAGACGCCGAATGGACCCGCGTGCAGACCCCGTGGGGGGCCCCCTCTGACGCCATCCTGACGGGCCGGTTGCACGGCGTTTCCATGGCCTTTCTGCCACGTCACGGACGCGGGCACGTGCATGCGCCCAGCACCGTTCCCTATCGCGCCAATATCGACGCGCTGAAACGGCTCGGGGTCACCGACGTGATCAGCATCTCGGCCTGCGGATCGTTCCGCGAGGAACTCGCACCCGGAGATTTTGTCGTTGTGGATCAATTCATTGACCGCACCTTTGCGCGCGAGAAAAGCTTTTTTGGCACCGGCTGCGTTGGTCATGTCAGCGTCGCGCATCCGACCTGTCCGCGTCTGGGCGATGCCTGCGAAAGCGCGGCCGGGGAGGCCGGTATCACGGTGCATCGCGGCGGCACCTACCTGGCGATGGAGGGGCCGCAATTCTCGACCCTGGCGGAATCGCGGATGTACCGCGAAAGCTGGGGCGCGGACGTGATCGGCATGACCAACATGCCCGAGGCCAAACTCGCCCGCGAGGCAGAGCTGTGCTATGCCTCGGTCGCCATGATCACCGACTACGACAGCTGGCACCCGGATCACGGCGAGGTGGACGTGGCCCAGATCATCGCCACCCTGATGGGCAATGCCGACAAGGGCCGGTCGCTGGTCAGCCGCCTGCCCGCCCTTCTCGGAACATCGCGCACCCCCTGCCCGCACGGTTGCGACCGCGCCCTGGACTTCGCGATCCTCACCGCGCCCGAAGCCCGCGACCCGGCACTGGTCAAGAAACTCGAAGCGGTCGCAGGGCGCGTTCTGGGGTGAGACTGCACGGGCTCGACATTGCCCGGTTCCTGGCCTTTGCCGGCATGGTGCTGGTCAATTTCCGCATCGTCGCCGGCCCGCCCGACGGGACGGATTTCGGCACGTTGATCACCCACGGCCTCGAGGGCCGCGCCGCCGCGCTGTTCGTCGTTCTGGCGGGCGTCGGCGTCACCCTGTCCCGTGCGCCGGCCCTGTTGCTGCTCAAGAGGGCCGCGTTCCTGTTCGTGATCGGCATGGCGAACATGCTGATCTTCGATGCGGATATCCTGCATTTCTATGCGCTCTATTTCGTGGTCGCCGCGGGTTTCATCGCATCACCCGGCCGCCACCTGCTCGCGGCAGCGGCCGGTGTGACGGCCATTGCCCTGCTGGCCCTGTTCCTGCTGGATTACGACCGCGGCTGGGATTGGGACAGCTACAGCTATGCCGATTTCTGGACACCCGCCGGCTTCCTGCGGCACAGCCTGTTCAACGGCTGGCACCCGGTCTTTCCCTGGGCCGCATTTCTGCTGGTGGGCATGTGGCTGGGCCGCAAACCGCTGGGTGATAGGCATGTTCAACTGGCAATGCTTCTGGGCGGCGTGATCCTTTCCGTGCTGGCGTCGCTTCCGGGCCGCGTGCCGTCCGATCCCGACCTGAAGGCCGTTCTCGGCACCGCGCCGATACCGCCCGGCCCGTTCTATGTTCTGGCCGGGATCGGCAGTTCCGCCGCCATGATCGGGGCCGTTCTGCTGCTGGCTGCGCACCTGCAGCGGCTGGGCATCGCCGACTGGTTCGCGGCACCCGGCCGGCAGAGCCTGACCCTCTATGTGGCGCACATCATGCTGGGCATGGGGGTCATGGACGCGATGGGCTGGATGAACGGTGCACTGTCTTCGCCACAGGTGTTCTGGGGCAGTCTTGCCTTCTGTGCCCTTTCGTCGCTCTATGCCCGCATCTGGGGCCTGTTTTTCAAACGCGGACCGCTGGAAAACCTCATGCGCCTGCTGACCGAACCCCGTATTGCCCAGAAAGGACCTGACTGATGCCCCTCGACCTCTGGCTGACCTTCGTCGCTGCTTCAACCGCCCTGCTCCTGATCCCCGGCCCCACCGTGCTGCTGGTGCTCAGCTATGCCCTGTCCAAGGGCCGTGGCGTGGCGACCGCGTCGGCAGCCGGCGTCGCGCTTGGAGACTTCATCGCGATGACCGCATCGCTGGCCGGGCTGGGGGCGCTGGTGGCCACATCCGCGGCACTGTTCACGGTGCTGAAATGGGTGGGCGCGGCCTATCTGGTGTGGATGGGCATCCGGTTGCTGCGCAGCGCACCCGCCTCGGGCCTGGCCACGATTTCAGATACCGGCGACGTCACCGCAAACGGTGTCTTCCGGCACGCGGCGGCGGTCACCGCGCTGAACCCGAAATCCATCGCCTTTTTCATCGCCTTCGTTCCGCAATTCCTGCGCATGGACGCGCCGCTGCCGCCACAGTTCGCAATCCTCGTGGCCACCTTCGTCACGCTGGCCGGGCTGAACGCGCTGGCCTATGCGCTGCTCGCCGGATGGCTGCGCCAGACCATCGCAAAGCCCCGCGTGATCACCGGCCTGACCCGCGCCGGCGGCGCGACCCTGATCGGGATGGGCGTTTTCACCGCCTTGCTGCGCCGCCCGGCCTGACCCCGCCCCGCTTGCAGATTGCGCCGGGATCGGTCAAACCGGTCCCTAGCCGACAAAGGCAGGGGGGGCACATATCGCGCTCCAGAACGGACATCGAGTACATCCGCGCA
>CAYGNE010000352.1:0-2918 GCA_964351155.1 uncultured Rhodobacterales bacterium | reverse complement strand
GCAGGAACACCTGCCCGACCGCGACAAGCTGGTTCTTGTGCGGGGTGTGGCCGGTCCGCTCGATCTGGTCGTAAAAGAACGGAACCGGGATCTGCACGTGAATCCCCGCGCCATCGCCGGTCTTGCCATCCGCATCCACCGCCCCCCGGTGCCAGATCGCCTTCAACGCGGCAATGCCCGCCTCGACAACCCTTCGGCTTTTCTTGCCGTCCAGCGACACCACGAGCCCGACGCCGCAAGAGGAATGCTCCTCCTCTTCGGAATACATGCCGTGCTCGGCCATCCACTTGCGCTTTGCTTCTTCCGCAGCGGCCCAGTTTTCATCGTATCTTGTCATCCGGCATCTCCCTGGACATGGGGGTTTTTGATTTCGTATTCGGCCCGGGTCGCGCGGCGGTGGTCACCCTCCAGCCGCACGCAGGCCAGGGCGCGATCGGTGTAGATCTCGGACCGCAGCGGCCAGTCCCGCGCCGCGTCAAACAGTCCCGGCATCAGATCATAGCGCGATTCCGGCCCTTCGAGGTCCCGCATCCACAGATGCGAGCCGCAGGTCCCGCAGAACGCCCGCTCCGCAAACGGCGACGACGCGAACCGGACAACCGGTCCCGCGATCTTCACCGCCCCGGCATCTGCCTCGAAACACAGGAAAAGCCCGCCCGACCAGCGCTGGCACATCCGGCAGTGGCAGGCCCCCGCCCGCGGGTCATGCGCGCCGTCCACCGTGATCCGCACGGCACCGCACAGGCACTGACCGTCAAGCTGTTCCCGGCTCATCTCACGCGTCCTTCGGGGCGAAGAGATCGAAAATCTCCTGCCCGGTCATCTGCCTGCGTTCGCCTTCGAACGCATAGGCATCCGGCTTGCTGTCGATGAAAACCTCCAGCCCCAGATGCATGCCGGTCACATCGAACAGCCCGGCGGCCACATGGTACTGACCATGCGTCGGCCCGGGGGCGGTGATCCGGTACCACAGGTTCGATCCGCAGGTCTCGCAGAATGCCCGCTCGGCCCAGTCCGACGACTGGAACCGCTTCACCGGCCCCGCGACGGTCACCCGGTCCGCCGCGACCTCGATGGCCATGAAGGCCGAACTGCTCCACTGCCGGCACATGTCGCAATGACAGGCCGACAGGGACTCGCGCGCCGGTCTGGCCGTCACCGTCACCGCACCGCACAGGCATTTTCCATTCAGCTCACTCATCGCATCCTCGCTCTGATCGCGTTGCAAGAAATCCGTCGTCGCCGGGCCAGGCGATGGCATAGGGTGTCTGGTCGAATTCTTCCATCTCGCTTCCGAACACGCTGCGCGCCCAGTTGCCCTCGACAAACAGGTCCGGGTCCGTGGACACGTACAGGTCGATCCTGAAATACATGCCACCGGCACCGGGCTTCACCTCAAAGGTCCGGTGCATCCGGGCCTTCCTGAACACGGTCCCGCCAAGGTCGGGATTCTCGCCGGTCATCTCGATGTGACCGCTCAACGTGTAACCCCGGTCCTTGATCATTCCCGTGTTCAACACGAACTGGCCGGTTTCCTCCGCGCTGCCGGCCTGCAAGAGCTGGTCAAGCCGGGTGTTTACCCCGGTCCCCGGAATGGCGGTCATCCGCAACCCTTCGAATCCCGCATATCGGAATTCGGTCAGTTCCCATGCCGGCGAGTAAACATGCACAACCATATGCTCGTCCGCGCGATAGGTATGCGCCTCCCGGGATGCGCCGCAGTCAAAGATCGTGGTCGCGTGGCAACTGGTCTTGAGCGCGGTTGCAATGGCCGAGCAGTTTTCCGGTATCGCCGCTGTCCCGGCCCGCGCCGGCAACGGCCCGACGGCCGCCCAGACCAACATGGCCGGGACCAGGCAACCCATCATCTTTCGGTTTCTCACAATCGGCATTACGTCAGTCCTGTTGTCCTTTTTGCCGCACCGCCATCGCCTGTGCGGCATTGCGGCGGTGTACGGGGGGTGTACCGGGGGTGTACGGGTGTCACCCCCCGGGTTTGGTCACTCCGCAGCGATTGCCCCGGAGGTGGCAAAGCGTTTCAGGATCGCCTCGGCGCAATCGCGCCCGTCACGGATCGCCCAGACCACAAGCGACGCCCCGCGCACGATATCGCCCACCGCATAAACGCCGGGCATGGCGGTTGCCCCGGTGGTGAAATCCGCCTTGATCGTGCCCCAGCGCGTGACTTCCAGCGCGGGCTGCTCCCACAATGCCGGAAGCTCTTCGGGTTCGAATCCAAGCGCCTTGATGACCAGGTCGGCCTCTTCCACGTAATCCGCGCCCTCGATGATCTCCGGTGACTGCCGCCCGGATGCATCCGGCGCGCCCAGGCGCATCTTTTGCACGATGACACCCTTGACCGGGCTGCCCTTGTCCGGGGCCTCGCGGGCATCGGTGACGCGCAGGTCAGAGGTGAACCCCTTGGGGGCGCTCAACCACTCAAAGATCACGCCCTCTTCCTCGGCGTTCTGCACTTCGCGCTGGCTGCCGGGCATGTTCGCCCGGTCACGACGGTACAGGCATTTGACCGATGTCGCGCCTTGCCGGATGCTTGTGCGCACGCAATCCATCGCGGTATCGCCGCCGCCGATGACGACAACGCGCTTGCCCCTGGCATCCAGCGCACCGCCGTCAAACTCCGGCACCGCATCGCCGAAACTCTTGCGATTGCTCGCGGTCAGGAAATCGATCGCCCGCACAATGCCTTCGGCGCCGCTGCCATGCAGGTCCAGTTCCCGGGACTTGTAGACACCGGTGGCGATGATCACCGCGTCATGTGCGTCCTGGATTTCGCTGAACGAAATGTCCTCTCCGACGGTGCAGTTCAATCTGAAGGTCACACCGCCCGCCTCAAGCTGGTGGTTGCGGCGCATGACCACGTCCTTTTCCAGCTTGAAACCCGGAATGCCATAGGTCAG
>CAYGNE010000351.1:0-2937 GCA_964351155.1 uncultured Rhodobacterales bacterium | reverse complement strand
GGAATCCCTGACCGAAGCGCAGCTCGATTATGCCGCGTCGGACGTGCTCTACCTGCACCGGCTGCGCGAGGAACTGAACCAGCGGCTCGATCGCGAGGACCGCACCGACATCGCCCTCGCCTGCTTTGAATTTCTTCCAACCCGCGCCCGCCTGGACCTAGCAGGCTGGCCCGAAATCGACATCTTTGCGCATTCATGACCGCTGCAGACACATTTCTGGAAACCGCGCGCCAGGTCATCAATGACGAGGCTGACGCATTGCGGCAACTGTCGGACACTCTGGATGACCGGTTCTCCGAAGCCGTGCGCCTGATCCTGTCGGCCAAGGGGCGCGTCATCGTCAGCGGCATCGGCAAATCCGGCCATATCGGGCACAAGATCGCCGCAACCCTGGCCTCGACCGGAACACCCGCCTATTTTGTTCACCCCGCCGAGGCGAGCCATGGTGATCTGGGCATGCTGTCCGCGGGCGATGTCGTTCTTGCGATCTCCAATTCCGGCGAAGCGCCGGAGCTGGCCAACCTGCTGACCTTTACCCGCCGCTTCGGGATTCCGCTGATCGGTCTGTCCAGCCGCCCGGACAGCACGCTGATGACACAGGCCGACGTGCACCTGGAAATCCCCGCGCTGGGCGAAGCCTGCGGTTTCGGCATGGTTCCGACCATCTCGACCACGCTGACACTGGCCATGGGTGATGCGCTGGCGGTCGCCTTGATGAAGCATCGCGATTTCCGGCCCGAAAATTTCCGCGAACTGCATCCAGGTGGCAAGCTGGGCGCACGGCTGCGCACGGTTGGCGATCTCATGCATACCGGCGACGCGGTTCCGCTGATTGCGGCAAACACACCGATGAGCGAAACGCTGCTCGAGATGAGCAAGAAAGGTTTCGGCGTGGTCGGCGTCGCCGCGGGCGATGGCACGCTGGCCGGAATCATCACCGATGGCGACCTGCGGCGCAAGATGGACGGGTTGTTGACCCTGGCCGCCGGCGACGTGATGACCCGTGAACCGACAACCATCGGCCCCGACGCACTGGCCGAAGAGGCCGTGGCAATCATGAATGACCGCAAGATCACCTGCCTGTTCGTGATCGACCCGAACGGGCCCGCCATTCCGCAGGGCCTGTTGCACATCCACGACTGCCTGCGCATCGGTCTGGGTTGAATCGGGGTCGGCGGTGGATCGGTACTCGCGCACGATTGCGGTCTTCAAGGTGGTGCTCCCGCTGACCGCACTTGCCATTCTTGCCACCCTGTTCCTGTTGTCGCGCAGCGAAGAGCATGACGCGACCATCCCCTTTGCCGATGCCGACGTGGCCACCAGGCTGAAGGATCAGCAGATCACCCGCCCGTTCTTTTCCGGCATCACGCCAAAGGGCGAAGAGATCATGGTGACCGCCGATGTCGCCCGCCCGGGCGGGCAGGGCGCACAGGCCGGCGCCGACCAGCTCGACGGGGTTCTGAAAATGTCCGGCGGTCAGACCATCAAGATGTCCTCCGACAGCGGCCGGCTCGATCCCGGCGGGGACCGGGCCACATTTCAGGGCAATGTCGAGATCACAACCTCGACCGGGCTTGTTGTGACCACCGAAACGCTCAACGCCGCTCTCAACGCCATCGAGGGCGACGCCCCCGGAACAATCGAGGGAACCGGACCCATCGGCGATTTCACGGCAGGCGCGATGCACTTCGGCGCCAAAAGCGGTGACGGGGACGTTCACATGCTTTTCAAGAATGGCGTTAAGCTGATATACGATCCTAAACATTCGGAAAGGTAGTTGGTGTTTCGTCGTTGCGCTCTCGTATTTTGCCTTCTGTTTGCGCCCGGCATCCTGCTGGCACAGGCGCAGGGAACCAAAGTGGCATTCGGGGCCATCAAGGCGGATCCGACCCTGCCGGTCGAGGTCACGTCGGACCTTCTCGACGTCAATCAGGCCAACGGATCTGCCGAATTCACCGGTAACGTGCTGGTCGGACAGGGTGAAATGCGCCTTTCGGCCCAGCGGGTCCTGGTCATCTACAACGAAACGGCCAGCGGCATCGAACGGCTCGAGGCAACGGGCGACGTGATTCTCGTCAACGGGCCGGACGCGGCCCAGGCCGACCGGGCCGATTACAGCATCGATTCCGGTGTCATCGTGATGACAGGCGACGTGTTGCTGACACAGGGTCCGAATGCGCTGACATCGGACAAGATGACGGTCAATCTGACGACCGGGACCGCCAACATGGTCGGCCGGGTCAAGACCATCCTTCAAAGCGGCAAATCCGAATGACCGGCCCCGATCTGAAACTGACCGAAGGCGGGCCCGGTCTGCAAATCGCACGGCTGCGCAAATCCTACCGCAAGAAGGTGGTGATTCGGGACGTCACCATGAGCGTCAGCCGGGGCGAGGTGGCCGCCCTGCTGGGTCCAAACGGATCCGGCAAGACCACAACCTTCTATGCCATCGCCGGGCTGGTCTTTCCCGAGGCCGGGCGGGTCACGATCGACGGACAGAACGTGACATCTTTGCCGATGTACCGGCGCGCAAGGCTGGGCATCGGCTACCTGCCGCAGGAGATGTCGATCTTTCGCGGACTCAGTGTCGAAGACAACATTTCCGCCGTGCTCGACGTGACCGAACGCCATCACCACAAACGCCGCGAACGGCTCGAAGAACTGCTGTCGGACTTCTCCATCGAGCATCTGCGCCGCGCGCCCGCGCTGGCCCTGTCGGGCGGAGAACGTCGCCGCGTGGAGATCGCCCGATGCCTGGCCGCGGAACCGAAATACCTGTTGCTGGACGAACCTTTTGCCGGCGTCGACCCGATTTCCGTGGGCGATATCAGGCACCTGGTGGCCGACCTCAAGAAACGCGGAATCGGCGTTCTGATCACCGATCACAATGTGCGCGAAACGCTCGATATCGTGGACCGCGCCTATATCCTGCATGAC
>CAYGNE010000350.1:0-2947 GCA_964351155.1 uncultured Rhodobacterales bacterium | reverse complement strand
CATCCGATCTTTGTCGCCGGGGATATGACGACGGCTTTCATTGCCGAAGAATACCCGGATGGTTTTGAGGGTGTCGCATTGCCGGAAACCGTGTTGCGCCGGATCGCCGCTGCCTGTGCGGCCATGCATCGGGTGGCCGAAATTCGCCGTACCCGTGTCTCCGGGCGGATGGACAACCATGAACGCAAGGTCGGCACGGATTGGGTTGTCACGCTTCAGGACCACCGGTTCGATACGGTGATCGAGGCAGATCACAGCGGCTCGACCGTTCGGTTTTCCGATGGTGGCAGCATGCGGGTCAGCAGTGACTGGACCCCGGGTGATCAACTGGCGACGCTGGATGTCGATGGAACCACGCTGGTTCTGAAGGTCGGCAAGATAAGCGGCGGCTTCAGGATAAGGTCGCGCGGTGCCGACCTGCAGGTTCATGTACGCACGCCGCGGCAGGCCGAACTCGCCGAGTTGATGCCGGAAAAGGTCGCGCCGGATACGTCAAGGATGCTGCTGTGCCCGATGCCCGGCCTGATCGTGAAGGTCGATGTTGCCGAGGGCGACGAGGTGCAGGAAGGCCAGGCGCTGTGCACGGTCGAGGCCATGAAGATGGAGAACATCCTGCGCGCCGAGAAGAAGGGTGTCGTGTCCAAGATCAACGCCAGCGCCGGCGACAGCCTGGCGGTGGACGATGTGATCATGGAATTCGAATGATCCGGTGACGGGCGGGGACACATATCGCGCCGGGGCGGTCTGCGCCCTGGCAACGCTCTGGTCTGCTGGCATCGGCGGCAGAGGGTTTGGCCGCGACGACGCGGGGTGTGCGGTGCCGCTTCGTGGCAGTGCGGGCGTTGCGCGCGCCATGCCGGAGCGGAGCAATGCCCGGCTGGCGATCGCGCGGAGGCGGGCCTGATGCCTCAGAAGCCGCGGCGCTCGTTGATTTCCCGAACCCGCTCGGGTGTCTTGTCGATGGACCGGGTGATTTCACGCACTGTCCAGGGCCGGGGTTTGCGCAGTTTCACTTCGCCGTCCTTGCCCACCAGCACCAGCATGAAACCCCGTGGCCGCAGTTTTTTCCGCAGCGCCGAGGCCGCGGAGGGATCGGTGTCCGTCAGGATCACGACATCGCGCTCGACCAGCATGTCCAGACCCTCCTCCAAGCGTTCGATCTGCTCGGCATATCGCGGGTCTGCCGGGGAATCCGCAAAGACGACGACTGGACGCTTTGTCCATAAAAATTCACTCAAATCGTGCTCGCCGGCAGGAATGATGACCGCAGGGACGGAACCCTGCGATGTCTGCTGCGCGCTGGCGGTTGCGGCCATTAGTGACGCCAAAACAATGGCTAACGTGCGGTTCATGTTTGCTCCTGTTGCATCAAATATAGGCACGGACGAGGTGAATGCGACAGTTGTTTTCCATCCGGCGCCGGAAATCATCGTTAACGGCATGCTCAGGGGTTGCGGCGGATGATGGCCACATACCCTGTCTTGCGGCCCTGCGGGGCGGCCTTGTCCCGAAGGATCGGCAAAGCGATGGATGTCATACTGCATATCGGAGCGCATCGTTGTGCATCCACAACGTTCCAGCACTATCTGCGCAGCAACGAGGACAAGCTGGCGCGCATGGGCATCGGGACATGGGGGCCGCGCCGCACGCGCAATGGCCTGTTCCACGGAATACAGCCCGGTGCACCGGTCGAGCCAGGAGGCGACGCGCACCGGCGCGGTGTCGGACGGGTGCGCATGAACCTCGCCCGGCAACAGGAACGGTTGAAAACGCTGGTTGTCAGCGACGAGAACATGATGGGTTCGGTACGGGAAAACCTGCGGACAGCAAACCTGTATGGCGGGGTCGGGGAACGGCTGGCGCGTTACTTCGAAGCGTTCGAGGGCTACGTCACCGATGTCATTCTCAACATCCGGTCCCCGGAAACCTATTGGGCATCCGCGCTTGGGTATTCCGTCAGCCGGGGACGACCGGTGCCGGGGCAGGCGGAGCTGTCGCGTCTGGCATCCGCGCCGCGCCAATGGCGTGATGTGGTCACCGATGTGGCCTGTGCGCTGCCCGGCACCCGGCTCTGGGTGCTGCCGTTTGAGACCTTTGCCGGAAGACCGGAAACCCAACTGGCCACGGTTGCGGCGGTCGATGCCCCGAAATCCCACAGCCGGTCCCGGATCAACGCCACTCCGCATCTGGAAGACCTGCGCAGGGCAGCGAGCCCCGCAGGCGCCGCGCGGCTGCCGCGCGGCTTTGGCCGCTGGCAACCGTTCTCGACGGCCCAGATTGCGGCGATGCAGGAAAGCTATGCCGACGATGTGATGTGGCTGGTCGGCGGGGCCGATGGGCTGGCCTGGATGATGAATGACCCGGACAAAAAACAGGTGGGCACGAACCTGCCTTTGACAGACAAGACGAGAGGAAGACCAAATGACGACCAAGAGCAACGAATGGAAGGCGCTGGCTGAACAGGAACTGCGCGGCCGGCCGCTGGACGATCTGACATGGACGACGCTTGAAGGCATTGATGTAAAGCCTCTGTATACCGAAGACGACCTGAAATCGGTTGGTCATCTTGGCACGGTTCCAGGGGCCGCGCCGTTCACCCGCGGGGTGAAGGCGACGATGTATGCCGGGCGGCCATGGACGATCAGGCAGTATGCCGGGTTTTCGACGGCAGAGGAGTCCAACGCCTTTTACCGCAGGGGACTCGCCGCCGGGCAGCAGGGCGTCAGCGTTGCCTTCGATCTGGCGACGCACCGCGGATATGACAGCGATCACCCGCGCGTGGTGGGGGATGTGGGCAAGGCGGGCGTGGCCATCGACTCGGTCGAGGACATGAAGATCCTGTTTGACGGCATTCCGCTGGACAAGGTCAGCGTCAGCATGACGATGAACGGGGCGGTTATCCCGATCCTTGCCAGTTTCATCGTCACGGGCGAGGAGCAGGGGCATG
>CAYGNE010000349.1:0-2981 GCA_964351155.1 uncultured Rhodobacterales bacterium | reverse complement strand
TCACCATCTTGCCGACGCGCGGTGCGCCGGTTTCGGCCAGAAGCGGCTTGAGGATGGCCATGCCGCCCTTCATCGCGTTGGCCGCCAGAAGCACCTCGGGCACGAACAGGATACCGTCGCGGAAGTCGGCGCCGACGATGGTCATGCCGCCGACAAGCGCCTTGGTCAGGATGTCATAAGGGGCCCATTCGCGTTCCAGAAGAATGTTCACGCCTTCTTCGATCTCTTCCTTGAGACCGTCGTAAAGGTCGTCGAACATCTGCTGGACCAGTTCTTCGTCGTCCAGTTCCGACAGGATGATGTCGTCTTCTTCGGACATGCGCGCGCTTCCTTGCTGAATGGGAATGACCCCAAGTGACCGTCGTTCAATCCTTTTTGCCAATTGGTCGCTTTTAGACTGCGATAATTGCGACACTGGCTGCACTGAGACCGACGTCTAGCCGTGAATCGCGTGGATTGATAATGAAGATTGCACATGGAGATTATCGGCAGCTTGCGAATGTTCATGCTATGTTCTAAATCTGTTGCATGCAGGAAAAGACCGGAATCGACAGGGCGCAACGGCCCGGACGGGGTGCGCTGAGCAATGCCAGCGGGCGATTTGACCTGGCGCGCGCGGCGGAACCGGACGGCTGGGAGCCCGACACCGGCCTGCCGGTGTTTCGCACCGAGGTGTCGGTCGAGACCCCCCGCAGCCTGATCACCTGGAACCGGTCGCCGGATTTGCCGTTTGACCGGTCGATCAATCCGTACAGGGGGTGTGAACATGGCTGCGTCTATTGTTTTGCGCGTCCGAGCCATGCCTATCTGGGCCTGTCGCCGGGGCTGGATTTCGAAACACGGCTGGTCGCGCGGCCAGCGGCCGCAAGGGTGCTGGAGCGCGAGTTGCGGTCGCGACGGTACCGGGTTGCGCCGATCGCGATCGGCACCAACACCGACCCCTATCAGCCGATCGAGCGGGACCACGGCATCATGCGGGACTGCCTCGAGGTGCTGGCGCGGTTCCGGCATCCGGTGGCAATCGTGACCAAGGGCGCGTTGATTGAACGCGATATCGACATCCTTGCCCCGATGGCGGCGCAGGGGCTGGCGCGGGTCGGTATTTCGGTCACCACGCTGGATGCCGGGCTGAGCCGGCGGATGGAACCGCGCGCGCCGTCACCGCGGCGCCGGCTGATGACGATCCGGCGGCTGACGGCGGCGGGTATTCCGGTGCGGCTGATGACCTCGCCCATCGTGCCGGGGCTGACCGATCACGAGATCGAGGCGCTGCTGTCTGCGGGGCGCGAGGCCGGGGCGGACGCGGCGAGCTGGATCATGCTGCGCCTGCCGCGCGAGGTGAGCGAACTGTGGCAGGAATGGCTGGCCGAACACGAGCCGGGCCGCGCCGGCAAGATCATGGCGCGGCTGCGCGAGATGCATGGCGGCAAGGATTACGACGCCCGCTGGGGTCACCGGATGCGCGGCGAGGGGCATTATGCCGGGATCATCGCGCAGAGGTTTCAGGCGGCGGCGCGGCGGTTGGGGCTGGATCGGGCGACTGCGCCATTGCGCTGCGACCTGTTTCAGGTTCCTCTGCGCAAGGGCGATCAGATGAGTCTGTTCTGACGCCGAGACCTGGGGGCGGGGAGAATTCACCATGGGACCAGAGATGTGGAACGAACGATACGCGGCACAGGGGTTCCTGTTCGGCACCGAACCGGCGGATTTCCTGCGCCGCGAGGCGGTCCGGCTGAAACCCGGGTCGCGGGTGCTGTGCGTCGCGGATGGCGAGGGGCGCAACTCGGTCTTCCTGGCCGGGCAGGGGCACGCGGTCACGGCTTTCGACGCGTCAATCGTCGGAGTGGAAAAGGCGCGGAAACTCGCCGCCAAGGCCGGGGTGTCGGTGGCTTACAACGTGGCGGGGATCGAGGACTGGGACTGGTCGCAGGAGTATGACGCGGTGGTCGGGGTCTTTATCCAGTTCGCGCCGCCGGATCTGCGGGCGAAGCTGTTCGGTTGGCTGGCCCAGGCGGTTGCGCCGGGTGGAATGCTGTTGCTGCACGGATATGCGCCAAGGCAGGTGGCATATGGAACCGGTGGTCCGCCATGTGCGGACAACATGTACACCGAGGGCCTGCTGCGCGATTCGTTCGGCGGGCTCGAGGTGCTGCACCTGGCGGATTACGACGCTGAAATCGACGAGGGGCCGGGCCATTCGGGCAAGAGCGCCCTGGTCGATCTGGTGGCGCGCAAACCACCGCAATAGGTGTTTCGCGGCCTGCCGGGTCACATGAAATCAAGCGGTTGCAGAAATTTGTTTCGCGCGCGAAACAATCAGGATTTTGAATGATTTTCAATATCTTGCAGGACAGAGCGCATGTTTTGCATCAAATTAACCCGGCCCGTTTGACCGCGGGCCGGCAGTGACGCAGCCGCGCCGGCATGGGCGGGCCCGCCGGGGGTGTTCAGATGAAAAACGCTCCGCCTTTGCCTGTGTTCAGGCGCGGCGGCGTCCGCGCCGCTCCCGCGGTTTCGGGGCGGAGTCGCCGGTGCCGTCGCTGGCCGAGGAGAACGCGCCAAGGGCCGCGGTGATCTGCTCCAGCGCCGGTGCCTCGCCGCGCGGGCGGGTGTCGAGCGCCTCGCGCATCTGGCGCAGGTGTTCCGGCATGGTCCCGCAGCAACCGCCGATGATCCGTGCGCCGCAATCGCGCGCCATGACCGCGTAATCGCCCATCAACGCGGGCGTGCCGTCATAGTGGATGTGGCCGTCGACATATTTCGGGATGCCCGCATTGCCCTTGGCGATCAGCGGTTTCTCTGTGCCCTGCGCGACAAAGCCGAGCACCGTGCGCAGCAGGTCGGACGCGCCGGTGCCGCAATTGGCGCCAAAGGCAAAGGGCGCATTGTCCAGTGCGGCGACCATGTCGACCATGTCCGACGAGGTGACGCCCATCATCGTGCGCCCGGCGGTGTCAAAGCTCATCGTACCGCACCAGGGC
>CAYGNE010000348.1:0-2990 GCA_964351155.1 uncultured Rhodobacterales bacterium | reverse complement strand
CGGTGACCGCCATCATCGGCCGAACAAAGTATAAACCTGTAGAAGGATCAAGAAAATGCGTCACGCACGTGGTTACCGCCGCCTGAACCGGACACATGAGCACCGCAAGGCTCTGTTCTCCAACCTGGCCGGCTCGCTCATCGAACATGAGCAGATCAAGACAACCCTGCCCAAGGCAAAAGAACTGCGCCCGGTCATCGAAAAGATGATCACGCTGGCCAAGCGCGGCGATCTGCACGCCCGCCGTCAGGCCGCGGCCAAGCTCAAGGAAGACAAGGATGTCGCCAAGCTGTTCGACGTTCTGGGCCCGCGCTACAAGGACCGTCAGGGCGGCTATGTCCGTGTTCTGAAAGCAGGATTCCGCTATGGCGACATGGCGCCGATGGCGATCATCGAGTTTGTCGACCGCGACCGCGATGCCAAGGGCGCAGCCGACAAGGCCCGCGTCGCCGCCGAAGAGGCCGCAGAAGACTGAGGTTTCAGCCCGTCGGGCTGACCGCGAAACCCCGCTCGGCCGAGCGGGGTTTTTTGCTTTTCCGGGGGCCGCCGGTCACTGCACCTCCAGCTCCGCCTGAAGCGCCTTCTCGATTTTGGAAACCGGATGGTTGGTCAGCGTCTTGGGCACTTCGGCCACGACGCGTCCTGCAACTTCCGAATGCAGATCCTGGCGCAATGCGCCCAGAACCTGCGGCGCCGCCACGAGGATCAGACGGTCGAATTTCCCTTTGATGGCAAGACCATACAGCAAATCGGACAGCTCTTTTGCGAACCGGTCCCTGGCCAGCGTGTGCCAGTCGGTTTCTTCCATGGCCGAACTCTGGTTGGGTCCGACATCGGCGCGCCGCCCCGGGCGGTCCGCTCTCTGCGCGCCATCCGCCGGGTTATCCTGTTCTTCCCTGGCCACCACCGCAAGGCTGGGGGTGAGGCTGTCTGTCAGATTTCGCAACAGCAGGGCCTTTTCACCATCGGCCACGACGACCCAGGTTTTCTTCGTGAATCGGAACATTCTCTTCTCCCTCGACCTGACTTGATTTCACATCCCGATCTAGGCGCCGGACCCGCCGGTTTGAATACCGCCCCACAATAGGTCGCAGGTCCAGGCACCCAAATCAGGTCGGGCCGGCCGCCGAGTCACGCCCCATCGGCTTGCATTTCGCAACGCTGCCTCGCATATCGGATCAAACGCATGAGGCCCCAATGATCCGTATCGTCCTGCTGGTCCTGTCCCTTGCCGCTGCCCCCGCAGCGCTGGCGGAATCCCGCATTCCGCAAACCCAGACCGAGATTTCGCTGGGATTTGCGCCGCTTGTCAAAAAGGCCGCGCCGGCTGTCGTCAACATTTATGCGCGCCGGGTGGTGGCGCAGCGCCGCACGCCCTTCATGAACGACCCATTCTTCGAGGACTTCTTCCGTAGTTTCTCATCGCCGCAACCACGGGTGCAGAACTCGCTGGGCTCCGGTGTCACCCTGTCCGCCGACGGCATCGTCGTTTCCAACTACCATGTAGTGGATTCCGCGACGGATATTCGCGTCGTGCTGTCGGACCGCCGCGAGTTTTCGGCCCGGGTGCTTTTGGGCGACAGGGAATCGGACCTGGCGGTTCTGCAGCTGGAGGGCGCCAGTGATCTGCCGTTCCTGGAACTGCGCAATTCCGACCAGGTCGAGGTCGGGGAACTGGTCATGGCGATCGGCAATCCCTTTGGCATCGGTCAGACCGTGACCAGCGGTATCGTTTCCGGACTGGCCCGGTCCGGGGCGGCCACGGGACAGGAGCGCGGCTATTTCATCCAGACGGACGCGGCGATCAATCCCGGCAACTCGGGCGGCGCGCTGATCGATGTGAATGCCAGCCTGATCGGGATCAACACGTCGATCCTCAGCCGGTCGGGCGGATCCAATGGTATCGGCTTTGCCATTCCCGCCAATCTGGTTGCCGAGTTTGTCTATCAGGCCCGTCAGGGCGCCGGGCGGTTCGAAAGGCCATGGGCGGGCATGTCGGGCCAGCCGGTGAATTCGGATCTGGCCGAGTCGCTCGGGCTGGCCGTGCCGGACGGGATCGTGATCACCGAGTTGCACAGGGTCAGCCCCTTTGCTTTGGCCGGGCTGGGTGTTGGGGATGTGATCACGCATGTGGACGGTCAACCGGTGAATTCACCCGCCGAAATGTTGTTTCGCATGACCGTGGCGGGCATTGGCGAAGAGGCGCTGGTGACCTGGATGCACGACACCGAACAGAAAAATACCCGCGTTGCGATGACGCTCGCGCCCGACGATCCGCCCGCCGAGGAATTGAGGCTGAGCGAGGCAACCGTTCTGCCGGACCTGACCGTGGCGCGCGCCAACCCGGCGATTATTGCCCGCTATGGTCTGCCGCTGACCACCATGGGTATGGTCATCACCAACCCCGGCCCGTTGGGGGCACGTGTCGGGGTGCAGACCGGCGACGTGATCCGCGCGGTCAACGGCGAGGACATGCATAGCAGCGCCGATGTCGAGGCCGCGCTGACCCGCCCCGGACGCCGCGTGAGCCTCGACCTGATGCGCAGGGGCCAGCGGCTGAGCCTGCGGTTCCGGCTATAGCCATGGCCGACCTTTTCGACAGCGCGGAACCGGCGCACCCTGAACCAAGAAACCGCCCTTTGGCGGACCGGCTGCGTCCCGGGGCTCTGGCCGAGGTGATCGGGCAGGATCAGGTGCTCGGCCCGGACGCTCCGCTGGGCGCGATGCTGGCCGCTGGCAGCCTTGGCAGCCTGATCCTCTGGGGGCCGCCGGGCGTCGGAAAGACCACCATCGCGCGACTGCTGGCGGACGAAAGCGATCTGCATTTCGTGCAGATCAGCGCCATATTCACCGGGGTTCCCGAACTCAGGAAAGTGTTCGAAGCGGCCAGGATCCGGCGGGCGAACGGGCAGGGGACCCTGCTGTTCGTCGACGAAATTCACCGCTTCCACAAGGCGCCGCAGGCCGGTTCCCTGCCACATACGGAGGAC
>CAYGNE010000347.1:0-2996 GCA_964351155.1 uncultured Rhodobacterales bacterium | reverse complement strand
CCCGGCCATCGCGCCCAGCATGATCGCCGCATCCCGCACCGATTTGGTCATCGGCCCCGCCTGGTCGAGGCTCGAGGCAAAGGCGACGATGCCCCAGCGCGAGCAGCGTCCATAGGTGGGCTTGATCCCCACGGTGCCGGTAAACGCGGCCGGCTGACGGATCGAGCCGCCGGTATCGGTGCCGGTCGCCGCGAGGTAGAGATCGGCGGCAACCGCAGCGGCAGATCCGCCCGAGGACCCGCCCGGCGTCAACGCCGACTCGTCATTGCCACGCCGCCAGGGGCTGACCGCGTTGCCATAGGTGCTGGTTTCGTTCGAACTGCCCATGGCGAATTCGTCCATGTTCAGCTTGCCCAGCATCACCGCGCCCGCATCGGCCAGTTGCTGGCTGACAGTCGATTCATACTCGGGCAGAAAGCCTTGCAGAATCCGGCTGCCCGCCTGGCTCGGCACGCCCCGGGTACAGAACAGGTCCTTGATGCCGACCGGCAGGCCGCACATGGCGGGCGCATCGCCCGCCCTGATCCGCTCATCCGCCGCCCGCGCCCGCGCGCGCGCGATATCGGGCGTCTTGTGCACAAACGCGTTCAGCGCATCCGCGGCGTCAATCGCCTCCAGGCACGCTTCGGTCAGCTCGACCGACGTCGTCTCACCGGACCGCAGCGCGTCACGCGCCTCGGCCAGGCCCAGCTTGTTCAGTTCGCCCATCACTCAACCACCTTCGGAACCGCAAAAAACCCCTCGCGCGCGTCGGGCGCATTGGACAGGACCTTTGCCTGCTGATCGCCGTCGGTCACCACGTCCGCGCGGCGCTTCAGCCGCTGCGGCGTGACCGATGTCATCGGCTCGACGCCCTCCACGTCAACCTCGTTCAACTGCTCGATGAAACCCAGGATGGTGTTGAACTCGGCGGCCAGCGCCGGCAGCGCGTCATCCTCGACCTTGATCCGGGCCAGCTTGGCCACCCGGGCGGCGGTGTTCTGATCAATCGACATGGAAACCCTCATGCTCTGTCATGGGGCGTTTATCGCCGTGACGCGCGGCTCGCAAGGGGCGCGGGCCTGTACAGCGCCGCGATCCGCGTCCAAGCTGCGCGCAAATCGCCCAGACCGGAGGCCCGCGATGAAACTGACGCTGCACCACATCAATCTCGCCACCGACGATGTCGACCGCATGGACCGGTTCTATCGCGATGTTCTGGGGCTTGACCGCGAAACCGGCGGGCTGCCGGTCCTGGAAAAGAACAAGGGCTATGCCGGCGACGTGGCCTTTGTCACCGACGGCGCGATCCAGACCCATCTCGCCCAGCGCGACATGCTGGCCGGTTTCGCAACCGGCCAGATCGTCAACCCGGTCAGCCGGGGGCATATCGCCTATCGCACCGACGATCTCACCGCCTTCAAGGCGCATCTGGAGGCCCGGGGCATCCCCTATTCCGACTGGGGCAATGCCGCCGTCGCAGGCTGGCACCAGATCTTTTTCTACGATCCGGACGGCAACGTGATCGAGGTGCACCAGGCCGACATGGCCTGAACCGGATCACCCGGCCTGCTGCTCCACCGCCCGTTGCCGGCCCGGCAGCGACAGGATCAGCACAAGCCCCAGCACCGACAGGCCCAGCAGCGTAAGGAAGGCCGGCACATAGGACCCGGTCGCGTCGAAAACGGCCCCGGCCAGCACCGGCCCAATCGACCCGCCGATCGTGCCGAAAAACAGGATCGCGCCAAAGATCGCCCCATGCGCGCGCATGCCGTAGAATTCGGCCACGGTGGGCGACACCACGACAAACACGCCGCCATGGGCAAAGCCATAGACCGCGACGACCGGATAGAGCAGCCCCGGCGCGCCGCTCACCGCAAACCCGGCCAGCCCCGCGATCAGCACCCCGTAACAGACCGCAAATGCATTGCGCCCGCCGATCAGGTCCAGCAGCCGCCCGACCGTCAGACGGCCCAGGATGCTGGCCCCGCCGACAATCGACAGCAACGTCGCCGCCGCCGCAGGCGTCATGCCCATGTCCATGCCGTGCACCGGCAGGTGCAGCGGGATCGTCATCACGGTCGCAAAGGTCAGGAACTGCACCGCGCACAGCGTCCAGAACGCCCGCGACCGGCGCGCATCGGCAAATTCCGTGCCCTCCGTCCTGCCGGTATCGCCGGTATCGCCGGTTTCCCGTATCTGCGCCGGTCGCTCCATCAGCAGCGCCGCCACCACCAGCACCACGATCGCGACCAGCCCCAGCGCCGTGACCGCGCCGCGCCAGCCCAGCGCCACGATCAGCACGGCCGCCAGCGGCGGCACCAGCATCTGGCCCAGCGCCGTGCCCACCTTCACCACCGCCGTCATCATCCCGCGCCGGCCTTCGAACCAGCGCGCCACCGTGGACAGCGTCACCACGTCATGCGACCCCAGCCCCAGTGGAATCAGCGTCGCAAAAAGCAGGAACAACTGCCACGGCGCGCCGACCTGGGAAATCAGCGCAAATCCCACGCCATACCCGACCCCCGACATCACGAGCACCCGGCGCGGGCCCAGCCGGTCGCTCAACGGCCCGACCACCATCGCCAGGATGCCCATCACGAGGAACGCGACCGACGTGCACGCCGACATCAAGGTCCGGGACCAGCCGAATTCGACCTCGAATTCCTTGATCAACAGCCCAAAGGAAAACAAGAGACCGATCACCGTGAACTGGATCAGGCATCCGCCGATGACGACGCGGTATTTCCTCTGCACCCTGATCTCCCGTTCCGGCCCTGTGCCAGCCCTACGCGAATGCCCGCTCCGGGTCCATCGGACATTCCCGAAACCCCGCGATGGATTTTTCCCGTCCCGGTGCTAGGGTCGGTGCCGGACAAGACGGAGGAATTCATGAAAATCACCTGGCTCGGACATGGCAGTTTCCGCATCGAAACCGGCGATCTGGTTTTGCTGATCGACCCCTGGCTGACCGGCAACCCGATGCTGAACGAAGATCAGCACGACGCCGCGATCGC
>CAYGNE010000346.1:0-3010 GCA_964351155.1 uncultured Rhodobacterales bacterium | reverse complement strand
CCAGATGCTGCAGAAATGGGAGATCCAGGACTCCGGTGACACCACGCTGCTGAAGGGCGAGCATGTGGACAAGCAGGAATTCGATCACGCCAACGAAAAGGCGGTTGCCAAGGGCGGGCGCCCGGCACAGGGCGAACCGATCCTGCTGGGCATCACCAAGGCATCCCTGCAAACCCGCAGCTTTATTTCGGCGGCGTCGTTCCAGGAAACCACCCGCGTTCTGACCGAGGCCTCGGTTCAGGGCAAGAAGGACAAGCTGGTGGGTTTGAAGGAAAACGTCATCGTGGGTCGTCTGATCCCGGCCGGTACCGGCGGGGCCACGCAACGCGTGCGCCGCATTGCGACCGAGCGGGACAATGTCGTGATCGAGGCTCGCCGCGAAGAGGCCGAGGCCGCCGCAGCGCTGGCAGCACCGACCGAGGACGACATCATCGGAACCGATGCGTTCGATCCGATGATGGACATGCCGGAAAGCCGCGACTGATCCCATCAGGTTCTTGTCAGAAATGCCCCCCCGTGTCGAAAGACACGGGGGGTTGCTGTTTGTGCCGTCGGGATCTGATACGCGGATCACAAGAGCGGCGCCGGGCGCGGGCTTTTCTTCCAGGGTCCGATGGTATTTGATGGCTGGAAAACGGAGTCTCAACAGGTGCCGCGCAAGCTGCTGACGGTCGGGCTGATCAGGTTCTCGCTTCTGACCACGGATTATTATGCGCGGCGATTCCGGTCGCTGCAAGAAACGGCCGCGCATCTGTTTTCGCCCGACCGCATGGAACTGCGGTTCCGGCTGTTCGAAAAGCTGTGCCTGCCATCCCTGCTGCGGCAAAGCGACAGCGACTTCAAACTGATCGTGCTGACTTCGGACGAGATGCCGCCCGCATATCTGGAGAGGTTGCTGGAACTGACCGAGCATCTGCCCCATATCCAGTGCCGCGCAGTGGGGCCGGAGAAGCATTACAAACTGCTTCAGAGCGCCTATAATTCGGTTCCGTCAGAAGGATACAGCCACCGGGCTCTGTTCCGGCTCGATGACGACGACGCGGTGGATGTTGATTTCATCGCGCGCGGCAAGCGGCTGGCGGAGGGTCTGCTCAAGCTGCAGACGGGAAGAGCGCCGTTCATCATCGCCAACAACCGCGGCATCTATGTGCAAGACGGGCCGCACGGTCGGGAAGTGTTTGACGCCTGTGAACAGGCGCCGCTGTCGGCCGGCGCAACCCTGGTCGCCCCGGTGGGGCATCGCGAGAACCCCTACCGTTACAATCACCGCCGCTTTGCGCGGCATTACAACACCTATTCGGACATTTCGGTGCCGGGCTTCATCCGTACGATCCACGGCGACAACAAGTCCAAGCCGGCGCAGATGGGGTTGACACGGCAGTTGAATCCGGACGAGATCGACCAGCAGCTGCAGACGTACTTTCAGTTGCGCCTGTCCGATCTTTACGAGCTGTGAGCGATGACGCCTAACACCGCCGGCGCGCTGCTGATGATGGCCAGCATGGCGGCTTTCACCATGAATGACGCCTGTATCAAGGCGACGAACAACGCGCTGCCGTTGTTTCAGGTTCTGACGATCCGCGGGGTTCTGACCTCTGTTCTGGTTTATGCGTTGGCGCGATACCTGGGGGCGTTGCGGTTTCGTCTGGGCCGGAAGGATTGGATACTGGTCGCGCTGCGGGCGCTGAGCGAAACGGCCGCTGCTTATTTCTTTCTGACCGCGCTCATGAACATGCCCCTGGCCAACGTCACCGCGGTTCTGCAGGTTCTGCCGCTGACAGTGACGCTGGGTGCAGCGCTGTTCTTTGGCGATCCGGTCGGCTGGCGCAGGATGACGGCGATCATGGTCGGTTTCCTCGGCATGATGCTGATCGTGCGTCCAGGTCCGGACGGGTTCAGCATGGATTCGCTGTTTGCATTGGCTGCCGTGGGCTGTGTCACGGTCCGGGATCTCGCCACGCGCCGTATGTCGGCGAATGTGCCGTCGATGACGGTGACGCTGGTTTCCTCGGTCTGTGTCCTGGCGTTTTTCGGCGCGGCGTCTTTCTCGTCGGACTGGCAGCCCCTGGACACCAGGCTCGCCTTGCTGCTGGTCGGATCGTCGGTCTTCATCCTGGCGGCCTATATCTGCAGCGTCATGGTGATGCGGGTCGGAGATGTGTCTTTCATCGCCCCGTTTCGCTATACCGGGCTTCTGTGGGCGTTGCTTCTGGGCTGGCTGGTGTTCGGGGACTGGCCGGACACCGTGACAATGGCCGGGGCGTTCATCGTCGTTGCGACCGGTGTGTTCACGCTGTATCGCGAGCGGAAATCGTCGCGCAGGCCGGCGGCGGGAATAACAAAGGCCCAGGCCGCGCGGCGATGAGCGACAATCCACCTCTGCCTTGAGAAGAAGGGCAAGGGCATCAGCGCCGCGATCGCGCCGGATCCTGTGTTTGCAGGCGCCCAAAGGCAATCCAGTGGGGCTGTTGACACCGTGTGCGACTCCGCCTATATGCCGGGCTCATCTCGGCTTCGGGGGTCGCCCCATTTGCCGATTTCAGTACTGAAGTGGTCACGATCCGGGCACCTGTCGCCCCGATCCTCTGTATGCCCGCCGCGTCGTTCACCTCGGAATGGGAACGATTGCGGTTTTTGCGCTTGCGGACGCGTTAGGCGCTGAGATTTGAACCGCACGCACATGCGTGCAAGACACATGTGTTGCGAAACGGGGAAAGAACCGGAATGCCAACGATTCAACAGCTGATCCGCAAGCCGCGGCAGCCCAAGATTAAACGCTCCAAGTCCATGCACCTGCAGGAATGCCCGCAAAAGCGCGGCGTCTGCACGCGTGTTTACACCACAACGCCGAAGAAGCCGAACTCGGCCATGCGGAAGGTTGCCAAGGTGCGCCTGACCAATGGTTTCGAAGTCATCTCCTATATTCCCGGCGAGAGCCACAACCTTCAGGAACACTCGGTGGTCCTGATCCGTGGCGGCCGGGTGAAGGACCTTCCCGGCGTCCGCTATC
>CAYGNE010000345.1:0-3018 GCA_964351155.1 uncultured Rhodobacterales bacterium | reverse complement strand
TCAAGGACGTGGTGTCCAAGTCGATCGGGTCGCAGAACCCCTATAACATGATCCGTGCCACCATGGACGGCCTGCGCAAAGAGCAGTCGCCCCGGTCGGTTGCACAGCGTCGTGGCAAGAAAGTGGCCGACATCCTGCCCAAGCGCGACGACGCGCCGGCAGCCGAAGCCGCCGAAGCGTAAGGAGACGCACCCATGGCAAAAACCATCGTCGTCAAGCAGATCGGCAGCCCGATCCGCCGCCCCGCCAAACAGCGCGCGACGCTGATCGGCCTGGGCCTGAACAAGATGCACAAGACGCGCGAGCTGGAGGATACCCCCAGCGTGCGCGGCATGATCAACAGCATTCCGCACATGGTCGAAATCGTCGAAGAACGCGACTGACCAGGACACCGGACAGTGATGTGGAAAGCCCCGGGCACGGCCCGGGGCTTTTTGCGTTTCCCAGGGCCCCGGTCAGGGTCGCGGCCGGCGCTTGGTCGGGATCAGGCGGGCGGCGATGACCCGGGCGCTCGCCGCGAGAACCAGCAGGCACAGCAGGGTCTTGGACAGCGTTTCCATCGTGCCCTGGATCAGCAGGGCATGCACCACGCCGCCCGACACGATCACCAGCGCAAGACAGAGATGCGCGATGCGCCAGGTGCCGGGCCGCAGGCGCAGCCGTTTGCGAAACCCGGCCAGCAGACCGGCGGCAAAAACCGCCCACATGGCGATCACGCCCCAGTTCGAGAACGGAGTCGGCGAGGTAAAGGTCAGGGCGTCGATCACGTCGGGCGGGCTGGTGATCCAGAGGCCGGCGACATGGATCACCACCGATGTGATGAGGGCGGCCCCGGTCAGGCGATGAATGCGCCGCCCGCGCGGCGCATTCAGGCCCGGCAAGTGGCCACCGGCCAGCAGCGGCTGAACGAGCGTGAGGCAGAGCGCGACGACGCCTGCATACCCGGCGGCGACATAGATCGGGTCGCGCCAGGCGAGCAGCGGGCTTGTCGCTGCCGCAAACAGCGGCACGGCAAGGACGAGCGCGAACAATGCCCAGATCGCGGTCGCGCGGGCGGCCCCCATGGCGGTCAGGCCGGTTGCAGGATGAAATCTGCCTGAAGGCTGGTGTCGCTGGCGCTGGACATGACCGGGCGCAGAAAGACGGTTTCGAACGCGCCGCTGTCATAGGCGAGATGGCCATGCGGCTGCCCGAAGGCCGGGACGATCTGTGGCATTTCGAGCCGGAAGACGCCGTTGGCGTCGGTCAGCGTCGCCCCGTGACTGTGCGGGTCGCGTTCATGCCCTTCGGTGGTATGCGCCCAGATCTGGATGCGCTGGCCCGCCAGCGGTGCGCCATCGCCGGCCCGGCGGACCGTGCCGGACATCCAGAAGCCGCCGCCGCCGATGCGGCTGACGATGGGCGCGCCGGGCAGGTAGTTGTTGGCGCCGCCCCGCATCGTCCGGGTCGGGGCGAAGCCGTTGGCGCGGGCGGGCACCGGCATGCCGGACAAACCGGCGGCCAGAACGGCGCCGGTGGCGCAGAGAAAGGTTCGGCGGTCGAGCCTGGTTCCGGTCATGCAGCGTCTCCTCTCGGGTCTGTGGGTGCAGGTACGGATCGGGGGAGAGTGTAGCGCGGTTGCGGCCGTTTCCCAACCGGATGGCGGGAAATTGAACGGGTTGCCGGCCGGGCGACCGCAGAACAACTTCAGCGCGTCACGAATGCCAATGCGCGCGGCAAATCCCGCCTGGAATGGATCGATCAGGCCGCTTGAGGCCGGCGGTCGCTAGGAAGCCAGGGCCGGGGCCGGGATGGGCATGAACCGGTGGTGTTCGATGGTGTTGCCGCGTGTCGCGATGGCCGATCCTGCCGGGACCTCGGTCCATTCGCTGCTGATGGTGTCCAGCGGTTCGGAGGAAACGATGACCCCCTGCGCGGATTTGCGGTAGTACAGGCTGGGCGCGAAGCGGTCCGAGGCGTAGCGCGCGGCATAGAGGTATTCGCCATCCGACCAGCAGGCGGCAAAGCGCATGAACGGGTACGTGCCTTTTTCGCGTGACAGGGTTTCGATCCGCGCGACGGCCCGGGCCATCGCGGCGATCGGTTCGTCGCGGAGCCCCTCGCCATGGGCGATCAGGAAGATCGCCTCGCTTTCGGTTGCCCCCAGCCGGTGGTCATAGAGACCGGCCGGGACCATCCCGTCAAGCGCCTGGCGAATCCGGTCATGACCGCCGGCCTGCCCGTTATGCATGAAGCTCCAGCGACCATAGCCGAACGGGTGGCAGTTGTTGCGCGAGGTGGCGGTGCCGGTGGAGGCACGGACATGGGCCAGGAACAGGCGCGACCGGGTGTGGTGGGTCAGCTGTTTCAGGTTGGCGTCGGACCAGGCCGGGTTGGTATCCTTGTAGAAACAGGGCGCCTCGCGGTCGGAATACCACGCCAGCCCGAACCCGTCGGCATTGATCGGCGTCTTGCCGATCAGCGCATTCCGGCTCTGCTCGACCAGCGACCGGGTCTGGTTGAGGACCAGTTCGTCGAGAAATCGCGGCGCACCGCACCAGGCCAGAAATCGACACATCGAAACCATTCCTCATCTGTTGATGCCAGATGAATAGACGCGATGGGGCGGGGAATCTTCACATGAATTTGGCAGGATTGCCAGATTGTCGGATCATTTGATCGGACTGTGGGGCATTCCCCGGAATTCTGATTGTCGCGGGCCGGATTCGTTCAGTGCCCGCCGAGAATGCCGGTGCGGACCGCGTAATCCACCGCCAGCGCATAGTCGGGGTCGTCGTCGCTGTCGACCATCAGGTGACCGGCCCTGGTCAGCAACCGGTGGCAGTCGCGGCTCAGGTGGCGCAGCTTGATCGACTTGCCGGCGTCCTCGTATTTGCCGGCGACGGCTTCGATCGCCTGCAGGGCGGACTGGTCGACCACGCGGCTGTCGGCGAAATCGACGATCACGCTGTCGGGGTCATTGGTGACGTCGAACAGTTCGATGAACAAGACGCCTTCGAGGTCGAGTCCTGGCTCGCC
>CAYGNE010000344.1:0-3040 GCA_964351155.1 uncultured Rhodobacterales bacterium | reverse complement strand
TGAGTGCCCCCGACGCCAAGATCGTCAAGGGCTTCATGCCCTACGACCGCTGATAGGAGGCTGATCACATGGCACGAGTCAAGAGTGGGACAGTCACCCACGCCCGTCACAAGAAAATCGTCAAGGCAGCCAAAGGCTATTATGGCCGCCGCAAGAACACCTTCAAGGTGGCGACCCAGGCGGTCGACAAGGCGAACCAGTATGCAACCCGCGACCGCAAGCAGCGCAAGCGCAACTTCCGCGCACTGTGGATCCAGCGGATCAACGCCGCAGTGCGCAGCCATGACGAAGCGCTGACATATAGCCGCTTTATCAATGGCTTGTCGCTGGCCGGCATCGAAGTGGACCGCAAGGTTCTGGCCGATCTGGCGGTGCACGAACCCGAAGCGTTCGGCGCAATCGTCGCGCAGGCGCAGGCCGCGCTTTCGGCCTGAACCGGCCACCGGGAACGGTAATCACCAAGGAATGAACGGCCGGCTGTCAGCGCACAGCCGGCCGTTTTCATTTGTGGTCCGCTCGGGTCCGGACGCCGGAACCCGGATCCTGCACCGGGTGTGACCCGGGTGGTTAACGGTCCTGTCTTGCACGGATATGGGGGGGTGACATGCGTACACCCCCTGTACACCCCCGGTACACCGGCGGCGCACGGCGATTGCAGGGACCCGCAGGCGTTAATGCCCCGTGCGTTGCGCGGTCTTTCAGCCGCCTTGCGGGAATTCGCGGCCCCGCCGGTCCCGCAGGTCCGACGAAACCGGTCAGCTGGTCAGCATGCGCAGACCCTGTGTCACGTCGGACCGCACGGCGAGCCGCAGGCCCGGTTCGTCGCCGGCCTTCAGGGCGGCGATGATCAGCTTGTGGAAATGCGGCGGGTCCGTGCGCCGCAGACGCCCGTAGAGCGATCGCATCGTCGGCCCCAGTTGCAGCCAGACGGTTTCGGCCATGGCCAGCATCGCCGGGGCCTGCGCGCGCAGGTAAAGCGTGCGGTGAAATTCGAGGTTGGTCCGGATGTAGCGGACCGCATCGCGGCTGGCCGCGGCCTCGGCCACGCTTGCGTTGATAATGTGCAACCGGTCGATAAGCGCGAAATGGGCACGGGGCAGCGCGCGGCTGGCCAGTTCCACCTCGAGCAATGCGCGCAGGGCGGCCAGTTCCTCGATCCGTTCACTGGTCAGTTCCGGCGTCGACACGCGGCCCGAGCTGGACAGGAACAACGCGCCTTCGGCCACGAGACGGCGGACAGCCTCGCGCGCCGGGGTCATGGAGACCTCGAACTCCTTGCCGATCCCCCTGAGGGTCAGGGCCTGCCCCGGCGAGATTTCGCCATGCATGATCCGCGCGCGCAGCGCGCGATAGACCCGGTCATGGGCGGCGACAAGCGTGGATTCGGTGGGGCGGGTGGTGATCATCCGTTTATTTGTGATCACACGCCGGACCCGGTCAACCTGATTTCATCAGAACCGGTACCTGTGCAGTTCATTGCCCTGCTTGCGCAGCCAGGTCCGCTGGGACTGATAGGGGCCGTGCAGCCGTTCAACGGTCGCCCAGAAAGCCGCGGAATGATTCATTTCCGCAAGGTGCGCCACCTCGTGCGCCGCGACATAGCGCAGAACCTCGGGGGGCGCGAGAATCAGCCGCCAGGAATAGTTCAGCCCGCCCGCCGAACTGCAGGAGCCCCAGCGGGAGCGGGTGTCGCGCAATGTGATCCGCGCATAGGGCCGGCCCAGCCGCGCGGCGTAATGGTCCGAAGCGGCAACCAGCCGGTCCCGTGCCAGTTCCCGCAGCCAGGCCTGGAGACGTGACCCGGTTGCGTCACCGGGCACGCCGACCTGCCCGTCGCGGACGGTGACGCGCCGGCCCGTGGTCGCCACGACCTGGTGCATCGCGCCCTGGATCGGCAGGTGTACGCCGTGCCGAACGGGAATGTCATCGACGCGGTTTTCCAGATGTCCGCGTATCCAGTCGCCCTTGGAACGTGCGAAATCCAGCGCCTCGGCATCCTTTACGCCCCTTGGCAGGGTCAAAGTCACCTTGCCGTCCAGTTGCGATATGCGCAGGCTGATCCGGCGCGCCCTGCCCGAGCGCCGCAAGTTCAGCGTGACCGGCGGTGAGCCGGGCAAAACATATTCCGCCATACTGCGCCCCTGTTTGCGACTAAAGCCTTTGACAGTGCCGACCTCATATGGCACGTGACCGGAATCGTCGATCCGACTCAGCAGATAATCAAGGGGATTTCCATGCCCAACGAAGAATGGGGTACAAAACGTCTTTGCCCGACCACTGGAAAACGGTTCTATGACCTGAACAAGAACCCGATCGTGAGCCCGTATACCGGGGAAGTCGTTGAACTCGACACCGGCAAGAGCCGCATGATCGCCGCCGATTCCGAAGATGCCGCGACGTTGAAGGCCAAGCAGAAGGCCGAACGCGACGATGATGTCGTTCTGGACGATGATGATGATGCGGTCGATGTGGATATCGACGACGATATCCTTGAAGATGACGACGACGATGATGATGTCTCGCTGGACGACATCGCCGACGTCGCTGTGGGCGAAGAAGATTAAGTCACAAATCGCGTCGGGCGGGATTTTTTGCTTGATCCTGCCCGGTGTAGCGCCTAGACACCGGCGCACGGTTTCGGGGCCTTAGCTCAGCTGGGAGAGCGCTTGCATGGCATGCAAGAGGTCAGGGGTTCGATCCCCCTAGGCTCCACCAAAATCCCGCAATTCAGACCGATTTCCAAGCCCTGAACCGGCGTGTCCCGCGTGGCCGCAGGCGAGGTGGCCGGTTCCCGGTATGATTGACTAACCGGCGCATAAGATGTTCGGTTGATCCATGTTCCAGGGTCCCTTGCCGGATGTGCCCGGCCTGTTCGTTCAAGCTTCTGTCGTGTCGTCGGGCGGACGGACGGTCAGTGCCACGGGAATCGGGCGCTCGCCGGACGAGGCGAAGCTGCGCCATGACAGTGAATTGGCCGAACGCAGGGCCGGGGATCGCCAGCTTTCGAACGCCGGCGATGACTGGCCCGCCATCGCGGGCG
>CAYGNE010000343.1:0-3057 GCA_964351155.1 uncultured Rhodobacterales bacterium | reverse complement strand
GATTTCAAGGGCAAGACCATCGGCGTCTGGTTCTTTGGCAATGAATACCCGTTCCTGAGCTGGATGAGCCAGGAAGGCATTTCCACCGATGGCGGCGAGGATGGCGTGACGGTTCTGAAGCAGGGGTTCAACGTCGATCCGCTGATCCAGCGGCAGGCGGATTGTATCTCGACCATGACCTATAACGAATATGGCCAGGTGCTGGATGCGGGCGTCAGCGAGGACGAACTGGTCACGTTCAAATACGAGGATCAGGGTGTTGCGACGCTGGAAGACGGGATCTGGGCGCTGGAAGAGAACCTGCAGGACCCGGTATTTGTCGACAAGATGGTGCGGTTTGTCCGGGCCAGCATGAAGGGTTGGAAATACGCCGAGGCGAACCCCGAAGAGGCCGCGGGCATCGTTCTGGACAATGACGCGACCGGGGCCCAGACCGAGGCACACCAGGTGCGGATGATGGGCGAGATCGCCAAGCTGACCGCGGGCAGCGACGGAACGCTGGACCCGGCGGATTTCGACCGCACGGTTGCGACCCTGCTGGCGGGCGGGTCGGACCCGGTGATCACCAAGAAGCCCGAGGGCGCATGGACCCATGCGATCACCGACGAAGCCCTGAAATGATCTGATCCCGCTGTTGCGGGTCGTGGCGCGGTCCCCTTCGGGGGGCCGCTTTTTTTTGATCGGGCATGTGGGCGAGAGGGGGTGACGGGCTGCATTTCCTGTGACAGTATTTGAATAACCTACGGGAAAACATGAAAATCCGTAAATTATGCAAAACTTTGCGCAAGAATTCAGGTCTGCCCTTGCCCTTATCCTGACCGGCGATTCGGAGCTGTGGGCGATTGTCCTTTTGTCGCTGCACGTGTCGCTTCTGGCGGTGCTGATCGCGGCGCTGATCGGCATGCCGCTGGGCGCGACGCTGGCGGTCGGGCGGTTTCCGGGCCGGCGCCTGGTCATCGTCGTCTTGAACGCGCTGATGGGGCTGCCGCCGGTGGTCGTGGGGCTACTGGTCTATCTGATGCTGTCCCGCTCCGGCCCGTTGGGTGTGCTCGAGCTTTTGTATACCCCGACGGCCATGATCATTGCTCAGGTCGTGTTGGTCACTCCCATTATTGCGGCATTGACCCGGCAGGTGGTCGAAATGCTGGCCGAGGAATACTCCGAGCAGCTGCGATCACTGGGCGTGTCACGGCTGGCATCGGTCCCTGTGCTGCTGTGGGATGCACGGCTGGCATTGGTCACGGCCTTGCTTGCGGGGTTCGGGCGCGCCATTGCCGAGGTGGGCGCGGTGATCATCGTGGGCGGCAACATCAACCACGTGACCCGGGTGATGACGACGACCATCGCGCTGGAGACATCCAAGGGGAACCTGGCGCTGGCGCTGGCATTGGGGGCGATCCTGATCGGGATCGCGGTGAGCGTGACCGGGCTGGTCAGCCTGCTGGCCCTGCGCAGCGGGCAGGAGGAGTTGCGCCATGCGTGACCTGTCGGGCAGTGCGGCGATGGACCAGGTGCAGATCGAGGCCGAGGCGCTGCGGATCGGGCGCAATGGCGGAACGCTTCTGGATATTCCGTACCTGGCGCTCGGCGGGCCGGGGCCGACGCTGATCCTTGGGCCGAACGGGGCGGGCAAGAGCCTGCTGTTGCGCTGTCTGCACGGGCTGATCGCCCCGGACCGGGGCGAGGTGCGCCAGAACAGGCGGCGCATTGGCGCACCGGAGCGGGCGCGGCAGGCGATGGTGTTTCAGAAACCGGTGCTGTTGCGGCGCTCGGTGGCGGCCAACCTGGATTTCGTTCTGAAACGGCGGGGACTGGCCCGCGCCGCGCGGCGCGAGCGGATCGCGGCGTTGCTGGCCGAGGGCGGGCTGGGCGGCAAGGCACGGCAGTCGGCGCGCAGCCTGTCGGGTGGCGAGGCGCAGCGGCTGGCGATCCTGCGGGCGCTGGCAACCGAACCGGACATCCTGTTCCTGGACGAGCCGACCAGCGCGCTGGACCCGGCCGCGACCCAGCAGATCGAGACGATGGTGCAGCGCGCGGCGGTGCGGGGGACGCGGATCGTCATGGTGACCCATGACATCGGGCAGGCGCGAAGGCTCGGCCATGACATCGTGCTGATGCAGGGTGGGCAGGTCGCGGAACATGCGCTGGCCGAGAGGTTTTTCGACCACCCGGCCAGCCAGGCCGGACGCCGGTACCTTGCCGGCGCCCTGATCTTGTAAATCACTTCATCTGGAGAAATGGAAATGATCCGAGCAGTTTTTCGGGCCGTTGCCGCGAGCGTCGCCCTGCAAATAACCGTGATGGCCGCCGCCGCCGACCCCTTTATCATCGTGCAGTCGACGACCTCGACCCAGAACTCGGGCTTGCTGGATGCGATCCTGCCCGAATTTCAGGACCAGACCGGCATCGAGGTGCGGGTGGTTGCCGTGGGCACCGGGCAGGCGATCCGCAACGCGATGAACGGCGATGGCGACGTGTTGCTGGTGCATGCAAAAGCCGCGGAGGAGAAATTTGTCGCCGAAGGCTGGGGCGTGGCGCGTCATGACGTGATGTACAACGATTTTGTGCTGATCGGGCCCGAGAGCGACCCGGCCGGCATTGGTGGCGGCAAGGACATCGTGGCGGCCCTGCGCGCGATTGCCGGGGCGGGCGCGCCCTTTGCCTCGCGCGGGGATGACAGCGGCACCCACAAGGCGGAACTGCGCCACTGGAAGGCGGCGGGGCAGGACGTGGCGGCGGCATCGGGCGGCTGGTACCGGGAAACCGGGTCGGGGATGGGCGCGACGCTGAACATCGCCGCGGGCATGGGGGCCTATGTGCTGAGCGACCGGGCGACCTGGATCGCGTTCGGCAACAAGGATGGCATGAAGATCCTGGTCGAGGGTGACCCGCGCCTGTTCAACCAGTATGGCGTGATCCTCGTGAACAGGGAAAAACACCCGGACGTCAAGTCCGGGGAAGGGCAGGCGTTCATCGACTGGCTGACCGGCCCGGTCGGACAGGCCGCCATCGCCGGGTACCGGCGGGACGGGCAGCAGTTGTTCTTCCCGAACGCGC
>CAYGNE010000342.1:0-3067 GCA_964351155.1 uncultured Rhodobacterales bacterium | reverse complement strand
GCGCGCTGGTGCGGTGGGTATCAAACAACAGTTCCGGATGTTCATGAATGTCCCGGCGCCATTCGGTGATTTCTGTCTGCAACTCGGCAAATCGGTTCTTTACGGGCATGATCGGTGGCTCCTGTTGTCGGTTCGGGATGCGCAAGGCGCTGGAATTCGGTGCCGGCACCCACGACGCCCGTGGCTGCCCGGCGGGTGTCTTAGGTGGCGGGCATCCGGCGTTCAACCAGCTCGGCAAACCAGCTGCAGCCGGCCGGGATGGCGGCATCGTCGAAATCATAGGCCGGGTGGTGGCACATCGCGGTGTCACCGTTGCCGAGAAAGATATAGGCCCCCGGGCGCGCCTCGAGCATGAAGGCAAAATCCTCGGCCGGCATGATCGGGTCAACCGCGTCATCCACCTCGCCCGCCACGATGCGCGCGGTCTCTGCCGCAAACGCGGTCTGCTCGGGATGGTTGATGGTCGCCGGGTATCCCGGTTTCCAGGTCACCTCGGCCGTGGCCCCAAAGGCCGAGGCCGTGTCGCGGGCGATCCTGCGGATATGCTCTTCGCCCCGCTGCCGCCACTCCGGTTCCAGCGTGCGCAGCGTGCCCTGCAGGCGCGCGGTGTGGGCGATGACGTTCGAGGCCGCGCTGTCGGTCTGAAACGTGCCCACCGTCACCACGACCCGCTGGAGCGGATCGACATTGCGGGCCACGATCGACTGCAACGAGACGACGATCTGCGCCGCCACCAGCGTCGTGTCGACCGCCATGTGGGGGGCCGCGGCGTGACCGCCCTTGCCGGTCACCACGATTTCGAAATCATCCGCGGCGGCCAGCAGGGCCCCGGGCCGGATCGCGAACTGTCCCACCGGCAGGCCCGGCATGTTGTGCATGCCATAGACCTCCTGGATGCCCCAGCGGTCCATCATGCCATCATCCACCATCGCCTTGCCACCTGCGCCGCCCTCTTCGGCGGGCTGGAAGATCAGCACCACGGTGCCGTCGAAATTGCGGGTCTCGGCGAGGTAGCGCGCCGCCCCGAGCAGCATCGCGGTGTGCCCGTCATGGCCGCAGGCATGCATCTTGCCGGCATGGGTGCTGGCATAGTCCAGACCCGTGGCCTCGTTGATCGGCAGGGCATCCATGTCCGCGCGCAATCCGATCACCTTGCCCGATCCGTCCGATTTTCCCCGGATCACACCAACGACGCCGGTCTGGCCGATACCCGTGGTGATCTCGTCCACGCCGAAATCCCGCAGGCGGTCAGCCACGAAACCGGCGGTTTCCTGCACATCATACATCAGTTCCGGATGCGCATGCAGAAACCGGCGCCAGCCGGTGATCTCGTCATGCATGTCGGCAAGTCGGTTCTTGATCGGCATGATTTGTCCTTTCTCGCTCGCCGGGAACTGTCTGATGAATCACCCCTCTGTTCAAGCCGCAAGAAGCCCCCTGCCCGGTCACAACGCGTCGCCTCGCCAATAGCGGAATCTGAAATGCGCGGTAGCGCACCTTTTTTCAAACTCCCCGGTCAGCCCGCCAGCCGGTCGATCAGTTTGTGCATGAACCCGATGCCGGCCTGAAACTGGGCGACAGAGATGAACTCGTTGGGCTGATGCGCCTGCGCGATGCTGCCGGGGCCGCAGATCACGGCCGAGTATCCAGCCTGCTGGAACTGGCCGGCCTCGGTGCCATAGCTGACCACGTGGGTGCCGTTGTCCCCGGTGATCCGGCGCACCAGGGTTTCGGCGGCGCCATCGGTTTCGGGTTTCAGGCCCGGCACATCGAACAGGTCCGTCACCTCGATCCGGGCCGCGGGATGGACGGCCTGCATCTCCGCCTCGACGCGGCGCGCTTCGGCGAGATAGCGCTCGCGCCACAGATCGCCGCTCTCGCCCGGCACCATGCGGAACCCCATCACGAAATGACAATCCCTGGCGGTTATGTTGTTCGCGGTTCCCCCGTGCACGGTTCCGACATGGGCGTTGGTCCAGGGCGGCTCGAACATCGCGGCCAGCGCGTCGGGCACCCGGGCCCGGTTCTCGGCATTGACCCTGTTGCCCCAGTCGATCAGCCGGGCCGCCTCCATCACCGCGCTGACGCCGGTATGGGCGATGCTGGAATGAACCTCGAACCCGGTCACATGCGTGGAAAAGGCCACTCCGCCCTTGTGGCCGGTCACCGCCTGCATCATCGATGGTTCGCCCACGATCACCGCGCTGCCCTTGGGCAGAACCGGCTGCATCGCCCTGATCATCGGTGGAGCGCCGGTACAACCGATCTCCTCGTCATAGCTCAGCGCCAGTTGCAGCGGCTGCTTCAGGCCGCGTGCGTTCGCCGCGACCAGCGCCCAGATCGCGATCGCGTCAAACCCCTTCATGTCGCAGGTGCCGCGACCGAACAGCTTGCCATCGCTTTCGACCACGGCAAAAGGGTCCGTATCCCAGGATTGGCCATCCACGGGCACGACATCGGTATGTCCCGACAGCACCACCGCGCCGTCTTGCCAGGGGCCGACATGTGCAAACAAGGCCGCCTTTTCGCCGCTTTCGTCATAGTGGCGGTGCGCGGTGATGCCATGGCCCTGCAGGTATTCATCCACCCAGTCGACCAGCGGCAGGTTGCTGTCCCGGCTCACGGTCGGGAAAGACACCAGCCGGTCCAGAATTTCCCGGGGGCTGAGCGTTTCGGCCATGCGGTCAGTATCCGCTGTCGGTCGTCAGCACGTAATGCCCCGGCTCGACCTCGTCGTAAACCGAGGGCTCGGGCTTGTAGTCGAGCGGGTGGATCGGCGACGGGATCGGCTTGAAGTTCAGGTCCTTCTCGGATTTCCGCTTGCGCGGGTCGGCAATCGGCACCGCCTTCATCAAGGCCTGGGTATAGGGATGCTGCGGGTTCTCGAACAGGCGCGCGCGCGGGCCGAGTTCGACGATGCGGCCCAGATACATGACCCCTACATGGTGGCTGACCCGTTCGACAACCGCCATGTCATGGCTGATGAACAGGAAGGACAGCCCGAGTTCGGCCTGCAGTTCCATCATGAGGTTGAGGACCTGCGCCTGCACCGAAACGTCCAGCGCGC
>CAYGNE010000341.1:0-3076 GCA_964351155.1 uncultured Rhodobacterales bacterium | reverse complement strand
GGCGTTCTGTCGGCCTTCGTTCCGGAATTCGAACCGATCGTGGCGATGATGCAGTTCAACATGTACCACAGCTACACGGTGGACGAGCACACCATCCCGTGCATCGCCAACCTGGCCCAGATCGAGCGCAAGAAACTGATCGAGGAACTGCCGGTCGCGTCCGGCATCCTGGAACGCGGCGTGAACCGCAAGGTGCTGTACGTTGCCCTGCTGCTGCATGATATCGGCAAGGGCCGCCCCGAGGACCATTCCATCCTCGGCGCCCAGATCACCCGCAAGGTCGCCCCCCGGCTCGGGCTGAACAAGACCGACAGCGAAACCGTCGAATGGCTGGTGCGCTATCACCTTCTGATGTCGGACATGGCCCAGAAACGCGATGTCGCCGACCCCAGAACGGTACGCGGTTTTGCAAAGGCGGTGCAGACGGTCAAGCGGCTGGACCTGCTGACCGTGCTGACGGTGTGCGACATCCGCGGAGTCGGCCCGGATACGTGGAACAACTGGAAAGCCGCGCTGCTGCGCGCGCTCTACAGACAGACCCGCCGGGCGCTGGAAACCGGAATGGAGGATCTCAACCGCGAAAACCGCGGTGCCGAGGCCAAGAAGACGCTGCGCGCCGCCCTGCCCGACTGGCCCAAGGCGGAACTCAAGACCGAAATCGCGCGTCACTATCCGCCCTACTGGCAGGGGTTGCACGTGACCGCCCATGTCGATTTCGCCAACATGCTGCGTGATCTGGTGGCTTCCGGCGATCCGGCGGATGTCCGGATCAAGCTTTTCCCGGACGAAGACCGCGACGCCACGCGGGCGTGTTTCGTCATGGTCGACCATCCCGGCATCTTTGCCCGCCTCGCCGGGGCGCTGGCATTGGTCGGGGCCAATGTCGTGGATGCGCGCAGCTATACCACGCGCGACGGATACGTGACCGACGCCTTCTGGATACAGGACAGCGAAGGCCACCCCTACGAAAGCAGCCGCCTGCCGCGCCTCACCCAGATGATCCACAAGATGCTGAGCGATGATTCCGCCGCCCGCGAGGCGCTGCGGCAACGCAAGACCCTGCGCAAACGCGAAAAGGCGTTCCGGGTGCCGACCCATATCAGCTTTGATAACGAGGGCTCCGAGATCTACACCATCATCGAGGTCGACACCCGCGACCGGCCCGGATTGCTGTACGATCTCGCCCGCACGCTGGCCGCGGCCAATGTCTATATCGCCAACGCGGTGATCGCGACCTACGGCGAACAGGTCGTGGATTCGTTTTACGTCAAGGACATGTTCGGACTGAAATACTACTCGGAATCCAAGCAACGCTTTCTCGAAGCCAAACTGCGCGCTGCGATCGAAGAGGGCGCGCAACAGAATGCCGGCTGACCCGCGGCAGCCCATGACCGTACGGCACTTTCGAATTGCGAACCTTCCGATTACGGGCTAGCCAAGCCCCTGACACCCATCCGCCGCCCGAAAGGCTCCGTATTTGAAACCCATCCGTTTGATGTCCGGCTTTCTCACGGTTGGTGTCTGGACCCTGCTCAGCCGCGTCCTCGGTTTTGCCCGCGATGTCCTGATCGCCGGCTGGCTGGGGACCGGACCGGTGGCCGAGGCGTTCCTGGTGGCCTTCAGCCTGCCAAACATGTTCCGCCGTTTCTTTGCAGAAGGCGCATTCAACACCGCCTTCATCCCCCTGTTTTCAAAGAAACTGGAAACCGGCGGCGATTCCGAACGCTTTGCCAACGACGCCTTTGCCGCGCTCGGCACGCTGCTGATCGGGTTCACCCTGCTGGCGCAGGTGTTCATGCCCTGGCTGGTCCTGGCCATGGCCAGCGGTTTTGCCGGCGATGAGCGGTTCGGCCTCGCGGTCTGGTTCGGTCGCATCGCATTCCCCTACATCCTGTTCATTTCACTGGCCGCGCTGCTGTCGGGCGTTCTGAATGCGACCGGGCGGTTTGCCGCCGCCGCGGCGGCGCCGGTCCTGTTGAACATCGTTCTGATCGCCATGCTGGTGCTGGCGGAATCCGGCCTCATGGGCTTTGCCATGGAGGTCGAAACCGGCTCTGGCGCGACCCGGACCGGCATGCACCATGCCACGCTTCTGGTCTGGGGCGTCCTGATCGCCGGTGTCGCGCAGCTGGCATTGCTCTGGCGCGCCGCGCGTCATGCCGGGTTTCACATCCGTCCGCGCTGGCCCCATGTCACCCCGGATCTCAAACGGCTGGCGGCAATCGCCCTGCCCGCGATGCTTGCCGGTGGCGTGGTCCAGATCAACCTGCTGGTCGGACGCCAGGTCGCCAGCTTCTATGATGGCGCCATCGCCTGGCTCAGCTATGCCGACCGGCTGTACCAGTTGCCGCTGGGCGTCGTCGGCATCGCCGTCGGCGTGGTGCTGCTGCCCGACCTGTCCCGCCGCCTGGCGGCGCGGGACGATGACGGCGCGCGCCATGCCCTCAGCCGCGCGGGCGAGGTCTCGCTGGCCCTGACGATCCCGTCGGCGGTGGCGCTCGTGGTGATCCCCCTGCCGCTGATCTCGGTCCTGTTTCAGCGTGGCGCGTTTGACGCCGGCGACTCCGCCGCCACCGCGACCGCCGTGGCGATCTACGGGCTGGGCCTCCCCGCCTTCGTGATGCAGAAGGTGCTGCAGCCGGTCTATTTCGCCCGCGAGGATACAAGAACCCCGTTCCGCTTTGCCGTCGTTTCGATGGTCGTGAACATCATCGTTGCCGTGTCGATGGCGTGGTTGCTGGGCTACATCGGTGCCGCGATCGGCACGACTGTGGCCGCCTGGGCGATGGTGGCACAATTGCTCTACGGCAGGCGGCACATGGGCCTCGTCGTGCGCTTTGACAGCCGCTTCTTCACCCGTCTCTGGCGGATCTGCGCCGCCTCCGCCGTGATGGGCGTGGCGTTGTGGCTTTGTGCCTGGCTGTTGTCTCCGGCGCTGCACATGCATGGCTGGCGTTATCTGGCGCTGACCGCGGTCGTCGCCACCGGGCTCGTCACCTATTTCGGAACCGGCCACCTGATCGGCGCATTCCGCCTGTCCGAATTCCGCCGGGCCATGCAACGCCGCTAAGGCGCG
>CAYGNE010000340.1:0-3077 GCA_964351155.1 uncultured Rhodobacterales bacterium | reverse complement strand
CGACATACGCCTTGTGGTGCAGATCGTGGTGATATTCGAGCGTTTCCTTTGACATGCCCTTGGATGCAAGCGCGTCATGTGCATAAGGAAGATCGGGAAGTTCAAAAGCCATCTTGGCCCCCTGTCTGAAATTGGTGTTTCGGTTCCACCTTTTACATGCGGCTCCGCCGCCGACAGGTCAAGGGTGGACAGGACATCAACGCGCGGAGTCGGAAATTGTTCACCAGGGCACGAAAGATGTTGTACCGCGCGCGCGGTTACGTGACGGGGCGCCTTGCGGATGAATCGTTCCGGCTGGACCCGTATCACAGCAAATTCTGGCGCAAGGCCACGGCGGGTCAATGGGAGCCCGAAACGCTGGACGTACTGGCGGCACATCTGGACAAGGGGCACGATTACCTGGACATCGGCGCCTGGATCGGGCCGACCGTTCTGTACGGCGCGCGCAAGGCGCGGCATGTGTGGTGTTTCGAACCCGACCCGGTGGCGTTCCGGCACCTGGCCTGGAATATCGAGTTGAACGGGATCACGAATGTCAGCGCCTTTGCCGCCGCCTTGTCACAGGATGTCGGTGTCGCGCGGATGGCCAGTTTCGGCGGCGAGGCCGGAGACAGCATGACAAGCCTGCTGAGTACCGACATGGGATCGGGCAACGACGTGCTGACAATCGGCTGGGATCAATTTGCAGGCACGGTCGACCTGTCCGGCGTGTCGCTGGTCAAGATGGATATCGAGGGGGCGGAGTTCGATGTTCTGCCGACCCTGCTGCCATGGCTGAAGGCACAGCGCCCGGCCTTGTATCTGTCGACACATGCGCCGTTTCTGGATGCAAGCGTCCGAAAACAGCGTATGAGCGAACTATTAGAGATGCTTGATTTCTATGAATCGTGTCAAAGCGGGAATGGGCCTGACCATCCGGATTTCACTTCTGACTCGATGCTCGGCCGTTTTCCGAGTTTCTTGTTTCATGGCTAGCAATTGCATCGGCTTGCCAGCCCGGGCGCGGTGCAAATCGGAATGCTGAGGTGCGAACAGCTGCGTTAACCTCCGTTATTCTTGTTCGCTTCGAATTTTTTCCAAACATGTATCCGCCCATTCTGACGCGCATCGGCCAGCCAGAGTTTCTTGCGTGCGTCTGATGTCTCCAGCTTCTTGTAGACTCCGCCGGAGAATTTCTCCCAATCGATTGCCAATCCCAGCTTCACCATTTCGGCGGAAAGATCCCGCCCGTCCGGAAGGTAGCAATGCGCCACGGTGCGACCGTGCGTGTCGACATCAGTGACGACCGCCCGAATCGTTTGACCTTTGCACAGCTTGTGCAATGCCCATTTGGCTTTCTTGCCATAGGGATGGTTCAATTCAGGCGCGTCAACACCGAACAATCGAACCTGCGTTCCGTTGATCTTGATTGTATCGCCATCAGTTACAAAAGCGGCGCCGTTGAGGACGCGTTTTTCATGCAAATGCCTGGCACCTTGCGCATTGAAACGCGCGCGCGAACCGTCCCGACGGATTGCAGGTGGTTTATTTGCCGATGATGGTTTGGATGGATTGGGCAGCTGTGGCGGTGAATCGCTTCCAGAAAGCGCCAGCCGGAAAACCACGAATAACAGAACCGCCAGGAACAAAATCACAAATACAGTTTCCACGGAATCCATCTCCAAACAACAAATCACATTCCGCAGGAGGAATACATAGTTGTAAAAAAAATGGAAAGAGGTTTGGTCAAAAACATCCACGAAGATAGCGGGCAGGTACTATGAATTCAGACGAAATACTGCCCTATGGATTTGAAGCAAAAGGCCGGACCCTGCCAGCAATAGCCGGCCGGATCCGAAAACCCTTAGGCCCATGCTTAGAAGTACCTGACCTCCGACCCCGGCTGAGCTGCGACCTTGAGCAGGTCGAACACGTATTGGGCGACTGAACGGAAGCAGATGATCTGGAAGGTTTCGTCGTCCACCATCCAGAATGCCGCCGGGACCTGCGCCATGCGGGTGCGGCGGAAGGCGCCCGGTTTGAAACCGGCTGGCGAAAGGTCGACCGGGCAGAGCTTGGCCAGCACTTCGCGCGCGAACGGGCCGGAGACCCGGAACAGGGCGCGGGCGTCGGAGACGTTGACGGCCAATGCGTGGCTCTTTGCCAGGGTCCGCTCCAGTTCCAGAACGTTGGCCTCGACCGCATAGTAAGGGCAGAGCAGCAGCAATTCGTCCGGCGACATCCAGCACAATCCGCTGGTGCCGTCAAAATGCACCTCGTGCGGGCCGGGCATGGTAACGCCGGTCATGCCCGTGGCCGCGGATTTCAACGTCTTGCCGGGGAGATCACCGCGCAGGGTGATCATGCCCTGCAGGCCGCATTCCTCGACCCGGGCGATCCCGTCAAAGCTGGCCTCGTTGAGTGCGCTCACCGCTTCAGACATTCTGCTTCTCCCCGTCCTTGTCGAAAAATACCGGGTCCACGATTTTCACGCTGTAGGTCTTGCCGTCGGTTCCGGGGAATTCCAGCACCTCGCCCATCCGGTCCGGACCATGCAGAACCAGCCCCATGGCGATGCCCTTTTCCAGGGTCGGCGAATGGTAGGTCGACGTGACCCGCCCCTGTGTCAGGCGCTGACCATTGGCGTTGACGCCCTTGGCCACGGCATAGGCGCCGTCCGGCAGAACCGAGCCGTCCACGGTTTCCAGCCCCACCAGTTTCCAGCGGGTCGGGTCGGTCATGTGGCTGCGGGCCTGCGCACGTTTTCCAAGATAGTCGTCCTTCTTCTTGGAAATCGCCCAGTCCAGCCCCAGATCCTGCGGGATCACCGTGCCGTCGGTTTCGTCCCCGATCATGATGAACCCCTTTTCGGCGCGCAGGATATGCAGCGCCTCGGTGCCATAGGGCATCACGCCGAATTCCTGCCCCGCCTCGACCAAAGCGGTCCAGAAGGCCAGCCCCTGCGATGCGGGCACGGCGATTTCGTAGCTCAGTTCACCCGAAAACGAGATCCGGTAGGCACGGCAGTCAAAGCCGCCAATCTGGCCGTCGGCCCAGGCCATGAAAGGCAGCTTTTCGGCGCTGACATCCATGCCGCC
>CAYGNE010000339.1:0-3080 GCA_964351155.1 uncultured Rhodobacterales bacterium | reverse complement strand
AGTCATTCATGCTTCCTTTCGGTGAAGCATGAACCGGATCAGTCATACACAAAAGGTCGGACACTCTCACTGTTTCCCGTTTGCACGGAATGATCTGCTCGTAGCCAGATACCATGCCGCTTATGCATGCGGGCAAGACACCATAGCTTTTGTTGACCATTGAAGTTCTCTGAGAGGCAATCCGCGTCCTTGGCGGCCGTTTGCTGACAACTGCTGCAGGACTTTTTTGCGTCCGGTGCGTCAGGAACATGTCGAACTGAGCATTGAATCTTCTGCGTTCTCTTTTCGCGGCCTCGAGTTCGTCCCCGGCAGTTGCCCGGAACATTCAAGGAGAACTTGTACCTAAGATGGAAACGCATTTTTGATGTGTTGTTCACGCACGGATCACGGATAGCTCACGGAAATAACGGAAAGTGTCCATGCCTTTTCAGCGCCAGTGTCGGCGCGGTCACAGTGGAGGAGGTCAAGCATGGCACCAGATGACTTAAAAAAATCTTTCGAACCGACCAAGAGCGCGGATAAACTTTCGTCACACGGGCCGCGTTCGCATGGGCAACACCTAAGATCGCTGACGGCGGAAACGCTTAACGTGAACAGCAGCCACGGCGATCCTGGCAAGTTCGGACGCATGTTTCCCGATCTGCCTGGACTGGATGCCGATGACGACGCGCTCTTCGAGCTCGCCGAGGCGATGGTTGATACGGCAATGGATTCCGCAGGGGACAATCCCGCCATACCGGCGGGTTACACCTACTTCGGTCAGTTCGTGGACCACGACATCACACTGGATACGACGCCGCTCCATGTGCAGGAGGCCGATCCGTTGGCCACGGAGAATTTCCGGACGCCGGCGCTGGACCTCGACTCGCTCTATGCGGAAGGCCCCGGTCGGTCACCGGAGCTATACGCGCGACATCCGGAGCCGCCCTACGGGCACACAAACAAGTTCCTCATCGGAACGACATCGGCATCCCCAGGGCAAAACGTGCCAACGGCCTTGCCGAACGACCTTCCGCGCAACACTGTAGGGCGCGCCCTGATCGGGGACGAGCGCAATGACGAGAACCTCGCAGTGGCTCAGACCCATCTGGCGTTCCTCAAGTTTCACAACGCGGTCGTCGATTTTCTGAGCAGGGAAAAGCCGGGTCTGACCGGGGCTGAACAGTTCGAGGAAGCCAAACGGATTGTCACGTGGCACTACCAGTGGATCGTTCTTTTCGATTGGGTCGAGCGGCTGACCGAACCCGGGCTAGTCCGAACAATCAAAGAACAAGGTCGCCGTTTCTACCGCTTCAAGACAACGCCCTACATTCCCGCGGAATTCTCGGCGGCCGCCTATCGCCTGGGCCACTCGATGATCCGCGAGATCTATGATTACAACCGGGTCTTCGGAACGGATCCCGGTGCCCTGACGCCGGCAAGCCTGCAGTTGCTCTTCGGGTTCACGGGCAAGTCGGGTGCCATCGTTGGTGCGCTTGCCGATGACCCCGACGTTCTACCCACCCCGGGAATCCCCGGCGGCAAGTTGCGGGACTTGCCGGGCAATTGGATCATCGACTGGCGGCGGTTTTTCGATCTGGATGCCGCGGTGCGACCCAATGCATCGCGCAAGCTGGATGCCCGCATGGCCCCGGCGCTCAAGACCTTGCCCGGGGAAACCGACAGAAACGCGGTTCTGGCCTTTCGGAACCTCAGCCGCGGTGTCCAAGTCGGACTGCCGGCAGGACAGGCCGTCGCGCAGCACATGGGACTTCAGCCCTTGTCGCCCGAGGTCGTCGCAGCCGGTGTCGGCGGGAAGGCCGCCCGAAAACACGGCCTGCACGAGCAGACGCCCTTGTGGTTCTATATCCTCAAGGAAGCTGAACAGCTTCATCTTGGCCAGCGGCTCGGACCGGTCGGATCGACCATCGTGGCCGAGACATTCCTCGGTCTCGTACATGGCGATCAGCGGTCTTTCCTGTGGCAACGCAAGAATTGGGTGCCCGAATTGCCCAGCGAGAAACCCGGACACTTCACCATGACCGACATGCTTCGGTTTGTGAATGACATCAACCCAATAGGAGAAGCGTGATGACGGATGCAGCTTCCGGAAGTGAGCAAAAGATCCAAACGCGTATGAATTCGAACCGCCCGGTTAGAAAGGTCACGGCAAGCGCGCTTGCGGGTGCCATCGTTCAGCTCTTGTTATGGCTGAATGGACAGATGGGCGGGCCGGCAATACCGCCTGAAGTTCAGGGTGCCTTGACGATTCTCGTTTCCTTCATCGTCGCATACATGGTCCCTCCCGCGCCATCTGAGCAGGTGATCAAGGTGAGCAAGGCGTAGCGGGAGACTTGCCCCGCCCCATGCGCCAGCAGCGGCGCTTGGGGCAGGGCCGGTCCGCGGGCGCTTCCCACCTGAATCCAATCAAAAGAAACAGGAGCAACCCATGATTATGAAACCGGCGAGTGCTGCGCCACTCTTCATTCTGTCCGTCATTTGTCTGAACGCCTGCGCTGTGCCGGATGTGAAAACAGAGATCGGCGTCAGCCAAAAGGCGCTTCAGGCGGTGGATATGCCGATGGACAAGGTGCTGGCGGCCAGCGAGGCGCGCGCTCTGGCGCAGCAGGTCGACGCGCTCATTCGTGCAGGTGAATACGTCTACGAGCCGAGTGAAGCTTGCTATCTCATCGGCAATAACGAATTCACATCGGAACCCTGCGCACTGGAAGAAGCGTTCATGCCCGACTCGAACCTCGTTCGGTTTCGCAACGCGCGGGCGATCCTGGAGAGCATGAAGCTTTATCTCAAGAGCGTCGCGGAGTTGGCTGCGAGCGATACGCCGGGTAAAATCGCCGCCAACACCCAACAGCTCTTTGCCGATCTCGATACTCTGTCGAAAACGGCGCCCGGTATTCTGGAAGCGGATGCGAATGCAGGACTCCAGAAGCGGTCAACGTCGGTACCGATGATTTTCGAATTCACCGCCGACCAGGTGCGAAACAATGCCCTGCGGAAGGCTGTCCGTTCCGAGGACGAGGCGGTCTAACTGGTGGTTCTCACCATGATCGCCTTCTTGCGAGAAAGCGGTGATGCGCCCC
>CAYGNE010000338.1:0-3105 GCA_964351155.1 uncultured Rhodobacterales bacterium | reverse complement strand
GCCCGGTCAGCCGCGCCGCAACAGCACAGATACAGGCCAGCGCATTGCCCTGGCTCTCCTTGCCGCCGAATCCGCCACCCATGCGCCGGGTCTCGACCCGGACGCCGTGCATCGGCACACCGATCGCCTCGGCCACCTTGTGCTGAATCTCGGTCGGGTGCTGCGTCGAGGAATGCACCAGCATGTCGCCGCCTTCCTGCGGAACCGCCAGCGCGGCCTGGCCCTCGAGATAGAAATGCTCCTGCCCGCCGATCTCGAACGTGCCTTCGACCCGGCGCGCCGCCGCCGCGATTGCCGTTTCGGCATCGCCCTTCTGATAGACCCTCGGGCCTTCCTCGAACCGGCTGTCCGCCTCCAGCGCCTGTTCGATGCTCAGGATCGGCGTGTCTTCCTCATAGCTGATCTGCCCCAGCCGTGCCGCCTTGCGGGCCGCCAGGTGGCTGGTCGCCACAACCGCAAAGACCGGCTGACCGACATGGTGCACCTCTCCGGTCGTCAGCAGCGGCTCGTCATGCGCCGATGGCGAAACGTCGTTGTGAAACGGCAGGTCCTCTGCCGTCAGCACCGCAACCACGCCGGGCGCGGCGCGCACCGCGCCAAGCTCCATGCCGGTGATCCGGCCGCGCGCGATGGCGCTCTGGCCAAAAGCGACGTGAAGGGTGTTTGCCGGGGTCGGGATATCGTCGATGTAACGGGCGCTTCCGGTGACATGCAGCCGCGCCGCGTCATGGGGCAGGGGTTTGGACACGCTCATGCGTTCACCTCCAGAACGGACACCGCTTCGCCGTGATCCTCGGCGAAATACCGCAACAGCATCGCCCGCGCGGCCTCCAGCCGATAGCGGGCCGAGGCGCGCATATCCGTCATCGGGGTGAAATCCGCGTCGAACCCGGCCAGCGCCGCCTGCACCGTCGCCCTGGTCCAGCTCCGGCCGGTCAGCGCGGCCTCGACCGCAACTGCCCGCCTGGGCACCCCGGCCATGCCGCCAAAGGCGATCCGGGCGGCCTGCACGGCGCCATCTGCGACCGTGATGTTGAAACAGCCGCAAACCGCCGAGATATCCTGATCGAACCGCTTGGACAGCTTGTAGCATTTCAGCCGGTCGGGCTGGCGCGGGAAACTCACCGCCTCGACGAATTCGCCGGGCGCGCGATCCTGCTTGCCATAATCGACAAAGAAGTCTTCCAGCGGCAGCGACCGCCGCGTATCGCCCTTGCGCAGGTGCAATGTCGCCCCCAGCGCAATCAGCGCCGGAGGGTTGTCCCCGATCGGCGAGCCGTTGGCGATATTGCCGCCAACCGTGGCCGCATTGCGCACCTGCACCGAGGCATAGCGCCGGATCATCTCGCCATAGGACGGGTGCAGGCCGGCAATGGCGTCGCGCATGGCGTTCATGTCGACCATCGCCCCCAGCCGCACCTCCTCGCTGCCGATCTCGATCGTCTTCAGATCATCGCAGCGGTTCAGAAAGATCACCGGATCAAGATCGCGCAGCTGCTTGGTGACCCACAATCCGACATCGGTTGCCCCGGCAACCAGCGTCGCTTCGGGCTGCGCGGCATAGAGCTCTGCCAGTTCATCCGCAGAGCCGGGGATTTGCCGGGCAGAGGTCGCCGGTGTCGCCAGGCCCGCGGGATCGTCCCGCACCCAGTCCGGCACCGCCTGACCCTCCACGGCCCTGGCGGCACGGATGATCGGCGCATAACCGGTGCAGCGGCACAGGTTGCCGGCCAGCTGATCGTCGTGATCCGTCGCACCGTTGGCATGCGCCGTCGCCATCGACATCACGAAACCCGGTGTGCAGAATCCGCACTGGCTGCCGTGATGGGCGATCATCGCATCCTGCACCGGATGCAGCGCGCCATCCGGCCCGCCGAGCCCCTCGACCGTGCGCACGGCCTTGCCCTGTAGCTGCGGCAAGAACAGGATGCAGGCGTTCAGCGCCTTCGCGCTTTCCGCGTCGGTGACCATCACCGTACAGGCCCCGCAATCGCCTTCGTTGCAGCCCTCTTTCGTACCCGATAATCCCCGGTCTTCCCGAAGCCAGTCCAGCAACGTGGTCGTCGGCGATACGCCCGACAGTGCCACTGTCTCTCCGTTCAGAAGAAACGTGATGTCCATGTCTGAAACCCGTCGCGGTACCCTGTTTGACCAACTTCGCGCTTCTTCGATGCGACGTAGAAAAAGCTGCAGGCCCTTTTGTTGTCTCAGGTTAGGAAGGCAAGTGGCATTCTGGCAAGAAAAACCTATGCTGCACCGCGACAAAATCGACCTGGAACGCGGCTATTTTGTGCGACTGCCCAATAAATAGTATTTTTGAATCATGCACTTGACATAGATCATAGCGCGGCGGGGCCATGAAGCACCTTCAAAAATAGCCGAATAATCCATGGCCGTTGTCTGATTTTTCCAATGGCGATTTCCCGCTTTTCCTTGGCCGCCCGACTGCGCTAGCGTGCCGTCATGAGCAGCACGCCCCGATTCATTCATCTCCGCGTTCACACGGAATATTCCCTGCTGGAAGGCGCCGTCCGACTCAAGAAACTTCCGGGTCTCTGCGCCGCCAATGACATGCCCGCCGTCGCGGTGACGGACACCAACAACATGTTCGCCGCCCTCGAATTCTCGGTGTCGGCCAGCGGGGCCGGTATTCAGCCGATCCTCGGCTGCCAGATCGACCTGGCCTATGTCACGGCGCAACCCGGCGAAAAACAGAAACCGCCCGCGCCGCTGGTCCTGCTGGCGCAGTCCGAAACCGGTTATGAAAACCTGATGAAGCTGAATTCCTGTCTCTACATCGACAAGGATGGACAGCTTCCGCAGGTCACGCCGGAAGAACTGGACAACCACGCCGATGGTGTGATCTGCCTGACCGGGGGCCCGGACGGCCCGGTTGGCCGTTTGCTGCAGGCCGGGCAGCGCCCCGCTGCAGAAGAACTTCTCCGGCGGCTTTCGCGCGCCTTCCCCGATCGTCTCTATGTCGAACTGCAACGCCATCCCGGCGAGAACGGCCAGCCCGAGGCCGAACGGTTGAGCGAGCGTGGCCATATCGAAATGGCCTATGCCATGAACCTGCCGCTCGTGGCGACCAACGATGTCTATTTT
>CAYGNE010000337.1:1247-3128 GCA_964351155.1 uncultured Rhodobacterales bacterium | reverse complement strand
TTCGAGCCGGTCGAATAATCTGGCAAGCGACCGGCCCGGCGGATATGAGGGGCCGGACAGACTCCTACCGAACGGCGTCAATGCCGACACATACCATTCAAGCGAGCCGCACATGCGCAACCGGTTGCCACTTCTGCCAAATGTCTTGGCGCTAGCCGCACTCCTGCTGGTGGGTTGCAGCCGACCGCCCGAACTGGTCGGCATCGAGAACCCCGAGATTCCGGCGCAGGCGGTTCCCCAACTCACCCAGCATCGCATCTTCATCACATCGACCCGCCAGGCATCCGAAGTTGTCGGCGTCTTCTATTCGGGGGACCGGGCGCCGGAGCTTGGCCTGGCATCGGTGGACGTGACCATTCCGCCAAACCACGTTATTGGAGAGTTGGAGCGGCCGCGGCGTCTGCCGCCGGACCCCCGTATCGAGTTCACGGTTGTCGATCCCACAGTGTACACGGCCGACTCGGCCTTCATCGCGGCTTTGAACGCGGAATTGGCAAAGCGCCCAAAGGGAGAACGAGAACTTCTGCTCTTCATACACGGGTACAACAATACGGCCAGCGACTCGATCCTTCGTGTCGCACAATTTGTCCAGGACACCGACTTCAAGGGCGTACCCGTGCTGTTTTCCTGGGCGTCGGCCGCCAAGACGTCGCGTTATGTCTACGACATGAACAGCGCGCTGACTGCGCGCGTCCAGATCAAGGAAGCGGCCTCCTTGTTGACGCGCGCCCGCGCCGATGGCGGAAACATCTTCGCCCATTCCATGGGCAGCTTGCTGTTGATGGAAGGTCTGGTGGATGCGCAACATGCCGGAACACTTGGGCAGCGGATGCGAATTGACAGCATCATGCTGGCGTCCCCCGATATCGACATCGACCTGTTCCGGTCCCAGATTTCCCAGTTGCCCGAGCCAATCCGAAACAGGATGTTCCTGCTCATCTCGACCGACGACAAGGCGTTGCGCGTGTCGCGACTGATCGCAGGTGGCGTTCCGCGTGTCGGCGCCGCCCAGACCGAAGAACTGGAGAAATTCGGCATCACCGTCATCGACCTGTCGGAGATCGAAGACTCGAGTTCCGGCAGCCATTCCAAGTTCGCCGGCTCGCCCGCAGTGGTGCAGCTGATCGGTGCAGGTTTGAATTCTGCCGGACGCTTCGGAGAAAGCGCCACCCCCGGTCTCGGCCAATTGCTGGCCGACGTTCCGATCCGGATAATCGGCAACTAGGGGGAGCTCCCAAGATGATTTTGTGGCCGATGCGAAAGTGCCGGAACCGGTTTCGAGGAGTCATGGCGCAGGTCCACAGGTCCGCATTCTGGCGCCAGTTCCAGCGTGTCGGTGACATACCTGGTCTTCATCGTCGCACAGAGCTTCGGGACGATGATGTATCGGTTACTAGCGCGAGACTGTCCGCCCGGCCAAACGCTTCCTTGATGTCGGGCACTGCTGGTTTGCTCGGCTGTTGTCGCCTGTTTCCCGGCGCGTGGCGTGCCGCGGTTTGTGGCGAGACGCGATCCAGAGTGCTTTGAAGGTCGGGTTCTCCCTGTCCAATACCCGGGTGGCGGGCTTTGTCGTAACTTGACACGCCAACGCGAACGGCTGGTACCACAGAATTTTCGGGATTTGTCAGTCGAAGGGCTTGTTGCGGGTCCAGTCGAAGGTTCCGGCGTCGCGTTCCTGCACCGCCTGTTTCCAGCCGACTTGCTCCACGCGGGCTTTGAAGTTCATGCCCTCGGGTGAATGGCGGGTGATGCCATCGAACACGGTGGCCAGGCGTTGCGTCTGGTTGATTTTCTCCTCGACCGCCGCGTTGATCACCATCTTCTGCATGGCCAGCTGGTTGATTGGTACCGATGCCATGCGTGCCGCGAGCGCCTCGACCT
>CAYGNE010000337.1:0-1237 GCA_964351155.1 uncultured Rhodobacterales bacterium | reverse complement strand
TTTCGGCGGCCTCAACGCCTGTTATCTTGTCACCCGTGAACATCATCCGCTTGGCCTTTTCCGGCCCGAGCCTGTGTACCCACATCGCGGTGGTCGGGCAGCCCCAGACGCGGGTGGGCATGTAGCCAATTTGCGCGGTGTCCCCCATGATCGTGAGATCGGCACAGAGCGCGATATCCGAGCCGCCCGCGACGGCAAAGCCATGCACCTTGCAGATCACCGGCTTCATCGCCCGGAAGAGCGACATGAAGGCCTGCGTGTTGGCCCACATGAACTGGAAATCCTGCATCGGGTCCCAGGGCATGTCCTGCACCGCTTGGTTGGGACCGTTGCCTTGCGCGTAGTGGGCCAGGTCGTAACCTGCGCAAAAGGCCTTTCCTGCGCCGGACAGGACCATCACGTGGATGTCGCGATCATGGTCAGCCTCTGCCACCGCCGCGGCCAGTTCGCGCGGCAGGTCATCGTCGATGGCATTCATCACTTCGGGTCGGTTCAGGATGATCCGCCCGATCCGGCCGTCTTTTTCATAGAGAACTTTTGCCATGCCTACTCCCAATCGCTGACGGCTTTGACCTCCAGGAATTCCTCGAGGCCCCAGACACCACCTTCACGGCCATTGCCCGACTGTTTCATGCCGCCGAAGGGCGAGCCCGCACCGCCGAATTTGCCGTTCATCTCGACCATACCAGACCGCAGCCGCCGCGCGACCCTGCGGGCGCGTGTTTTGTCGGCGGTCTGAACACAGTTGGTCAGGACATAGAGCGTGTCATTGGCCAGGGCGATGGCCGCTTCCTCGGTGTCAAAGGGTGTGATGCAAAGAACAGGCCCGAAGATTTCTTCCTTCCAGATCGTCATTTCCGGCGTGACGTCGGCAAAGATCGTGGGGCGTACGAAGTGACCCCGGTTCAGCCCGTCGGGGCGGCCAAGGCCACCCGCGATCAACTTAGCACCTTCATCCGCGCCGCGTTTGATCAGGAATTGGATCTTGTTGAACTGGGTTTCGGACACAACCGGGCCGATCTGGCGACCTTCGATGTCGGCCGGTCCGACTTCTGTTTTCTCGGCCACTGTACGGGCGGTTTCAACGGCCTGGTCGTAGATCGCGCGCTCCACCAGCATCCGGGTCGGCGCGTTGCAGGATTGCCCGGAGTTGTTGAAGCAGTGCCGCACGCCGCGCGTGACGGCCTTGTCATCTGCATCGGCGAAGATGATGTTGGCCCCCTTGCCGCCCAGTCCG
>CAYGNE010000336.1:0-3129 GCA_964351155.1 uncultured Rhodobacterales bacterium | reverse complement strand
CAAGGTTAGTCCGGATATCGCAGAGTGCCAATACCGCATGACGAAACTGCGTTTCGCTGTCCGTTAAATTACATAATACCGATTATACGATGCAGCAGTGTATCCGGGAGCGCGCTACTATGAAGTGCGACTCCTATTGAAAACAACGGACTGCGGAACTTAACCGGATACTGCGGCGGGAACGCGCGGAGAATTGCAAACGACCTTGTCGACGTGCTTTCCGCCACGGAGTGCTTCGAAAGCTTCGTTCTGGGACAGGAATATCCGTCCGCTCAACTGATCTGGAAAATGGCTGCGTTGCAAACGGTCCATCACCGGGCCCTTCACTTCGGATAAATGCAACACCAGACCAAGATCGCTCAGGCGTTGATTAACGGACTCCAGGGATTCAAGCGCGCTCATGTCGACTTCGTTCACCGCCGAGAACATCAGAATGACGTTTTTCAGGTTTTTGTCACCATGGACACGCGCGAGGATCAGGTCTTCCATGCGGCGGGCATTGGCAAAATACAGGCTTTCATCGATGCGCAACGTGAGCAGCGAGGGATCGGTGATGACCTGGTGCCGATGGATGTTTCGGAAATGCTGGCTGCCGGGCACCTGCCCTACTTCGGCAACATGCGGCCGCGATGTCTTCCAGACGAACAAAACGAGCGAAAGGGCGACGCCCCCGGCAACACCGATTTCGACACCCGCCCCGAGCGTCAGGAGGATCGTCACAAGAACTGCGGAAAAGTCGGCGCGTGCGTATTTCCAGCTGCGCGACAGGATTGACAGATCCACCAAAGACAGAACCGCGACGATGATCGTCGCCGCAAGCGTTGCCTTGGGCAGAAAGTATAGCAGCGGCGTAAGGAACATCGCTGCGAACAACAATCCGATTGCCGTAAAGGCACCCGCCGCCGGCGTGCGTGCTCCGGCGTCGAAATTCACCACCGATCGTGCAAATCCGCCGGTTACAGGATAGCCACCTGACAACCCCGCGGCCAGGTTTGATGCGCCAAGGGCGACAAGTTCCTGATTGGGCGCGATGCGTTGGCGCTGTTTGGATGCGAGCGTCTGGGCCACCGAAACGCTTTCCACGTAACCAATGACGGAAATCAGGACCGCCGGACCCACAAGGGCCAGCACAAGATCGGCATCGATTGCCGGCATGCCGAGCGGTGGCAATCCCATTGGCACTTCACCGACGACCGCGACACCCGACGCGGCGAGATCAAGCGCCCATACCGTGGCAGTGGTGCCAATCACGGCAAACACCGGGCCAATCCGGGCCAGCGGTTTCGCGATAGATTCAGAGATACCCAACCCGACAAGAGCGTTGGCAAGACCGCTGCGTACCCAGGCCAGAAAGGCCAGGGAAACCAAACCTATCGCAACGGTTGGCCACGAGGTTTCCGGCAGGGTCAGCCACATGGAATGAAGGATCTCGGGAAGTGTGTGACCGTGCGCGGATATGCCGAGAATGTGGCGCAACTGGCTGAGCGCTATCAGGATGCCCGAGGCGGTGATGAAGCCGGCAATGACCGGATGGCTGAGGAAATTCGCAACGACTCCCAGCCGCAAGGCACCCATCGCCAACAGGACAATGCCAGACAACAGGGCCAGCAATGCAGCGGCGGCGACATACTCTTGGAGACTCGTCAGGCCCAGGGCTGCAAGCGCCGAACCCGACATGAGCGAGACCACGGCAACGGGACCAACGGCCAGCACCCGGCTGGTGCCAAAGACGGCATAGGCGACAAGCGGCAGGATAGATGCGTATAGACCGACTTCCGCCGGCAACCCTGCCAGCAACGCATAGGCCAGCGATTGCGGGATCAGCATGATGGTGACAATGACCGCAGCCGTCAGGTCGGCACCAAATTGTGACGATCCGTAACTGCGTCCCCAGTCCAGAATCGGGAAGACTTGCCGCAAATTGAGGGCGGCAAATGCACCAGGTCTCAAACCGCCCTACCCCTGATTTTCGTGGCTCAGCGCCGCGTTGAACAACATCGTGCTGCGCGCACCGGATCGGCAATAGGCCAGCACCGGTTTGGGCAGGTCCGGCCAGATCCGACGCAGTTCCAAGATGTGCTCTGCACGAAGTCCACCGGAATCTATCGGCAGATAATGCATCTGGATTCCGCGCAGGTCCGCCTCGGTCTTTATGGACGCAAACAGGTGTTGCCCCGGTTCTTCGCCATCCGGCCGGTTGCAGATCACGCTGCGAAATCCCAAAGATCCGACCAGAGTCAGGTCTTGCGCTCTGATCTGGCTGGAAACCGAAACGTCCTGACTCAAGCGACGCACATCCATACCCTGGCTCCTTTTTTAGAAACACATTTCATTTTTTATATATGATATGCAATACCAATGTTAATCCCGAAAACACAGCCTGTGACCGAACGTCCCGACCCGGGTGCAAAAAGGCGCGGGCACCCCCTGCCCGCGCCTTTCACAGTTTCGATCAGGTTTGACGCGTTCGTTCCTAGAAGAAAGCCTGCAACCCGGTTTGCGCGCGCCCCAGAATTAGCGCATGCACATCATGTGTTCCTTCATACGTATTGACCGTTTCCAGGTTCATCATGTGGCGAATGACGTGAAAATCCAGGCTGATGCCATTGCCGCCATGCATGTCGCGGGCCAGCCGCGCAATCTCCAGCGCCTTGCCGCAATTGTTCCGCTTGACGATGGAGATCATTTCCGGCGCGGCGTTGGCCTCGTCCATCAATCGACCAACCCGAAGGCTGGCTTGCAATCCCAGTGCGATTTCGGTTTGCATATCTGCCAGTTTCTTCTGGAAAAGCTGTGTCTGCGCCAGCGGTCGGTTGAACTGTTTGCGGTCCAGCCCATATTGACGCGCCGCATGCCAGCAGCTTTCAGCCGCGCCAAGAACGCCCCAGCTGATGCCATATCGCGCCCTGTTCAGACATCCGAACGGCCCTTTGAGACCCTGCACATTCGGCAGCAGCGCGTCCTCGCCCACCTCGACGCCATCCATCACGATTTCCCCGGTGACAGACGCCCGCAGCGACTGCTTGCCCGCGATCTTGGGGGCACTGAGCCCCTTCATGCCCTTTTCCAGCACGAAACCGCGGATCTTCCCGCCATGCGCCTCGGACTTGGCCCAGACCACGAAGACAT
>CAYGNE010000335.1:0-3134 GCA_964351155.1 uncultured Rhodobacterales bacterium | reverse complement strand
CCCGCGATTGCCATGTCGCAATATTACGGCCCCCGCAATTTCGGCATCGACAATCCGTTTGAAGCCGCAGCGCATCACGGTGCCGACGTGGTGCGCAGGATTCTGAAGGCCAGCCCGGACCGTGGCGACGATTACCGCCTGTTCTTCAACGTGAATTTTCCCCCGGTTCCGGCCGGCGAGGTGCGCGGCATCCGGGTTGCGACGCAGGGTTTCCGGCGCGGCACGCATTTCGGGGTCGAACCGCACAGTTCGCCCTCGGGGCGCCGGTTCCTGTGGATCAAGGGCGGCAACCAGCAGATCCGGACCGAACCCGGCAGCGATGCCGCGGTCAATCTGGACGGGTTCGTGTCGGTCACACCCATGCGCGCCGACCTGACCGCCCATGATGCGCTGCATGCCATGAAAGCCATCGAATGAGCGGGCCGGCCCCCGAAACCAAGATGCAGTTCCTGTTTGCGCTGCGCTCGCGCGGGGTCACCGACAAACGGGTCCTGCAGGCCATGGAGGCCATCGACCGGGGCATGTTCGTGCGCGGCATCTTTGCCGACCGCGCCTATGAGGACATGCCGCTGCCGATTGCCTGCGGCCAGACCATCAGCCAGCCCTCGGTGGTCGGGCTGATGAGCCAGGCGATGCAGATATCGCCGCGCGACAAGGTGCTGGAGGTCGGGACCGGGTCGGGATACCAGGCGGCGATCCTCGCCAAGCTGGCGCGGCGGGTCTATACGGTGGACCGGCACGCCCGCCTGGTGCGCGAAGCCAGCGCGGTTTTCGACGCGTTGAACCTGACCAATATCACCGCGATGACGGCGGACGGGTCGTTCGGATTGCCCGACCAGGCGCCGTTCGACCGCATCATCGTGACCGCCGCCGCCGAGGACCCGCCCGGCCCGCTCTTGGCGCAGCTCAAAATCGGCGGTATCATGGTGGTACCAGTGGGCCAGTCCGACACGGTCCAGACCCTGATCCGGGTCCGCCGGACCGAGGCTGGTTTTGACTATGACGAAATTCGTCCGGTCCGATTTGTCCCCCTGCTGGAAGGACTGGGCAAGGACGGCTGAGACATTGAGCAGGCCGAAACCCCCGCCGAACAGGGGGAGGCAGATTGAGGATGAACGCATGGCTATTTCGATCAGACTGACATCGGCACGCCTCTGTGGCGCGGTTGCCGTGACGGCATTGCTCGCGGGATGCGACGAGCCTCTGGATTTCGACCTGCGCGGACAGGTCGGCGGCTTCAGCACCAGCGACGCGGCCCGCAACATCACCACCGACCGCCCGAAACCGGATGCGCGCGGCGTCATCTCCTATCCCAACTACCAGGTCGCCGTCGCCCGGCGCGGCGACACTGTTTCGGATGTCGCCGGCCGGGTCGGCCTGCCGGCCGAGGAACTGGCGCGGTACAACGGTCTGAGCCCGACCATCCCGTTGCGGGCCGGCGAAGTGCTGGCCCTGCCCCGGCGGGTTTCCGAACCGGCCGGAACCGGCGGCGTCGATATCGCCACGCTGGCCGGCAATGCGATCGACGCGGCGCCCGATACGACTCCGGTCCAGACCAGCACACTGGCACCGGCGGCGCAGCCGGCCGCAACCCCGGCACCCGACCCCGAACCCGTGCGCCACAAGGTAAGCCGGGGCGAGACCGCCTATACCATTTCGCGTCTTTACGGCGTTCCGGTGAAATCGCTGGCCGAGTGGAACGGGCTGGGGTCCGATTTCGCGATCCGCGAGGGCCAATACCTGTTGATCCCCGTCACCGGCGCCCCGGCGCCGCGCAGCGGCGCGGTCGCGGCGGCCGAAGCCGCGGATGTCACCAAGCCGGGCGCCGGCTCGCCGACGCCGACACCGCCCAGCGCGACAACGCCGTTGCCCGACGAAAAGGTCAGCGCCAAGCCACCGGAACCGCCCAAAACACCGGTCGCCGCTCCGACCCGGGCCAGCACCGCCGCCATGGCCTTCCCGCTGCAGGGCAAGATCGTGCGCACCTATTCCAAGGGCCGCAACGAGGGCATCGACATCTCCGGCACACCGGGGGCGGCTGTCACGGCCGCCGCGGACGGCGCCGTCGCCGCCATCACCGAGGATGCCGACCAGGTGCCCATCGTGGTGGTCCGCCACCCGGACAACCTGCTGACCGTCTATGCCAATGTGGACAAGATCGCGGTCAAGAAAGGCGACCGCGTGCAACGCGGACAAAAGCTGGCCCAGCTGCGCAGCGGCGAAAACGCCTATGTCCATTTCGAGGTGCGCAACGGTTTTGACAGCGTCGATCCCATGCCCTATCTCGAATAACGCCGGCCCCCGGGCGCAACAATACCCGCGGTTGCATTGACAAATGGCCCGATCGCTCCAGACTCAATGGCAGTTCTTTTTTGGGGGATTGACGCGATGAAACTGGCCGGACCAAGCTTTGCCCTGATCGCCATGGCGACATCCTCCGTGGCCTGTCCCTGGTCGGGTGGCGATTTCTCGGGAAACAAGGGAAACTTCCGAACCACGTTCTCGGTCAATTCCGGGTGCAGCTCGATGACCTTCCAATCCTCGGGCAATGCCGGGTTTCAACCGGTCGATACGCCGGAAAACTTCGCGCTGAAACCCTCTGCGCAGGGTTGGGAAGCCGATATCAACGGCGTGACCGCCACCCTGCTCAAGGACGGCCGCTGGGTCAATTTCATCGGCTCGGGCGTCAACAACCGGGTTCAGGTCAAGAAGCAACGCGCGCGCGGCGGCCAACGGTGACCGACGCCGGGATGGCCTGATCGCCCACCCTCAGGTCAGCGCGATCCCGTTGCGCCCGGCCAGATCGACAAAGAACTGCCAGGCGACACGCCCCGACCGCGCGCCCCGCGTGGCCTGCCACTCAATGGCCTCTGCCCGCAGAACATCCCCGGCCACGGAAACACCATGCGCCGCGCAATACCCGTCGATCATGGCCAGATACTCGTCCTGCGAACAGGCATGAAAGCCCAGCCACAAGCCGAACCGGTCGCTCAGTGACACCTTTTCCTCGACCGCCTCGGACGGGTTGATCGCGCTGGAGCGTTCGTTTTCGATCATGTCCCGGGGCATCAGGTGACGCCGGTTCGACGTGGCATAGAACACCACGTTCTCCGGCCGCCCTTCGATCCCGCCAT
>CAYGNE010000334.1:0-3160 GCA_964351155.1 uncultured Rhodobacterales bacterium | reverse complement strand
GTCGGCCCCGGTCAAGCGGATCAGCGACGTGATTGATCTGCGCGCGCGCCAGTTCCCCGAGGATAACGGCCCGCTGGCGCATCCGGTGCGACCCGAAAGCTTTCAGGAAATCAACAATTTCTACACGGCCACCGTTTACGAGAAGGGTGCCGAGGTCATCGGCATGCTCAAACGGCTTGTCGGGGACGCCGCCTATGCCGAGGCACTTGACCTCTATTTCGCAAAGCATGACGGGCAGGCCTGCACGATAGAGGACTGGCTCGCCGTTTTCCAGGATGTGACGGGCCGTGATCTGAGCCAGTTCAAGCGCTGGTACTCGCAGGCCGGAACGCCGCATCTGAGCGTCCACGAGGCATGGTCGGACGGCACCTATACCCTGACCTTCCGGCAAGAGATCAGACCCGGTCCCCACAACCCCGACCCGCAACCCCAGGTGATCCCGATTGCCGTCGGGCTGTTGGGACCGAATGGCGACGAGGTCAGGGCCACGACGCTGCTGGAGATGACCGATGTCACGCAGAGTTTCCGCTTTGACGGTCTGGCCGCACGGCCAGTGCCGTCGATCCTGCGCGGATTCTCGGCGCCGGTGGTGCTTGAACGCGACAGCACGGACAGCGAAAAGGCCTTTCTTCTGGCGCATGACACCGACCCGTTCAACCGGTGGGAGGCAGGCCGCGCCCTGGCACGGACAGCCCTGATCGACATGGCGAGCCGGGGTGCGGCACCCGGCGCGGCCTATCTTGACGGAATGGTGACGGTTCTGCGCGATGACACGCTTGACCCGGCCTATCGCGCGCTGATGCTGGGCCAGCCGGGACAATCGGAACTGGCGGCCGCAATGGCGGATGCGGGCACCACGCCCGATCCGGATGCGATCTGGCAGGCCAGTGAAACTCTGAAACAGGAGCTGGCGCAGCATGCACAGGACCTGCTGCCGCGTCTGTTTGCCGAGTGCCAGATCGACGCGCCCTATCGCCCGGATCCCGATCAGACCGGCAAACGCGCGCTTGGCGGCGCGGTTCTGTCGCTGATCACGCGGCTGGACGGCGGCGCACAGGCGGCGACCCAATATGCCGCCGCCGACAACATGACGCTGCAACTGAACGCGCTGGCCTGCCTGCTGAGCGCCGGCAAGGGGGCCGAGCAGGTCGCTGCGTTCTACGATCAGTGGCAACACGAACGGCTGGTCATCGACAAATGGTTCGGCCTGCAGATCGCGCAGGCGGCGCCCGAGCGCGCCGCTCTGATCGCCGACACGCTGACCGGGCACGCCGATTTCAACTGGAAGAACCCCAACCGGTTCCGCGCCACGCTGGGGGCGCTGGCGATGAACCACGCGGGTTTTCACGCAGCCAATGGCAATGGCTACAAGCTGCTGGCCGACTGGCTGATCCGGCTTGACCCTGTCAATCCGCAGACCACCGCCCGCATGTGCAGCGCCTTCCAGACCTGGCGTCGTTATGATGCGGGTCGGCAGGCCTTGATCGGCGCGCAACTCGACCGCATCGCCGCGACGCCGGCGCTGTCGCGTGACACAACCGAAATGATCAGCCGTATCCGGGAGGCAAGTTGAATGCGCAAGGTTCTATTGATTACAGGGGCAAGCGCCGGCATCGGGGCAGCAACCGCCCGGCGGGCCGCGACAGAGGGTTATGACCTGGCCCTGACCTACAACAGCGACCGGGCCGGGGCAGAGGCGGTCGCCGCCGATGCGATGGCCGCCGGTGCGCGCTGTCTGATCTGCCAGGCCGACGTCGCCAACCCCGACCAGATCACCACCCTGTTCCAACAGGTCCGCGCTGAATTCGGTCGCCTGGACGCGCTGGTCAACAATGCCGGGATCGTCGATCAGACCGCCCGGGTCACCGACCTGACCCATGCCCGGCTGCGCAGGATGTTCGATGTCAACGTGATCGGCGCGATCCTCGTCGCCAAGGAAGCGGTTCTGATGATGCAGGAACATGGCGACGGCGGGTCCATCGTCAACATCTCGTCTGCTGCCGCGCGGCTGGGATCGGGCGGGCAATATGTCGACTATGCCGCTTCCAAGGCCGCCATCGACATCTTTACCAAGGGACTGTCCGACGAGGTGGCCGCCGAAAACATCCGCGTCAATGCGATCCGCCCCGGGCTGATTGAAACCGAACTTCACGCCAAGGGCGGAGAACCCGGCCGGGCCGAACGTCTGGCGCATTTGGTGCCCATGAAGCGCACCGGGTCCGCCGACGAGGTGGCGCAGGCGGTCCTGTACCTTCTGTCGGATCAGGCCAGCTATGTCACCGGCGCATTTCTGGATGTCTCGGGCGGGCGCTGATGCCGGACGACTATGCCTTTGTCCGGCGGGGCCGCTCGCGCCGGGTGATGATCGTGCTGGCCGCGATCTACCTGGCCCTGCTCGCCGCGTTGATGTTTCTGGACGCGGCCCCCTGGCTGTTGACCCTGCTGGCACTGCCCACCCTGCCGGCGCTTTTCGAGCTTTACAGCAACCCGAGCGCGGGCATCCGGCTGGGCGACACCGAACTGGACTGGCACAGCGGACGGCGCAGCGGGTCGCTGGCGCTGGCCGAGATCGACCATATGCGGTTTGACACGCGCTGGGATTTTTCGGTTCGGGTCAGTGCCATTCTGACCGACAAGAAACGTATTCACCTCCCCTTTGAGGCGATCCCGCCGCACCGCGAATTCGAGGCCGCATTCGAATCCCGCGGCGTGCCGGTGAAACGCAACCATTTTCTGTTCTTCTGAGGCGCAGACCCCGCGCAGGCCCTTGCCCCGCTGACCCGGCTGGCCTAGAAGGCAGGCCACCACCGACAAGAGGCTTACCATGCTGGACCTGAGCTATACCGCCCCCAAAGTCAAAACCATCGCCGGGGCAAAGCATGACTGGGAACTGGTCATCGGCATGGAAGTCCATGCACAGGTCAGTTCCAACGCCAAGCTGTTCTCGGGCGCGTCCACGAAATTCGGCGCGGAACCCAACGCCAACGTGTCCTTCGTCGATGCCGCGATGCCCGGCATGCTGCCGGTGATCAACGAATACTGCGTCGAACAGGCGGTCCGCACCGGGCTTGGCCTCAAGGCCGAGATCAACCTTGTAAGTGCCTTTGACCGCAAGAATTATTTTTACCCTGACCTGCCGCAGGGCTACCAGATCAGCCAG
>CAYGNE010000333.1:358-3184 GCA_964351155.1 uncultured Rhodobacterales bacterium | reverse complement strand
TGCGTCGGGTCGGCATCACCCTCGTTGCCCTCGTCACCTTCATCGAGGCCCGTCTCGTTGCCCTCGTCGCCCTCGTTGCCTTCGTTGCCCTCGTTGCCTTCGTCAGCGCCCGCCTCGTCGCCTTCGTCACCTTCATTGCCTTCGTTGCCTTCATTGCCTTCATCGGCGCCGGCTTCGTTGCCTTCGTCGCCCTCGTCGCCTTCGTTGCCCTCGTCGCCCTCGTCAAAGTCGTTGGGATCTTCCGGAGGCATGCCGCCAATGATCAGGCGCGCGTGTTCGGGTGAGATTTCATCAAACAGTTCAATTGGCGAAGAGATTGTCAGTGCATTTGCGACAAGACGAAAAGTCATTGGGGTTCTCCCTGAAATAAATCGTTGGATGCCTTTGCGGCGATAAATGTTTTTGGCAATCAATTCCTGATTCAATTGGATATTGTGAATCAAATGAATTCTGAATGCAGTAACAGTTTGCCGGAATTACGCGGTAATTCGCAAGACCCTGATTTGTCGGTTCAGTAATTGTCGGGCGGGTGGGAGCGGGCCTCGGCGGCAAGGCATTCCAGGCCCGGTGACGTCAGCGCCCGCAGAAACGCCTCGAGATCCAGCAGGTCCTGATCGCTCAGCCCCAATGGGCGGATGCGGGGGTCCTGGCCCGGGGATCCCGGGCCGCCTTCATTGTAAAATCGCAGAACGTCCTGCAGCGATGTCAGTCCGCCATCATGCATGTAGGGTTGCGTGACCGCCACATTGCGCAATGACGGGGTCCGGAACTTCCACCGGTCATCGGGCATCTCGGTGACCTCATACCGGCCCAGGTCCGCCTCGCGGACGGCACCGACGGCCGCGACCTTGGCAAAATCCACATCATGGAAAACGCCGGGGGCCACCTGAACCCGTGTGGTTTTCGGCGGGTTCTGTCGCAGTTTTTCGCGCATCCACCCATAGCCGGTGTCGTGAAACGCCTGATCGGTGAACAGCGCAGAATCCTCGCCGATCAAGTGGCAGGATGCACATTGCCCATGTCCCAGAAAGATCGCATATCCGCGCTGCTGCGCGTCGGTCAGCGCATCTTTCTCTGCTCCGAAAAGCCAGCGGTCAAATTGTGAATGACCGGCGACAACCGATCTCTGATACGCACCCAGCGCCATGCCGACGCGGTCAAGCGAAGCCGGGGCGTTGAACGCGGCAACAAACAGGGGTTGGTAATCCTCCAGTTCGTTCAAACGCGCGATCACCATCCCTGCCGACGGGTTGGCCATTTCGTTGCGCGCCACAAGCGGGCCGATGAACTGCGTTTCAAGCGAAACGTCCCGGCCATCGTGAAACAACGGTGTCAGAAAGCCTGCATTCAGAATTGTCGGTGCATTGCGTTTGACGCTGCGCCCTTCGACACCGATCGAGGTTTGCATTTCCCAGTTTGCAAACGCCTGTTCGGGCACATGGCACATGGCGCAGGACATGGTGCGATTGATGGAGAGCCGCCGATCAAAGAACAGTTTGCGGCCGAGTTCGATCTTTTCGGCGCTCGGGGGGTTGTGCGCCGGATGCGGCAGGTCGGGCAACCCCAACTGACGGTCTGTGCTCCGGGCCAACGCGCGTTGCGCCCATCCTTCCTGCGGTGCGTCGCAGGCGCGCGGATCAATCTGCACCGGCAGATCGTCATAGGTGGCCTGGGCCGGGCTTTGCGATGGCAACCCGGCCATGCCCGCCAGGAAACCGGCGGCCATGATCACCGCAACACGCATCAGCTCTGCCCGCCTTCCATCAAGAGCGTTTCGACATCGGTCATCAACAGGCGCGGATCAATCAGACCGAGACCATAGATATTGCGGATCTGCCCGTTTTGGTCGACGAGATACATGCGAAGCAGATGGCTGATCTTTTCCTGATCATCGGACCGGTCGACAACCTGTCCATACCCGTCAAGGATCGGTTGCAACGCGGCCTGGTTCGCCGTTGTCAGAACATGCCATTCCAGTTTCTTCTCCGCAGACGGATCCTTGATCACCGGATAGGCAAAGGACCGGATGGCTTCGACAGTATCGCGTTCCGGATCAAAGCTCAGCGTGATCAGCTGGACCTTGTCGCGCAATCCCGGAACCTGCAGGCTGGCATCGTGAATGTCGAACAGTGTCGACATGGCCAGCGGGCAGCCGTTCACGTCACTGCAATTGAGATAGACAAAACTGACCAGCGAAATGCGATCCCTGGTCAGGTCAGACAGGGTTCGGGCCTCGCCGTTTATGTCCAGAACGCGACCGTCAGGCGCGGGCTTGATCCGATGCAGCGCATAGCTGCCCGGTGCCGGCGGATCGAACTGGAAATCCGGACTGGCGGGAAAGATGGCGGACCACGGCGCCGGGTCCGTGACGGGTCGTGGTCGCATGGCCAGCCAGGTCGCCCCGGCAACCACCAGCAACAGGCAAACGGCAAGCATTGTCCGTTTTGACAACATCACGAACCTCCGCGAAAACCGCGATCAGATGGTAACGAAACAACCCGGAGCGTCATGTAACGCCCCGGGCCGCAATTCAGGATCAGCTGTAGAGCGCGGCACTGCCAAAGCGCATGATATGCGCCCGGCCCAGCTGAAGTTCGTTGAAGTCGACGGCGAAGTCTTCGACGAGTTCGCTCCCGTTCCAGGTATAGGCCTTGAGATACTGGGCATTGTCTTCGCCCTTCTTGTCCCAGTTGGCCAGAAGCGAACTGGTGAAGTAGACGCGCTCTCCGTCCCAGCTCTGGCTGACCATGTTGACCTGCCGGTCGATGACCTTTTCATAGATCTGCGACGGGTTGTGCGGATCCGAGATGTCAAAGAGCCGGGTTT
>CAYGNE010000333.1:0-348 GCA_964351155.1 uncultured Rhodobacterales bacterium | reverse complement strand
CGTCCATGAAACTGTTGATCCACAGTGTCTGGTCGTCGGCGGCAATCGAGATGTCGACAGGCAGCGGGATATCCGCGGGGTTGCCGATATCCGCGACGGCCTTGGCCTGCCATTCGCCGGCGTCGTCCTCGTAGATCAGCCAGAGCTGCGAGGTCAGTGCGGTGGTCGAGAAGGCATAGTTCGCATTCGGCCCCCAGGGGAAGCGGATTTCCAGCGGTGCGCCCGGCACGTTGAACACTTTCTTGGGCTGGCGGGTGTGCAGGTCCCATTGCACGATCGTGTTGCCAAAGCGTTTCATCGCCTCGCCGTCCTGCAGCATCTGGCCGAAATCCATCATGTAGTTGGACC
>CAYGNE010000332.1:2218-3205 GCA_964351155.1 uncultured Rhodobacterales bacterium | reverse complement strand
CAACGAGGAACGAGAAGATCCCCAGCGCTTCCGAGAACGCGATACCGATGAACATGGTCGCTGTCTGACCGCCGGCGGCGGACGGGTTGCGCAGCGCACCGGACAGGAAGTTCCCGACCACGTGGCCCACACCGACGGCAGCACCGCCCATACCTGTACAAGCCAGACCTGCGCCAATATAAGCGCCCATTTGTACGACGTCACCTTCCATGATTTTTCTCCTTACGATGGAATGGGTTGATTTCTTCGGTAGGGCGGGGTTCACCCCGCCGCCGCCTCAGTGATGCGGGTGCAATGCGTCCTTGAGATACACACAAGTCAGAATTGCAAAGACATAAGCCTGGATGAAGGACACCAGGATCTCCAGCGCGTAGATCGCTGTGATCGCCAGGACCGAGACCGGCGCGATGGCAGCAATGGCGGCAAAGCCCGCGAAAACCTTCATCACCGCGTGGCCGGCCATCATGTTGCCTGCCAGACGAATGGAGTGGCTGACCGGGCGCACGAAATAGGAAATCACCTCGATCAGGGCCAGAACCGGGCGCAAAGGCAGCGGCGCGGCGCTGATCCAGAACAGTTTCAGAAAACTGATGCCATGCAAGTAGAACCCCAGAACGGTCACGGTCAAAAACACGGCAAGTGCCATCACCACGGTCACCGCGAGGTGGCTGGTTGTGGTGAAGGACATCGGCAGCAGGCCAAGGAAGTTGGCGCAGACGATGAACATGAACAGGGTCATGATGTACGGGAAATACTTGATTCCGTCCTTGCCGGCGACGTCCTCGACCATCTTGTAGACAAAGCCATAGGCCAGTTCGGCGATGGATTGGCCGCGCGACGGCACGATGGCGCGCTTGCTGGTGCTCAGGACCAGCAGGGCGATCACCGCGAGAACCGCGAGACCCATCCAGAGCGTGACATTGGTCGGCGTGTACCAGGCGATCGTGTCACCGCCGAACAGCGGCTTGACGATGAACTGGTCCATCG
>CAYGNE010000332.1:0-2208 GCA_964351155.1 uncultured Rhodobacterales bacterium | reverse complement strand
CCCTCTCGTCCTCTGCGGCCTCTTCAGCCAGTTTGGTCTCCTGGATCTCGCGCGCGCTGCGCAGCATCGTCTTGATGCCCGCGGCAAGGCCCAGCAATGTGAACAGGACGAGAAAGATCGGGAGCGTCCCGAACAGGCTGTCCAGCCCGTATCCCATCCCAAAGCCGATCCCCAGACCGACCACAAGTTCGATCACCATTCGCCAGGCCAGATGCGCCTGGGAATAATGTTCGTCGGTGTGGGATTTGCCCGGCTCGACCTTCTTGGCCGCCTCGATCTTGGCCTCAAGCTGCGCCAGACGCTGCTTTTGGTCCTCGTCGATCACCGGGAATTCCCCCACGCTGTGTCTGGCATGGTGCTAGTGTGCGGGACGGGCAGAGTCAATCGCCCTCGCGCGACCGTGGGAACAGGTTCAAGTGTTTGTTTTATAGGGTATTTTAAACCAGAAAGAAGCCATGCGGGATTCAGCCGCAGCCGGGTTTCCGGGATTTGCGCTGAATCCTCTTATTCAACCATCCGGTTGATCTTTGCGCGGCCGGTTTGGTGCGCAGCCGGTTCAGTCGGGGTTCCGGACCAGGAAAACAGAGACCGGCGCGTGAGACGCGAGCCGCCCGCCATGCGAGTTGAACAGGTATTCTGTCCAGCCCGGCCGGTGCGAAGCCATGACCACCAGATCGGCGCCGGTTTCCTCGATTGCCAGCAGCAGTTTGCGGTCCACTTCGACCCCCGGATCGGGCGTGTCATAGACGCGGCTTTGCACGTCAACGCCGTTTTCGGCGGCCACGCCGGCGGCAAAATCGGCCAGCATTCCGGCATATTTTTCCCTGGAATGCGATACCTCGGCCTGCAGACCACCGCTGACGCCGACGAAAGTCATGCGCGCGCCATAGTGTTTTGACAGGTCGGTCGCGACCTTCAGGGCCGTTCCCAGCGTGTTCTTTTCCGCCAGATCGACGGGCACCAGTATGTGTGTGTACATGTCATTCTCCTCCGCCGAAACCTTGGGCGATCGGGGCCGGGCGTGCCTTGTTCCAGATCAAGGGCGTTGACGCCGCCCCGCGCGGCAGGCTTAACAGGGCCATGTCTCACAGGCTCGATACCGTTTTCGCCGCTCTGGCCGATCCCACCCGCCGGGCGATCCTGACCATGTTGCTGGAAGACGACATGGCGGTGACCGACGTGGCCGAGCCGTTCGAGATGTCGCTGGCCGCGATATCCAAACACCTGGCGATCCTGGCCCATGCCGGGCTGATCAGCCAGGAAAAGCGCGGCCGGGTGAAATGGTGCAAGCTGGAGCCTGACGCGCTGCGCGATGCGTCGGTCTGGATGCAGGGTTTCGGCCAGTTCGAGCCGGTCAATCTCGACGCGTTCGAACGGTTCCTGGAAAGTGAACTCGGCGTGGTTGCGTCGAAGGATGAATGAATTCATCAGACTTCGAACGCAAGACGACATGCAGCAAACAGCAGGCTGGCCAGATCGCACATCTGGCCCGGGCGAACCGGCTACCGGGCTTTCGCCGGGCCGGGACCTTGCGGGGGATACCGATTGGCGCGGGAGGAGAAACCGTTTTTTCCGGTATTCCGAAACGCGATTCAGCGCGTGTCATCCCCGCGCTGCGCCCGCAGTTTGGCAAAATAGTCGAGCCGCTTTTTCAGGTCCCGTTCAAAGCCCCGTTCAACCGGCGCATACAGAACCGGGCGTTTCACATCGTCGGGAAAGTAATTCTGGCCGGAGAACCCGTCTTCGGCATCATGGTCATAAGCGTAACCGGAACCATAGCCCTGGTCCTTCATCAGGCTGGTCGGGGCGTTCAGGATATGCTTGGGCGGCGGCGTGCTGCCGGTTTCCCTGGCGAGCCGCATCGCCGATTTGTAGGCGACGTATCCGGCGTTGGATTTCGGCGCGAGAGCAAGATAGGCCACCGCCTGGGCCATGGCGAGTTCGCCCTCGGGACTGCCCAGCCGTTCATAGGTTTCCCACGCGTGCAGGCAGATGGTTTGTGCCTGCGGGTCGGCCAGCCCGATATCCTCGACCGCCATGCGCGTGATCCGGCGGGCCAGGTACCTGGGGTCCTCGCCCCCGGTCAACATGCGCGCAAACCAGTAAAGCGCCGCATCCGGATCCGAGCCTCGTACCGATTTGTGCAGCGCCGAGATCAGGTTGTAGTGCTCATCGCCCGATTTGTCGTATTTCGCCGCCCGCCGCATC
>CAYGNE010000331.1:0-3212 GCA_964351155.1 uncultured Rhodobacterales bacterium | reverse complement strand
TTGGTCGGAAAGGACTGGCCGTGGAACAGGCGCTGCAGCATCTTGCGCTCCATCGCGCCGCGCGGCATCGCGTCGATCTTGGCATCGACCTCTTCGATGGCCTCCATCGTGTAACATTCAAGGTAGTTGCGGCGATGATCGCCATACACGATCACAAGCTCGGGGCTGTCGCCGGATTGCCAGTTCGGGTCGCCGGCTTCGAGCACACGGCGGAAAGAGGCCGGGATCGATACCCTGCCCTTTGCATCCACCTTGTGGCGACCCTCGCCTCTGAACCTGCGACCCAAGTTCCCTGCCCTTCTTTACACGCCCCCGCGTTTCACCCCCCAGATGCGGAAACGGCGGGTTGATCCGCTGCCACTGATCAACCCGCCGCCCTCGTCCCGCGTTTCACGGGGTGTCCAGCTGCGCGCGCCACCTGGGGGGATGTCTGCTCGCTTGCGCGCCGGATCTCTTGGTCTGATGAAGCCGAAGCCTGTATGAAACCTGCTTATCGTTGGTTTGGGGTCGTTTGGTGCCCCTGCTGTCTTCCTCATCCGATGAACAAGGGATGCCACGGGAAATCATGGGAGGCAACCATTTTTTAGTTAACGATTCTGAGAATCAGGGCAAAGCCAGACTATTCAATATCAAGATCACGGCCTTCTACCTCCGGAATTTTGGCCGAAATTGCGCCGTAAATCTCGTTAACTACTACATATAGTAGAAGCCCACATGCAAAATCAAGTTTCCCACGATTTCCCAAAAAAATTTACCCAGGCCGCGATATCAATCGATGTTCGGCGTATGTTCCCAGTGGGAATTGCCGGAATTCCCCGCATTCCCAAGCGAATCCCGGGCTTGATTCGTGGTTTTCAGGGATGATTTTGGCATTCTCCCATGTTTTCCCATGGCAGTCCCGCCGCCCAAATCTCAGGACATTCCGCCCTTGATCAAACGGTCGGCCATGCGGGCATAGGCCTGCGCCGCAGGACCATCACCCAGAGCCACGGGCAATCCGGCGTCCCCGGCCAGCCGCGTGTCCAGGTCGATCGGCAGCGCACCCAGCAGCGGCACGCCCAACTTTTCCGCCTCGGCCGCCACACCGCCCTGACCAAAGATATGCGCCTCGTGCCCGCAATCCGGGCAGACAAAGCCCGACATGTTCTCGATCAGGCCCAGCACCGGAGTCTTGAGCGTCGCGAACATGTCGATCGCCTTGCGCGCATCCAGCAACGCCACATCCTGTGGCGTGCTCACCACGATGGCCCCGGTCAGCTGCGACTTGGTGCACAGCGTCAGTTGAACATCCCCGGTGCCCGGCGGCAGGTCGACGATCAGCACGTCAAGGTCACCCCAGGCCACCTGCCCCAGCATCTGCTGCAAGGCCCCCATCAGCATCGGACCGCGCCAGACAACCGCCTTGCCCTCTTCGACCATGAACCCGATCGACATCAGCGTGACACCATGCGCCGTCAGCGGCAGGATAATCTTGCCATCCGGCGAGGCGGGCCGCCCGGACGCGCCCATCATGCGCGGCTGGCTCGGACCGTATATGTCAGCGTCCAGCAATCCGACCCGCCGGCCGGCCCGCGCCAGCGCCACCGCGAGGTTCGAGGACACCGTCGATTTCCCGACCCCGCCCTTGCCCGAAGCGATCGCGATGATCCGGTCCACACCGGCGGGTTTCGCCGGTCCCTCCTGCGGCTTGGGGTGCCCGCCGATTTTCAGGCTCGGTGCAGCCGGTTTTTCTGCCGGGCCATGGGCTGTCAGCGCGACGGAAACCTCGCTCACCCCGTCCAGACCGCGGACCGCTGCCTCGGCCATACGGCGCAGCGGTTCCATCTGCCGGGCGATTTCGGGCGAAGGCGCTTCGATCACAAAGCGCACGACGCCGCCATCGATCGTGATCGCGCGCACCATGTCCCGGCCAATCAGGTCGCCGCCATCGGGCAGCGCCAGCCGTGAAAGTGCCTCTTGGATCTGCCGTTGCGTCACGCTCATGTCCACACCCCTTTGCGCCCGTCACCTTACGCTACGTCCTAAACCCGCCGAACGGGAATTGCGACCGCAAAAACGCCGCTCAAATCCGCAAGTGCCCAAAAAATAACAAAATTTACCTATGCGCTCGCTGCATGGCGGCATTGTTCAGACGCCTATTGTGCACCTGCAGCATTGGCCTATCTTGATGCCAGACGAGGCGCCGTCGAGCGCGCCGTGAAAGATAAAGGTTAGGATAATGAGCTCTCTTGTTCTCAGCAAACGTCACTCCGCATCATCGGTTGCGGATTGGTTTCACGGGCTGCAAACCCGGTTCACCCAATACCGTATGTACCGCAAGACCCTGAAAGAACTGTCCGTACTGGGCAATCGCGAACTGGAAGATCTCGGTCTGAACCGTTCGATGCTCAAGCGGGTCGCCTATCAGGCCGCGTACAGGACCCACTGAAACAGAAATTCGGATCAGGTCATTCTCTCCTCCTCCCTGGATGGCCTGTAACTTGCGGCGGCATCATTCCTCCTCCCAGATGTCGCCGCGCAAATACCGGTTCATAACCGGACACTGATACACCGGGCGTTCTCCTCCTCCCTGCGTTCCGGTGTTGCAAGGAAACGGCGGCATCCACCTCCTCCCGGGTGCCGCCGTTTTCGATTCGGAATGCCCGGATGTCCTGCTGCTCAGAACGGAATGTCGTCGCTGGCGGTAACAAACCGGGCAACCACCTTCTTGGTCCCGGCCTTTTCGAACGCGATTTCCAGCTTGTCGCCCTCGATCGCGATGATCGCCCCATAGCCGAATTTCTGGTGGAACACCCGTTCACCCATCGTAAAGCTGCTGACCGCATCCAGGTCGATCACCGTGTTGCGGCTCTCGCGCGGCTGGGACAGGCCGCGCTGCCCGGCGCGGGCCTGCAACCGTTTCCAGCCGGGCGAGTTGTACCCGTCCGCCTTTGCGGCCCGGTCCGCCAGGTCCGATTGCGCCGCGGGTTCCGCACTCATCGCCGCCGCACCGTATCCGCCACCATAGAGTCCCGGCGGTGTCAGCACCTCGACATGGTCCGCGGGCAGTTCGTCGATGAACCGGGACGGCATCTGTGACTGCCATTGCCCGAACACCCGGCGGTTCCCGGCGAACGAGATCGTGCACAGTTCCTCGGCCCGCGTGATCCCGACATAAGCCAGCCGCCGTTCCTCTTCGAGCCCCTTGAGCCCGGTCTCATCCATGCTGCGCT
>CAYGNE010000330.1:2228-3251 GCA_964351155.1 uncultured Rhodobacterales bacterium | reverse complement strand
ATCAGAGTAAGATCCGGGTTCCGCTCGGCTGCGCGCGCCAATCCGTCCGCTATCACGCTGGATCGCAGGAACTGACTTTCGATGTAAATAAGCTGTTGCGCCCGTTCGAACGCCGCAAGATGATCCTCTTCTATTTCCTTGATCAGCGTTTTCGGTGACACCGCCCAAAATCCAAATCGACGCGGCGCAGACAGGGTTCTGCTGATGTGGGGAAATTCGGTATGACACTGCGCCTTGTCGATTTCGAGCAGAAAATTCTCCAGGTGAGTCGCCGCTTCTTCAGCCTCCGGTCCGCGAACCACCACTTGGATGTCCGCCCAAGTCAAATGCGAAGGAAGATCATGATCCGGCGTATCATACCGCCGGGTGTTCAGGTCCAAACCACCGATATAGAGCACGTTTCGGTCAACAACGGCTAGCTTCTGGTGATGCGACACCGGATAGAGCGAAGGTGGCTTGGGACTGTCGTTGCTGCCGACTGCGGCCTCCCTACGCTTTCGCGGCAATTTCTTTAGTTTACGCCAAACGGCAGGGAAAAAGGCAATCTGCGGCACTGTTCCAACCTTGGTAGGATGCATCGCAACCTGCACATGCAATTTCCCCGCAAGATCTTCGCCCAGACTTTCAGAAAGTTCATTGGCCTGACCCGCCGTGCGCATCGCGATCTCATGCAAATCCGCCGCCAGAATGGGATCGAAATCACTGACAATGATGCGAACGGTGACGCCGCGCCGGGCCGCATCCGCGATCAAATCGGACCAGGTTTCCCCGACTGCTTTCGCGTCGGCGCTGATGAGTGGTGTACTGAAATCAAAAATGCGGAACGATGCAATCACCTTATCCTGCGCCTCTAAAACAAGGCGTTCGAGCACCGGCCACGCATGTTCCGCTGTCACCAGAACCTCGAAATCCTGCGTATCGCTATTGTTCGAAGATGAAGGATGAATCATCCGCTTACCCGCCATTTGACCGAGCTCTCTGGTTCAGCTTATGCCACTCTCAATCGGGAAAGTTACCTTAAAT
>CAYGNE010000330.1:0-2218 GCA_964351155.1 uncultured Rhodobacterales bacterium | reverse complement strand
GTTTCAGTTTCCGAAATCTCGGACTGCCCATCCAGTTGCATGGTGAATGCCCTGATCAGCTTATTGCCAATGCCACTGCCACTTACGTCATCTTCAGCCAGCACGGGCTGCCCCTTAGTATTGGTCACCTCCAAGATCAGATGATTGTTATCCGCCTCTTTCATACAAACAGAAATTTCCGGGCGCCCACCTTCCGGTATACCAATATACTTCACCGCATTGGTCATGGCCTCGGAAACCAGCATTGAAAGCGTAACGGCCTGATCTTGGCTGAGCGCCACACTCACAAGGTCCTTCTCGATGAGTATGGTCTGCCCGTCGCCCGCGCTCATCGAGCCAATCTCGTTGATCAGGTTGGCGATCAGGTCCCGGCTGTCGACCGTCGTGATATCTGGGTTGGTGTTCAGGCTTCGATGAATCAATGCCAGCCCGCGTACACGCCGCTGCAGCTGTGACAGCATTCTGCGCGCTTCGGGCGTTTGCGCGCCGCGCGCCTGCATGTTCATGATGGACGCGATCAGTTGCAGGTTATTTTTGACCCTGTGGTGCACTTCGCGCAGCAAGATTGTCTTCTCCTCCAGATCCACCTCGCGCCGGCGTTCCGCTTCACTGAGAATGGCGACCATGCGATTGAAAGATTGCCGCGCTTCTTCGAACTCTTTCGGAGGATGAACCAACTCAAGCGCAGCCTCCTCACGTTCGCCCAATGCAAATCGCCGCATTGCGCTGCGCAATGCGTTCAGATGTCGGATGACCAGCCTCTGAATTCCGAGGACAGCAACCGCAATACCCGCAATCCACATCAAAACTGGAAACGCGAGGGTCACGATCGAGGCGGTGTTCTCTTCGACGGAAAATGCATCCTTCGACGGCCAGCTGCCGACAACGACAACCTGACCGGGGATGATCTCGCTTACCGCGAAAAACCGTTCATGGCCGGAACGGGCATCCTCGAAGAACGTACTGTTCGTCAGACTGACAAGGTCACGCCGTGGAATCGAGACCGGCAGCGCCATTGCTGCCTGATCCAATGCTACGCTCGATGACAGGATTTCTCCCTGGCTGTCCACAGTTATGAACTGAATCCCGCCTTCTGCCCAACGCTGGCCAGAAACCGTGTCAATCAGATTATGGCGTGTTGCAACGGCAACATAGCCCAGTACCTCGCCCGCCCTGCGCACCGGAGAACTGGCCATCAGGTTGACCCCTGAGTTGCCTTGCCCATTTGCCACCAGGGCGAATGACAAATCCTGAAGCTCGGCAACTTTCAGAAAGTGCCAGTCCTCGGACACGTCACCCTGGGATTGGTCCGACGTGCACTCCAAACGGCCGGCAAGCGAGATATAGGCGGCGAAAACGTATTCCTGCCTGCTCCGAACGAACTCTTCCATCGCTTCCGCGCAGCCAGCAGCATCCTCCACTATCGAAGACGCAGCGGCAGCCAATCCCTGGGCCGCCCCGCCCGTGCGCTGCAGCAGTTCCCGTTCCTTTGCAGCCGCACTTTGCGTTCGCGACAACAAGGACGCGTGGGACAGGCGAATGGCTTCGTTTACGACCGCGTTGGTCTGAAAAAGCGCGATCAGGCCCAACGGCAGCAGGGCAAGCGTCATCAACAGCGCCAACCTGATGATCAGGCTGTCAGACCAAAGCCACTGAATTCGGTTCATGCAACGCTCTGTTGTGCCACGATACCGGCCGTCACCGCGTCCGTGATCTCAATCTGACTTTCGTCATCCAGTTCCATGAGTACCGCCAGCCTTGCGCGCGCACGGTTCACGCGGCTTTTGATCGTGCCTGTCTTTACGCCGCACATCTTGGCAGCTTCTTCATAAGAAAAGCCCCCAGCACCGACCAGGACAAGCGCTTCGCGCTGTTCATCGTTGAGTTGATCAAACGCATCGTAGAAATCGCGCATGTTCAACCGTCCGTCATGGCTCGGTTTTTGTGCCAGGCTTTCCGTATGCGCGCCATCGACATCCTCGACCTCGCGCTTACGTTTGCGGTGAAGCGAGTAGTAGGTATTACGCAATATCGTGAACAGCCACGCCCGCATGTTCGACCCGGGCTCGAAACTATTAATATTGGTCCACGCCTTGACCAGGGTGTCCTGCACGATGTCATCGGCGGTTGCCTGATTGCGTGTCAAACTGACCGCAAAAGCACGCAGGGCACCCAGATGTTCAACAAGTTCCTCGCGGGGGTCGGTGCTCTGCTCAGT
>CAYGNE010000329.1:0-3255 GCA_964351155.1 uncultured Rhodobacterales bacterium | reverse complement strand
TTGTAAAGCCGAATGCCCGCGCGCACCAGCATCCGCTCCAGTTCCGGTGTCTGGCGCATGAATTCCAGGTATTCGTTGGGAGAACAGAACCCCATCACGCGCTCGACGCCCGCACGGTTGTACCAGGAGCGGTCGTAGAACACCATTTCGCCCACCGTCGGCAGTTCCTGCACGTAGCGCTGATAGTACCACTGACCCTGTTCCTCCCAGGTGGGTTTGTTCAGCGCCACAACCCGCGCCTGGCGCGGATTGAGATGCTCCATGAACCGCTTGATCGTGCCGCCCTTGCCCGCCGCGTCGCGCCCTTCAAAGAGCAGGACAAAGCGTTCGCCGGTCTCCTGCGCCCAATGCTGCACTTTCAGAAGTTCCGCCTGCAGCTGCGCCTTCTCGGCTTCGTATTTCCGACGCGGCATCTTGGTCCGATAGGGATAGCGCCCGCTTTCAAAGGCGCGTCGCACCTGTTCGTGATTGGGTACCGCCGCCGACCCCGCCGCGAATTCTTCTCCGGGCTGGGTGGCATTGTCTCTTGCGCTGCCATTTGGCGCGGCATCTGCGCCCCCTTTTTCCGGGCGCGCCCCGGTCACATTTTGCGCTTGCGTGTCCGTCACGGATGCCTCGTTTCGCTTGACGGGCTTGGCAGCTGCGGCTCTGGTCATTCGTTACTCCTGGCGTTTTCCACTTTTGCCCGAGGCCTAGCACGTCTCCCCTCAAAACACCTTGATCGGTATCAACAATCCGTCACCATGCGGCCGTCTTTGCTGACGCGACGAAACCGGCATGCCCGATTGATCTTGTTCACCAAACCGGTCCAACCTGTCCCTGTAGCAGCCATCAGGAGGCACCCACATGCAAAGCGAGATTGTCTCCCTGAACGGATGCCCCTTTCACATGTGCCGCTGGGGCGATCCCGACCTGCCCGTGCTCCTCATGTTGCACGGGTTCCCCGAATATAGCGGCGCCTGGTTCGATCTGGCCCCCCTGCTGGCCGACCGTTTCCACATCGTTGCCCCCGATCAGCGCGGATACGGCCAGAGCTGGACGCCGGACGGGATCGAACATTATGCCATTTCGGCAATGCTCCCGGACATGGTCGCGCTGATCGGCCAGCTTGGCGCGCCGGTCACGGTCATCGGCCATGACTGGGGCGCCGCCGTGGCCTATGGGCTGGCCATGTTCCATCCGGACCTCGTGAACCGCCTGATCATCGCCAACGGGGTGCATCCGGTTCCTTTCCAGCGCGCGCTGGCAGCCGGGGGCGCGCAAAGCGAGGCGTCGCGGTATTTCACGCTTCTGCGCCGTCCCGACGCGGCCGAAATCCTTGCGGCCAACGGTTTCGAAAAGATGAAGACCCTGTTCTCGGCCAGGATGGACCTGAGCTGGATGACGCCGGAAAAACAGGCCGCCTACGAAACCGAATGGGCCCGTCCCGGACGGCTGCGCGCCATGGCCGCCTGGTACGCCGCATCGCCGCTGAAAGTCGCCGAACCCGGCCATCCGGTCACCGACCTGCCCGACCTGCCCCTCGACCGGCTGCATGTCTCCTGTCCGCACCTGCTGATCTGGGGCGACAAGGACACCGCGCTGCTGCCCGAGGCGACACAGGGGCTCGAGACCTTTGCCCCGCAGCTGACCCGCAAACACATCCCCGGGGCCGATCACTGGCTCTGCCACACCCACGCCGCCGAGGTCGCCCGGATCATCCGTGACTGGACCACGCAAGAGGACAGGACCCCATGATCAAGGTTCACCATCTCAACCGCTCCCGCTCCCTTCGGATCCTCTGGCTGCTCGAAGAGCTCGACCTGCCTTACGAGGTTGTCCGCTACGAACGCGATGCCCGCACCGGCCTCGCCCCGCCGGAGCTGCAAGAGATCCATCCGCTGGGCAAATCGCCGGTGATCGAAATGGACGGCACCACCATCTCCGAGTCCGGCGCCATCGTCGAACTGATCTGCGCCCGCCACGCGCCGCACATGATCCCGCCACGCGATACCGAGGCCTTCATTCGCCACACCGAGTGGATGCATTTCGCCGAAGGCTCGGCCATGACCCCGATCCTGCTCAACCTCTATGTCGGCCTTTTGAAGGAGTCAGGCGCGCCGCTTCAGCCACGGATCCGCCAGCAGCTGGACAGCCATTTTTCCTACATGAACGAAGGGCTGCGCGCCTCCGGCCACTATGTGCTCGACGATCTCTCGGCTGCCGACATCATGCTCAGCTTTCCCGCCGGGGCCGCGATCCGGATGGGGCGCGGCGCGGAGTATCCCCAGCTCGCAGAATTCGCCACCATGGTGGACTCCCGCCCCGCCTATCAGCGCGCCCTCGCCCGCGCAGGCGGCGACTGATCCTTCCTCTCGCGGCAAGTATCCCGGGGGTCCGGGGGCAGCGCCCCCGACCTTGCCCCTAAACCCGCACTCAGCGGTGCCCCCAGTCGTCCGGGTCCTCAGAATTGCCCGGGCTGAGGCCCAGTTCATCCCCGGCCGTGGAACAGCCCAGCCCCAGCACCGTGCGGTTGGCATAGGCGAAATAGGCGCAGACCTGGTTGATCTCCAGGATCTGCCCGTCGTCCCATCCCGCGTCCCGCAGCCCGCGAATATCCGTTTCGGTCAGCGTCGCGGGCGCCTTGGTCAACAGCCGCGCGTATTTCATCGCCGCCTTTTCCGCCTCGCTCAGCGGCATCCCCGGAATGTCCCCGGCCTCGATGCCCGCCCGCAGCGCATCCGCCCTGTCGTCATCCTCCATCAGCCGTTTCATCCCGGCAAAATGATGCTCCACGCAATAGCCGCAGGCGTTCAGCGAACTCACATAGACCCCCAGCGCCTCCAGGAACCACTTGGGAATGGTGTTGCCGGTATGGTGCAGCACGTTCTTGTAGAGCGTCATGTGCCCTTCCATCGAATGCGGGCGCAGCGAATGCGCCATCATGATGTTGTCCACGTTGCCGTCAGGGCCGGTCACCCTCTGGTACAGCTTGCGCAGCCTGCCTTTCGCCGCGTCAAACGGGATGGTCTCGATCCAGCTCATGTGCCGCCTCCTGATTTCTGACGCAACTTATCGTGTTTTGACGCGAACTGAACCCTTTTCGCGACGGCCCGCGCCTGCCATAATCGCCCAAACCAATAAGAACAGAGCAGCGGTATGAACGACCTTTTGACGCCCTCGGCCCCCTCCGACTATGACGCCTCCTCCATCGAAGTTCTCGAAGGGCTCGAACCGGTCCGCAAACGCCCCGGCATGTATATCGGCGGCACCGAC
>CAYGNE010000328.1:0-3273 GCA_964351155.1 uncultured Rhodobacterales bacterium | reverse complement strand
CAGATGGATTTCGGCAAGGTCGGCCCGATGGTCAAGGACCAGCTCTGTTCCGGGTGACGCCACACATTCCAGGGTTGCGTGTCACATGGGTGAAAAACCGCAGCCTGGTGTGAAACCTGTCGGCCCGGATGCGCCAGATCCTGGCTGAGTGCACACTGCCACAAAAGCCTTCCCCTGCGGTCGGGGTCGGCGCAGCAGAGCCATGGGAGACGCACGGATCATGGAACTCATGAACGGCAAGACAGCTTTTGTGACCGGCGGGGCCGGGGGCATCGGCCTTGGAATCGCGCGGGCATTGGCCAGGCGCGGCGCCAACATCATGCTGGCCGATGTCGATACCGAGGCCATGGACATGGCCAGGAATGAGTTGCTCCGGATGGGTTGTGATGTGGACATCGTGCAATGCGATGTCAGCGATCCCGCCGCGGTCCAGATGGCGCTCGAGGCGGTCCGGGCAAGGTTCGGTCGGGTTCACATCGTGATCAACAACGCCGGCGTTGCCTGCGGCGGCGTGCTTGGGACTGTCCCGCTTGAGGATTGGCGGTGGGCAGTCGATATCAACCTGATGGGCGTGGTGCATGTGATCGAGGCCTTTGCGCCGGTCATGCGGGCCCAGAACGAAGGCGGGTATTTCGTCAATACCGCGTCCATTGCGGGCCATATCGCGGCGGCTGGCCTTGGACCGTACACGGCAACAAAATACGCCGTTGTCGGTCTGTCCGAAACGCTGCGGCAGGACCTGGCAGGGGACGGTATCGGCGTATCCGTGTTGTGTCCGGGTTGGGTGCGAACCGGGATCGCCGAGTCCGCCGGAAAACGTCCGTCTGCCGCGAATATGACAGAACCCCGGCAAGACGGTCGTGCGCAGGAGATTCAGGATGCCGTCAATTCCGGGCTTGATCCCGATGTGATCGGCGAATGGACCGCCGAGTGCATCGCGGCGGGCCGGTTTTACATCTTCAGTCACCCGAGCATGCTGGAAAACGTCACCGCGCGGATGTCCGAAATCAGCGCCGATTACGCCGCCTGCGCGGACGATCCCCGTTTCCAGAACCGCTGACCCTTGTGGCCAGGTTGGCTCAGCGACGCAATGCGCGGGTCAGTTCTTCGTACAGTGCGACGCGTTCGTCCTCGGACAGGAACGCACCGATCTCGACCTCGCGCCCACCCCCTTGCAGCGTCACGTAATGCGGAACCGGCCCGTCTCGCTCGTGCATCCTGGTAACGGCCCAGTAGCGGTTGCAGGACCATTCCTGCGTCTTTCCACGCGGGTCGTGGCGGACCAGATGGGCCTGATCGCCGGTCAGTGTCAGCACTTCGAGGATCTGGGCGTTCCGGCGGTTTCGCTCGAGCGCGAACCAGAGCCCCCCGACGGCGAGCAGGAGAAAAGGCAACAACCCCCATAGGATCACGCTGCCAAGAAGTGGGACGAGCGGGATCAGGATCAGGACGAATGTCACAAGTATGAACCCGGCAAATCCACGCGGCGGCAAAGACTGGTGCGGCCAGAGATGAAGCTCTTGCCGGGCGTTGGCAATATCGGTTTTCGTCCAGTCGTAGGGCATGGGTCTGCGGCGATTTTATCAGGTCTTTTTCCCCGGATGAACCGGTTTCATCGGTTCGACACCAGTTGTGATCCTGCCTCACCCTCAGCGCTGAAATCGCTTGTGATGTGTCGCGCCACTTCCTGCGCCCAATCGCTGTAGACGCGCGCGCCGGGGTGGTATCCGTCCGCTGCCATGAGGCGGGGATCGGGCGGCAGATCGATGCTGATGCGGGTACAGTCCGGCTGGGTATCCAGCAAACGGCTCAACACGTCATCCATCCGCGCGGCATGCAGTCCCAGCACCCTGCGCAGCGGGTCGGGCAGCAAGGGGAACTGTCCCAGTGGTGGCACCGCCGTGACATAGAGCCGTCGCGCGCCATAGTCGCGGCGCAAGAGATCGTACAATTGGGTTTGACGCGTGTGCCAGCGGCGCAGCGTCGTGCCGCGTGTGCAGTCGTTCACCCCCAGCGCAATCACGACGGCATCTGCCTGAAAACGCGGGGTGTCGGCAAGGCGCGCGATGGTGGACGCGGTCGTTGCGCCGGTTTGCGCCTCGAGTTTCCAACGCACCCGGAATCCGTGCGCAAGCCGGGAGACAAGTTGGCCGCTCAGCGCCATGTCCTGCGTGTCCACGCCAACCCCTGCTGCCGATGAATCCCCGATGATCAGCACGTTGAGATCACGCCCGGCGCCGGCAGTCCCGTCGCGGGCGCCGGCGGCTTCCGGCAGGATCAGCGCGCGGTGCCGGACATACGCGCCCTGTGCCGCCAGCAACGGCAGCATCAGGATGCGTAGCGCGGTCTCGGATCCGCGCATCACCGGTTGCGGTTCAGGCGAGAAAGCGCTTGGCATCCTCAATGTGATCCTCGTCAAAATAGCGGCTTTCGCCGGACAGGAAACGGCGCATCACCCGTGCAGCCAGTTTTTGCCAGGTTTCGTCGCCGACGATGGCCACGCGGGTTGGTACATGGCGATGGTCGCGCACCAGCTTGAAATGATCGCCAAGCGCCGCGAGACCCTGCCAGCCATCGAACTCGCGCAGGTCGAGCAACAGCTTCATTCCCGGATTGTCGCGGATGAAGGCATCAAGATTGTCCTCGCCGCGTTCGTAGGCGGCGGGGTCCAGCTTGCCGACCAGCCTGACGTGAAGGACGCCGTTGCCAAGGTCGGACATGTGCAGACTGCCCAGCGACTCGGTCAGCCAGCGGCGGGCGTCGTCCAGTTCGTCCAGATCGAACGTGTCGACCGGGCCGGGAAAGACAAAGCCAAGCGCACCGATCAGGGTTTCGATCCAGTCCACGTCCGTGACGACCGCGATGCGTTCAAAACCGCTCCAGTGGCGCAGCCCCAGCTTGGCGTCGGCCCAGGCCGCCTTGGCGGAATAACCTTCGAAACCGGGGCCGATCCGAACCAGAAGGCGGACCCGGTCATGCTCGGCCAGCGCCTGTTCCAATGCCGGGGTCAGGGTGTTCTGGTAGTCCTCGGCGGTGATCTCGCCGTTCATGTGGATTTCGAGAATGCCATCGTTGCGGGGCGATTTGATATCGATCATGTGGCTGCTCCTGTGAAGGGCGGGCATGGCCCGGATTGACACCTAGCAATGTATGATCGCGTGATCCGCTGACAAGCGCCCGCCCGGAACGAAAAGACCCCGGAGCGGGGGCTCCGGGGTCCTGGTCTTGTTTTGCCGGGCGCGATCAGTGTGCGTGGCCCTTGTCCCATTCTTC
>CAYGNE010000327.1:0-3312 GCA_964351155.1 uncultured Rhodobacterales bacterium | reverse complement strand
GCGCTTGTCGTCGATCCCGCTGGCCGAGACCAGTTGCTTCAACAGGCGCAGCTGGTCGTCGGTATCCAGGATGGTGAAGTTGCTTTTCAACCCCACCAGTTCGGCATGCCGGCGCAGCAACTTCACACAGATCGAATGGAACGTGCCGAGCCACGGCATCCCCTCGATGCTCTGCCCCAGCATACCGCCAACACGGTTCTTCATCTCGCGCGCGGCCTTGTTGGTGAAGGTCACCGCCAGAATCTCGTTCGGCCGCGCCTTGCCCGTGTTCAGCAGATGCACGATCCGCGCGGTCAGTGCCTTGGTCTTGCCGGTGCCGGCCCCGGCCAGCATCAGGACCGGACCGTCCAGCCGTTCGACGGCGTCACGCTGTGCCGCGTTCAGACCATCCAGATATGGCTGCGGACGCGCGGCCATCGCGCGGGCCGACAGCGACGCGCCTTCAAAGGCGTCCATGTCATCGAAACTGCTCATGGCAGGACCATACCGCAGCCGCGTGCTCAGTTAAAGATGTGTTCCATTTATGTTCCGCGCGTTTTTTTGCCCCTTCTGCAACCGCTTCACGCTGGCCATCCCGCATCGGCTGCGCGCGTTTTAATCATGTTCGCAGAAACGAGTTGGCCCACGGCCCCGCACGGGTTAACGTTTTGGCAACCAAGAACGGAGCGTGACAGAGCACCCATGGAACCCGGATTGCAAACCGTATTTCAGATGCGCTACTCGTTTTTTGGCAAGTCGGGCTGGCGCTCGGCCCCGAGCAAGGACAAGGCCCGGCTTCTCGACCCGGCGCGTCTGCGCAAACGGTTCCACTACTTCGAAAACATGGCCCTGCCCAGTCTCGCCGCCCAGTCGGACCAGAATTTCACCCTGCTGCTGCTCACCTCCGAGGATCTGCCCGACGCACACAAGACCGTGCTGGAAGACGTCTGCTATGACACGCTGGGCAAGGACCGCTGCCGCATCCTTTACCGTCCGCCCGATGGCGCGGGCCGGTGGTTTCAGCGCTACATGCGCAAGCGGATGAACCGGGTCAGCCATTCGATCCAGATCGTGCTGGATGATGACGACGCCGTTGCCGCCGATTTCGTGGAAACCACCCGGCGCGAGGCCGAATTCGTCCTGCCCGGGTTCCGCGAGGACCAGGAATGCATCTACCTGTCCTATGCCAGCGGGTTGACCGCCGATTTCGGCAAGGACGGCGTGCGCCTGCTGCAACGCGAGGTGCCGTTCACCAATCTCGGCCTCAGCCTCGTGGCCCCGACCAAAACACGCAAGAATCCCTACATGCTCGCCCACAAAAAGGTGTCGCGCCGCCACCCGGTCCGGGTCAATTACGACCTGCGCCCGTTCTACATCCGCTCGGTGCATGATTCCAACGACAGCCGCACGCATATGGGGGACGACCGAATCGAAGAAACCGCCCTGCCCGGCCTGCTGCGGTACTTTCCCTGGCTCGATGAACTCAACCTGCTCTGGCCCGACGCAGAGTCCGCCGGCGACCAGGAACAGGAGCGCGGCAGGGATCAGACAAAAGTCGCATGAAAGCGCTTGCATTGGACCCGGCAGCATCCGAAAAGGGGCCATGGATCTGCACAGCAAATACCCCGGACTCGTCGATCTGCGCCGGCGCGCCGAACAACGGATGCCGAAATTCGTCTGGGAATACCTGGACAGCGGCACCGGCATCGAGGCGACCAAGCATCGCAACCGCGCGGCGCTGGACCGGGTCGGGTTCATGCAATCCATCCTGCATGGACCGATAGAGCCGAAAGTCAGCACCCGTTTCCTGGGTCATGATTTTCCGCAACCTTTCGGCGTCGCCCCGATCGGCATGTCCGGCCTGATGTGGTCGGGGGCTGAACGGATGCTGGCGCAGGCCGCCGCCAAGGCCGGGCTGCCCTATTGCATGTCCAACGTCGCCGCGACCAGCCCCGAGGAACTCGCACCGCATCTGGGCGATCATGGCTGGTTCCAGATCTACCCGCCCAAGGACGAAGCCATCCGCAGCGACCTTCTGGCCCGCGCGCGGGCGGCGGGGTTCACCACGCTGGTGATGACGGTGGATGTGCCGATCCCGTCGCGCCGCGAACGCCAGACCCGGTCCGGTCTGACCTCGCCCCCGCGCCTGACTCCGCGCCTGATGGCGCAGGTGGCATTGCGCCCGGCATGGGCGATGGGAATGGCGCGCACCGGCATGCCGCGCATGCGCACGCTCGACAAATACGTCCATGGCGATCACAAGAGCCTGCCGCCAACGGCGCATATCGGTTATCTGCTGCGCACCTCGCCGGACATGGATTATGTCAAATGGCTGCGCGACCACTGGCAGGGCCGGTTCATCGTCAAGGGCGTCATGCGCGCCGCGGACGCGCAGCCGCTGGCCGAGGTCGGGGTCGATGCGCTCTGGGTCTCCAACCATGCCGGGCGGCAGTTCGACGGCTCGCTCTCGACCATCGAGGTGCTGCCGGCCATCCGCGCCGCCACCGACCTGCCCCTGATCATGGACAGTGGAATAGAGGGCGGCCTCGACATCCTGCGGGCGCTGGCGCTGGGTGCGGATTTCGTGATGCTCGGGCGGGCCTTTCACTATGCCGTTGCGGCACTTGGCGCCGCCGGTCCGGCCCACCTGATCGACATGCTGGCGCGCGACATGCAGGCCAACATGGGTCAGATCGGCGCGCACCGGATTTCGGACCTTCCGGCGCCGATCGAGCTGCCGGGTTTCCCTTAGGTCACACCATTGGTGGATTGCTGTCGCCAAATCCCGGGAAATGGTCGAAACAAGGCGTTTACGGCGCTCCTGATCCCGCCTACACAATGCGCAATCCATCCCTGAGGCGAGGCTCCGATGACCGATTTCAAGAAAATCCTGATAGCGAACCGGGGCGAGATCGCCATTCGGGTGATGCGGGCAGCCAACGAAATGGGCAAACGCACCGTCGCGGTCTACGCCGAAGAGGACAAGCTCGGGCTGCACCGGTTCAAGGCGGACGAGGCCTACCGCATCGGCGAGGGCATGGGGCCGGTCGCCGCCTATCTGTCGATCGATGAAATCATCCGCGTCGCCAAGGCGTCTGGCGCCGATGCCATTCACCCCGGCTACGGCCTCCTGTCGGAAAACCCGGCCTTCGTGGATGCCTGCACCCAGAACGGGATCACCTTCATCGGCCCCAAGGCCGACACCATGCGCGCCCTGGGCGACAAGGCCAGCGCCCGCAAGGTCGCGATTGCCGCCGGGGTTCCGGTGATCCCCGCCACCGAGGTGCTGGGCGATGACATGGACGCGATCCGCGCCGAGGCGGCGGAAATCGG
>CAYGNE010000326.1:0-3318 GCA_964351155.1 uncultured Rhodobacterales bacterium | reverse complement strand
GTAGTGGCAGGCGCGCAGCCGGTAGGACGGGATGCGCGAGTTCAGGTGGTGGATGTCATGCAGGGTGATACAGGCCACCGCATGGTCGAACCATGCCCCGAAATCGAGACAGGACGACCCCTGGATCGCCGCCAGCTGCGGGTCCAGATCCGGGCGGCGGTCCCAGTAGGTGTCCTCGAAATTGTGCTGCAGGTAGACGAGGAACACGCCGAGCATGCCCCCGAGAAGCGACGCGGCGAAATAGATGCCCAGCCCGGGCCAGCCGGACAGTGCCCAGATCAGCCCGACCCAGGTCAGGACCGCGAGATTGTGCAGCACCACGCCCTTCCAGCCGAAGCGCAGCGTGTTCTTGGGCCAGCGGTAGCGGATGAAATAGGTGAAAAGCGCGCCCAGCGGCACGAGGATGAACGGGTTGCGGTAGAGCCGGTATTGCAGGCGTTTCCAGAACCCCGCAGCGTTCCATTCGCGCAGGGTCATGGTGTTGATCTCGCCGGTTTCGCGGTGTTCGAGATTGCCGACGCCCGCATGGTGCAGGTTGTGATTCTGTTTCATCACCCCGACCGGCGCGAAGGTGAAGGGCGACACGACATGGCCGGCCAGTTCGTTCTGCGCGCGGGTTTCAAACAGCGAATGATGTCCGAAATCGTGCTGCAGCACGTAGAGGCGGACGGCCGAGAACGCGTGCACGGCGACGGCGGGGATCAGCACGTACCACAGGTGGGACTGGCTGATGGCGAGCCAGAGCGACGTGAAATAGACCGCGAAAGTGCCAAAGAGGTTCAGCGCGGCGATGCGGTTGTCCTTGTCGCAGTATTTCCGTGTGTGATCGCGCAAATTCATTTCGATACCCATCACTTGCATTCCGGACGGCCCCGGCAAACGCATCGCCATTTTCCCAGTTTCCGCGCCGCATTTCAATTGCCATGCGCGGGAATGCCGCAACCGGCGGGTGTATCGGCGAACCCGCGCCAAAAAATCGCGCCGGATGGCAGGGGCGAAGGTCACCCCGGTGTCATTCGCAATCTGTCGTCGCCGCGCAAGCGGATTGCCGGAAACGCGTCAGGAGCCGGGCGGTTTCCACGGTTTCGCCCTCGGGGCCAACGGGTGAGCACAGGTAGTCCCGGTGGTCCAGAAGCTGGGTCTGGAAGGTTTCCTCCCATCCGTCGCTGACGGCCAGCATCTGTTCTGCCGAATAGAGCATGTGATCGACGAACGCCACATAGGCACCGGCCCGTTTGGAAGCGAGCAGGCGGCAGGCGTTTTCGGGCCGGGCGAAATCCGGCATCGCGGCCGCGAGGGCGAGATGCGCGCGATAGGCTTCGCGGGCCGACTGGGTTCTTTGCAGGCGGTCGGCCTCGTCGAGCTGGATCTTTACGCCGATCAGGGCGGCGACGGCCACGAGGGCGGTGACCATCGCGGCGATGGCCTCGATCACGGGCGCGTTGCGCGACATCCAGCTCATGGGGCGGGCATCTGCTGGGTCGCGCAGTGAATGCCGCCGCCCATTTCGCCCAGCGGGTCGACATCCAGGGTCACGATTGCGCGGCCGGGATAGTGCCGGGCAAGGGCGTCGCGCGCGATCTTGTCGGTTTCGTGGTCACCGAACCGGGCGGCGATGACAGCGCCGTTGCAGACGTAGTAGTTGGCATAGGAGGCGACGAAATCGAAGCTGCTCAACCGGCGGCGGTTGGGTTCCGGGATGACATCGACATCGAGTCCCGCGGCGACCAGCCGGTCATGGGTGTCCAGCGCCGCGAGGTGGAACGGATCCTGCATGTCGGGATCGTCGGGTAGGTTGATCAGCACCCTTCCCGGGCCGGTAAAGCGGGCCAGGCTGTCGATATGGTAGTCGGTGATGTCCTGGTTCCAGACCCCTTTCGACCAGATCATCCGCTCGGCGCCATATGCGCGCAGCAGGCGAGTCTCGATCTGGTCGCGCGACAGCCCCGGATTGCGGTTGTCATTCACCCAACTGCTTTCATGGGCGATCAAAAGGCCATGGCCGTCCTGCTCGACGCCGCCTGCCTCGCCCTGCAGGCCGGTCGCACGCAGCGGCAGGCCCAGACGTTCCGCGACTCGACCGGCGACCTGCGCGTCGCGCCGGTGAACCTGTTTGCGTCCCCAGCCGTTGAAACGGATATGGCTGACCGCCAGATCGCCGGCGGCATTCACGACGAACACCGGCCCGGCGTCACGGCACCAGAGGTCTTCTGTCGGGATGTCCCAGAGCTCGACGGTATGGGACAGTTTCCGGCGCGCGGCCCGGTGATCCTCTTGCGCGGCAAGCATGGTCACCGGCTCGAATGCGGCAATCGCGTTGGCGATGTCGGCGATGGTTTGCTGGGCCATGTCAAGGAAAACCGGATCGGGGTGCACGCGGCGATTGACCGGCCATTGCATGAAGGTCCGCTGGTGCCGGGATTCCTCTGCCGGGACAAAAAACCGCGGTCCCGCGCTGGCCGCTGATCGACCCAACAAACTCATCAGTCCGCAGGCTCCTCCGCCCATGACCACATCGCGCCTGTTCATGACGTGCACCTGTTGATCGGTTCCGGTTTCCAGAAAGGCAACTACATCACGCTGTTAAACCGCGAAAGCAGAGATTGGGCGGCCTACTGAAAACCCGGCCTCGCGGAACGCTTTGCCAAAGCCGCGCCGGCCCGGACTAGTCGCGGCGGCCCTGCGTGTGTTTGCGCAGTTTGCTGGGGCCGGTCTTCTTGCGGCCCTTGTAGGGGTTCTTGTCGCCCTGCCCGCGCATGGTCAGGCGGATCGGTGTGCCGGGCATGTCGAAATCGTCGCGCAGCCCGTTGACCAGATATCGCGAATAGCTCGCCGGCATCTTGTCGGGATGCGAGCACATGACGACAAAGCCCGGCGGCCGGGTCTTGACCTGGGTCATGTAGCGCAGCTTGATCCGCCTGCCCTGTGGCGCGGGGGGCGGGTGCTGTTCGAGCATGCCGGTGAGCCAGCGGTTGAGCGCGGCGGTCGGCACCCGGCGGTTCCAGACGTCGTGGGCACGCATGATCGCGCTGTGAAGACGGTCCAGCCCCCTGCCCGTTTTTGCGCTGACCGTGATCAGCGGTGCGCCGCGCAGCTGCGGCAACAGCCGTTCAAAGGCTTCGCGAAGATCGCGCAGCTTTTCCTGCTTGTTGTCCTCGATGTCCCATTTGTTGACCGCGACCACCACGGCGCGGCCCTCGCGTTCGGCCAGATCGGCGATGCGCAGATCCTGCTGTTCGAACGGGATCTGCGCATCCAGCAGCACGATCACGACTTCCGCGAATTTCACCGCCCGCAGCCCGTCGGACACTGACAGTT
>CAYGNE010000325.1:0-3342 GCA_964351155.1 uncultured Rhodobacterales bacterium | reverse complement strand
GACGGGTTGGAGGCAGACGCGGCAGCGACGCGGATGGTCGCATCACAGGCCCCCGAATGCCTGATCGCAGCCAGTTGTTCAAAGAACTTCGGCATCTACCGTGAACGCACCGGGCTTTTGATGGCCGTGTCCCGGGATGCGGGTCAGACCGGGCTGAACCAGGACACGCTCGCCTTTCTGAACCGGCAGAATTACTCGTTTCCCCCTGACCATGGGGCACGATTGGTAACGATGATTCTGAACGACGATGCGCTGCGTGCAGACTGGTCTGCCGAACTGGAAGAGGTTCGCCTGTCGATGCTGAACCTGCGCCAGTCGCTGGCCGACGAGTTACAGCGCCTGTCCGGCTCGGACCGCTTCGGTTTTCTGGCACAGCATCGCGGCATGTTCTCGCGCCTTGGCACGACACCGGAAATGGTCGAGAAGCTGCGCGCCGATCACGGCATATACATGGTTGGGGACAGCCGGATGAACATCGCCGGCCTGAACCGGAGAACGGTGCCGATTCTTGCGCAAGCCATCGTCGACTGCGGTGTCTGAGTTTTTTTGATCATCTAACCCAATTGGAAAGGCCCCGGTGATGAAAACCGGGGCCTTTCGCGATCTTGTGCGGATCAGAGTTTGGAGAATTCCGGATAGGCTTCCATGCCGAGTTCGGCCATATCCAGCCCGTTGATCTCTTCTTCGTCATCGACCCTGATGCCAACGGTCGATTTCAGCAGAAACCATACGATGGCCGACGTCACAGTCACGAATACCCCGACGACCACGATCGAGTAGAGTTGCGTTCCCAGTGTTGCGTCAGGGTTGGTGATGACCACGGCAACCGTGCCCCAGATGCCGGCGAACAGGTGCACCGGGATCGCACCAACCACGTCGTCGATCTTCAGGCGGTCGAGGAACGGCACCGCAAAGACCACGATCACACCACCGACCGCGCCGATCAGCGTCGCCTCTATCAGTGTTGGTGTCAGCGGTTCGGCCGTGATCGAGACCAGCCCGGCAAGCGCGCCGTTCAGAATCATGGTCAGGTCCGGCTTCTTGAACAGGATCTGTGTCAGGGCAAGCGCAGCCACCGACCCGGCAGCGGCCGCGGCGTTGGTGTTGGCCAGGATCCGGCTAATGTCGGCAACGTTGGCCGCCGTATCCATGTAGAGTTGCGAGCCCCCGTTGAACCCAAACCATCCCATCCAAAGAATGAACGTGCCCAAGGTTGCCAGTGCCAGATTCGATCCCGGGATCGGAACCACGCGTCCGCTCTTGGTGTACTTGCCGATCCGCGGGCCAAGGATGATCGCCCCGGTCAGGGCCGCCCAGCCACCAACAGAATGCACAACGGTGGATCCGGCAAAGTCCAGGAAGCCGGCCTCGTCGAGGAACCCACCACCCCATTTCCAACTGGCCTGGATCGGATAGATCACAGCGGTCAATACGATCACAAAGATCAGGAAGGGCCACAGTTTGATACGTTCGGCCACCGCGCCGGATACGATGGATGCCGTCGCGGCACAGAACATCAACTGAAAGAAGAAATCAGACCCGACCGAGGCATAGGTTAGATCCGGTTCGGCCCCGTCCAGCCCGACCGTTTCCAACCCGGTGACCGAGAACGCGCCCAGCACGCCGCCGATGGACCAGCCATCGCCGGGATACATGAGATTGTAGCCCAGCAGGAAGTAGAACAGTGCCGCCAGCGAAAACAACGCCATGTTCTTGGTCAGTTGCATGGTGACGTTCTTGGACCTGACCAGACCCGCCTCGAGCATGGCGAAGCCCGCGGCCATCCAGAACACGAGAATGCCCATCACCAGGAACATGAAGGTGTTGAGGATAAAGCCGATATCCGCGTTTGTGGGGGTGACATCGGCCTCTTGCGCCAGCCCCAGTGTTGGCAGCGCCATCAGACCGATGCACGCAGTTAACAGTGTCAGTGGTTTCATTCCGTCTATTCCTTTTGTTCGTGGCGGTGTCAAAGAGCATCCGGCCCGGTTTCGCCGGTCCGCACGCGCATGGCCTGCTCCACATCAAGTACAAAGATTTTGCCGTCGCCGATCTTGTCGGTACGGGCGGTATTCGCGATGGTTTCCACGATCTGATCGGCCATCGAGGCTGGAACCACGACTTCGAGCTTGATCTTGGGAACGAAGTTCACCGCGTATTCCGCACCGCGGTAGATTTCGGTGTGCCCGGACTGCGAGCCGAAGCCCTTGATTTCAGCGACCATCATGCCGCGGACCCCGGCTTCGGTCAGCGCTTCGCGGACCTCGTTGAGTTTGAATGGCTTGATCGTGGCTATGATGAGTTTCACCTATGACCCTTTCCCCGGTTGGTCGAACTGCTTATGTGCGGTCAAGAAAGCCGCCGCACTGCAGCATGAAAACTGGGAAGGAGCGGAAATGACGATCAAATCGACCAAGATTGCACAATTTTTGCACAAATTGCGCCGTTCGCCCAAAAAACGGGCTGGTTGCAAAACGTCACTTCCGCAAAGGGAACTCTCTACAAACCTGACCGGGCGCTGTAATGTCGCCGCAAACACAAAGGCCGGGCAGGGCTGAGCATGACCAAGAAACCGACACGCAAACCGCCTTTGGTGGCGGACAAGCGCTATCCGGCATCTGCCAAGGGCGCTGCAAAGCCAACACGCGCGAAATCGAAACCCGCAAAGACCGCGGCAAATCCCGCACGTCGCAAGGCAAGTCCGCCGCGGCGGCGCAAAAGTGGTGGTTCCGGCGGGATCGGCGGGTTCTTCCGCCGACTTTTCGGATGGTTGATGCGCATGATCTGGGCCGTCACATGGCGCGTCGGCACCGTGTTCGGTCTGCTCATTGCGGGATGGGTCGTCTATATCTATTCGACGCTGCCCGAAGCAAACGCGTTGCTCGATGGGCGGGCGCGCGGGTCGGTCACAATGCTGGACCACGAGGGCGCTGTTTTTGCCTGGCGCGGGGATCAGTTTGGCGGCGTCATCACAACAGACACCGTGTCACCACATCTGAAGAACGCGATTGTCGCGACCGAAGACAAGCGGTTCTACCGTCATTTCGGGATCAGCCCCCGGGGTATCGCCAGCGCCATCCGCATCAACCTGAGTGAAGGGCGCGGGCCATTGTCCGGCCATGGTGGTTCGACGATCACGCAGCAGACGGCCAAGCTGTTGTGCCTGGGGGACCCATATGACCCCTCATCGGGCATGACCGAATCGGAATACGAGTCCGATTGCCGGCGGGGCACATTGTGGCGAAAGGCCAAGGAGGCGGTCTTTGCAATGGCAATGGAGGCCAAATACAGCAAGGACGACATCCTGACCGCCCTCGCGGCCCTGCCCGCCGGCACCAGCCA
>CAYGNE010000324.1:0-3342 GCA_964351155.1 uncultured Rhodobacterales bacterium | reverse complement strand
TATGAGCATTGCCTGCCCTTCAACGTGGCCCGCGCCTATGACGAGGCCCGCGGCATCGACACGCCGCGCATCTGGACAGCAGAGCGCGATCTGGAGATGTGGGAGGCCCTGCAGGGATGAGCCTTCAGTCGGAAATGGAAACGCTGTTCGCATCCTACCTGCGCGCGTGGAACGCGCGGGATTTTGATGCAATCGCGGCGTTCTTTTCCGAACCCATCGTCTATGTGCTGGCGAGCGGACCGCTGTGCCTGCCGGATCGCGCCGCGTTCATCGCCATGCTCAAGCAGCAATTCGCGGACCTTGAGGCGCTTGGTTTCGACCATACCGAGATCGGATCCATCCGCGCGCGGCAATGCAATGACACGACGGCGATGGTCGATCTGAGGGACGTCAGGCGTTTGCGCGCCGACGGGTCGCCGCTTGAGGTGATCGATGCGATCTATGTCTGCATCAGGGACCGGGACGGCTGGAAGCTGAGCATCGCGATGGGCTGCTGGCCGAACTGGTCGACGGCGCCGGGGGTGCCGCCCGGGGCAACCTGATCGGAATCAAGGTGCCGGGCGCCCGCGTTGTGCAAGGTGGGACAACCCGGCAAGCGTTTGAACGGAGGAAAACGATGGCTTATGACTATACCCCTTTCCCCTATGTCGCGCCGCCCGGCCTGACGGAAACCGAAGCGCGGCATGCGGTGGCGATCATCGGAGCCGGCCCGATCGGGCTGGCCATGGCCATCGATCTGGCCCAGCGCGGGATCAGATCGGTGGTTCTGGATGACAACAATGTCGTTTCGGTCGGGAGCCGCGCGATCTGCTGGTCCAAGCGGACGCTGGAGATCCTCGACCGGCTTGGTGTCGGGCAGCGGATGCTGGACAAGGGCGTGACGTGGAAGGTCGGGCGCCAGTTTCACGGCGACAGGGAAGTCTACAGTTTCGACCTGCTGCCCGAGGACGGGCACAAGTACCCGGCCTTTATCAACCTTCAGCAATATTATGTCGAAGAATACCTGATCGACCGCGCCAGCGAGTTTCCGAACCTGATCGACCTGCGGTTCAAGAACAAGGTGACCGGGCACCGGGACCACGGTGATTTTGTCGAGCTGGAAATCGAGACCCCGGATGGCACGTATCGGATCGAGGCCGAATACCTGATTGCCTGCGACGGGGCCGGATCGGCGACACGCGAACGCATGGGGCTGGATTTCACCGGGCAGACCTTTGAGGAACAATTCCTGATCGCGGATATCGAGATGCAGCAGAGCCCGTTTGGCGACGAGGACGTGCCGGAACGCTGGTTCTGGTTCGATCCGCCGTTTCACCCGGGCAAGTCGGCGCTGTTGCACATGCAGCCGGACAATATCTATCGGATCGACCTGCAGCTGGACGTGGGCGCCGATGGCAAGGCCGAGAGTGCAGAGGACAAGGTGATCCCGCGGATCAAGGCCATTGTCGGGGACAAGCCGTTCAAGCTCGACTGGGTCAGCGTTTACAAGTTCCGCTGTATCAAGCTTGACCGTTTCGTGCACGGGCGCGTGATCTTTGTCGGCGACAGCGCCCATGTGGTCAGCCCGTTCGGGGCGCGCGGCGGCAATGGCGGCATACAGGATGTCGACAACCTGGGCTGGAAACTGGGCGCGGTTCTCAAGGGCGAGGCCGGCGCGGAGCTCATCGAGACCTACCACGAGGAGCGCAGCCACGGATCCGCGGAGAACATCCTGAATTCGTCGCGCTCGACCAATTTCATGACGCCCAAGACCCCGATCGAGGCGCTGTTCCGTGCCGAGGCCCTCAGACTGGCCAGCGATCAGCCATTTGCGCAGAAGCTGCTGAATTCCGGCCGGTTGTCGGTGCCCTGTTCGCTGGAGGGTATGGTGCTGCAGACGCCGGGGGCGGCGCAGGTGGCGCCGGGGCGGGCGTTGATCGATGCCCCGCTGTCGGGCGAGACCGGCGACAGCTGGTTGCTGACAGAGGTGCAGGGTGATTTCACGCTGGTCGGGTTCGGCGATGTGACGCTGCCCGAGATGACGCGGGTGCGCCGCATCGGGGTCAACCATCGGGCCGACTACCCGTGTTTCACGGCCACCAACGGCCATGCCATTCGCCGCTACGGATCGGGCAAGGCGTATCTTTTCCGACCCGATGGCCACGTCTGTGCGGTGTTTGACAGCCCGACCGAACAATCCGTCATGGCCGCACGCAACCGCGCGCTTGGCGCCGAACTGAGGGAGGAAGAAGAATGAGCAATGTCGCACCGGACCGGCTCAGCCCGGATCAGGATGAATTCTACAACGCGTTGATGGATGCCCATTCCGGCCTGGACGAAGACGAAAGCCATGCCCTGAACGCCCGGCTGGTCCTGATGATGGCCAACCGGATCGGAGATGTCAGCGTGCTGAAAGAGCTGATGGAAACCGCAAGGTCCTATTCGGATGGCTGATGCCGTCCTTTTCGACTACTTCCGGTCCTCGGCCAGTTACCGGGTTCGCATCGCGCTGAACCTGGCCGGGATCACGTTTGAGGCGGTTCAGGTCGACCTGCTCGCGGGCGCGCAGAAATCGCCTGCGCATCTTGCGCGGAACCCGCAGGGTCTGGTTCCGGTCCTGGAAATCGACGGGCTGCGGCTGACCCAGTCACTGGCCATCATCGAATACCTGGACACCACGCGCGAGCTTGGGCTGCTTCCGGCGGAACCGGCCAGGCGCGCCTTGCAGCAGGCGCTCGCCTATGCCATCGCGGTGGATATCCACCCGGTCTGCAATTCTTCGGTCGCCGCACATGCGGTGGACATCACCGGACGGCAAGAGGTGCGCACCGCGTGGATGCAACGGTTCATCCGCCCCGGCCTGCAGGCCTTTGACCAGATGCTGGCAGAGTTCGAGCAGGCGCCCTATTGCTGTGGCCCGCAGCCCGGTCTTGCGGATATCTGCCTGATACCGCAACTCTATAACGCCGATCGCTGGAACGTGCCGACCGGTGATCTGAGCCGTATCCAGAAGGTTGCAAGCGCCTGCGCCGGACATCCGGCCTTTGCCGCCGCCCACCCGGACAGGGGCTAGCCCGGAGGCTGTTGCCGCGGTCAGAACGCCGAACCGCCCCGAATCCCGGGGCGGTTCGCGTTTTTTCTGGTCGGGGCCGGTGCGTCAGACGCCCGGGTCGATATCCAGCCCGCCCAGCAAGTCGGCCCCCACGTCGAACTCGTCGAAATCGGCAGGGTCGCCGCCGGCATCGACGGCGCAGGAATCCGTGCCGCAGGAATAATCGGCTTCGGTCATGCCGTCCGCACCGCAGGCAAGGCCGTCGAAATCGTTCCCTGCGGGCGCGTTGGACGGGAAGGTCCAGCCTTCGT
>CAYGNE010000323.1:0-3347 GCA_964351155.1 uncultured Rhodobacterales bacterium | reverse complement strand
GTGATGACCTATGAAGAACACCGCGGCCCGATTGCCGGCAAGAAGGTCGTCTGGACCGGGGACGGCAACAATGTCTGCGCCTCGTTCCTGCATGCCGCCGGCCAGTTCGGTTTTGACATGACATTCACCGGTCCGGCGCAACTGGACCCGGAGCCGGAATTCGTTGGGCTCGCCCGCAACAAAGGCGTGTCGATCACCATAGAACGCGACCCGCACAAGGCGGTTCAGGGCGCGGACCTGGTGGTTGCGGACACGTGGGTGTCCATGCATGACGCCCAATCCGCGCGCGAACGCCGGCACAACATGCTGCGCCCCTATCAGGTGAACGAGGCGCTGATGGCCAGTGCGAAACCGGATGCGCTGTTCATGCACTGCCTGCCCGCGCATCGCGAGGAAGAGGCCACATCCGCGGTGATGGACGGGCCGAACTCGGTTGTCTTTGAAGAGGCCGAAAACCGCCTGCACGCGCAAAAGGCCATCATGCGCTGGTGTCTCGGGGTGTGACCCGGGGCGACGTCGACGGATACGGTCTTGCCGGTTATCGGCAGGAGCTGACGGCCAGGGAGGTCTTCAGGGCGTTCACCCGGGCTTTGGTGCCGGCATTCATGCGGGTAACTGTTGATTTCCTGCTGTTGCGATCTGTGTGATCAAGATTACGGTCGCGCCGGCGGTTTTCGCTATAGTCCCTGTCAGATGCCGGTCGCAAAAACGACTCGACCGGCGGATCGGCGGGGCGACCTGATGACATGTCGCACCGCCGCGTGTTCAGGCCTGATGTCAGCACCGACCGGTGCCCGGCACGGCGCAATCGGAGGGACGGACTATGGCGGGATCGGACGATCTGGACGAAGTGGGCATTCGCGGCAAGGTGGAATTGTCCAACAACTGGTGGAAACAGGCCTGGCCGATGTCCACCAAGCCGGCCAATGACGCGAGACTGACCAAGGCGCTGAAGGATCTGAAAAAGGCCAAGACGGGAAAATCCGCCGGTGACCTGATCGATGCACTGACCGAGGTCGAGGCGGCGCTGGACGCGGTGGTCGGAGATACCGGCAAGATCCCCAAGAAGAACCCGATGAAGAAGAAGGCGATCAAGGCCGACCTGGCCAAGGCCAAGGCGATCGTGACCAAGGACCTGGCGGCGCTGCAGAAACACGGCAACAAGGAGCGCGTGATCTACAAGAAGGATTTCGGCGCGGCCATGAATGACTCGGTCAAGGATATCCGGCTGGGGGTCAGTTCATGTCCCGTCGAACTGAAGCTGCTCGAGGTCCTGGCGTTGGAAATCGAGGCCAAGGGCGGGCTGGGCATGCTGAACAACATGCTGAACGGCCGGTTCGATACCGCCGTCAAGAAATGCGACAAGGACCTGCGGGTGATCGTCAAGCAGGTCGGCGGGCTGATGGATGCGGATTCCATGAGCGATGTGATCGACGCCGTCACCACCCATGCCCGCGATCTGCAGCTCGACATGCGCGAAGTGCCGATCGAAGTGATGCGCAAGATGCGGATTCACGCCGCTGTGGCCAGCAAGTACAAAAAGGACAAGGCGGTCAAGATCACCAAGGGAACGGTCGGCGTCGGCCTTGGGATTGCCGGTGCGGCGGTGCCGGGCACCTTGCCCTTTGCGCTGGTCACGCTGACGCGTTCGGTCGCCTCGCTGGCCAAGGAAATCGTCACCGTGTTGATGGACCTGGACACCAAGATCAAGCTGTTCATCAAACAGCTGTCGGCCCTCGCGGCGGTCTACAAGAAGCACCGGGGCGCGCGCGAGATTGCCCTGAGCTCGCTGAATTCCGTGTTGGGCGTGGATGTGGCACCAACCCTGAACAAGGCCAAGGCCGATCTCAAGGAAATCGAGAAATGCGTTGCGGTGTTCTATCACCGCGCCAACAAGATGATCAAAAAGGTCTATGAAGCGCTGGACAAGTCCAATGAACTGACCAAGCGGTTCGAGAAATCCGCCTCGGACGTCAAGGCATTCATGGCCAGCAAGAAAAACCGCAACATCCGCAAGGCGATGAAGGACCTGGACACGATGCTGGACAAGACCCACGACCTGATGCGTCAGGCGGTCGACGCCGAAAAGCAGGTGCCGCAGCTGCGCAAGGGGCTCAAGGCGCTGGGCGAGAATTCCGGGCATGTGGACAAGGCCAACACGATCCTGGGCCAGATCATCAACCTTGCCATCTCGCTTGGCGGGCTCGGCGATGCCGCCGGGGTCGGCAAGGCCATCGAAAGCGTGGCGGTGGCCAGCGTCGGTCTGTGGATGGACAGCTACGAGGCCGGCAAGGATCTGGGCAGTCTCTGAACTGCGCAGCGGGCCGGGCGTCCTGCGCCTGCCCTTGTGGCGAAAGCACCTTCCTTGGGCGCGGCGGCACCGGGACATTCAGTGTCCCGGTGGTTCCGCGAATCCGGGAGAGGTCAGATCCTTGGACGATCGTGCGCGCGAAAAGGAAAGGCGCGGACGTGACGCGGTGTCTCTGGGCAAATAGAGCCGGTCCTTTTTTCTGGCGGTGTCGAAATCCTACAAGACCGCCGCCTGCTCCAGCGCTTTGGGCCTCGTCATCCTGGTTCTTTTCATAGCCGGGTCCATCGAAGGGTTGGTGCCTTGGAGCGTGGTGGAATTGAAGCCGGTGCTTGCGACCCTGACCTTCGTTTCGATTGCATCGCTGCTGTCTTGTCTGTGCCGGGCGACGGGTTCACAAGGTGCCACGCGGAGGCAGGGGACTGGCGCGCGTTCGGCGAAGCGTCTGATGTGTCCGAGCACGCCGCTGCCGTGTGGCTGGTGTTCCTTGCATATCTGGCGGGTCCGGCCGAGGTACAAATCACGGAAATGGCGGTTGAGGCCTTCAAGTACGGCGCAATCGGGTTTGCGCTGACCGCGCTGCCGAACCTCACCATCTTCATCCTGACGCTGTTCGGATAACGGGTTCCCGGCCCGCCACCGGCCGGATGCCGCGCCAGTGGGTATGGTTGCCGGCTCAGGCCGCGCCGTTGATCGCGTTCAGCAGCAGGAAGATCATCGCCGACATCAGCGCGGCGGCCGGAACGGTCACGATCCACGCCGCGACGATGGTCATGAAATGCGACCGGCGGACCAGTTTGCGGCGACGCCGTTCCTCGGGCGCGATGCGTTTGACGCTAGGCTGCAGGGCGAGTTTCCGCAGCCGGCGCTCCATGTGCCATTCCCGGAAAAACCCGACTCCGAACACCCCACCCACGGCAATGTGGGTCGAACTGACCGGCAGGCCCAGCCAGCTGGCCACGATCACCGTGATCGCCGCGGACAGGGCGACGCAATAGGCGCGCATCGGGTTCAGCTTGGTGATCTGGCTGCCGACCAT